>JAJPIY010000188.1 GCA_021324515.1 Planctomycetota bacterium
ACACAAACCGGGGCGAGCGGGGGGTGTTAACCCCCCGCTCGCCCGCGGAGTGCTAATCACAGCTGTGCCGGCAGCAACAAAGCGGCGGGATTGTGGAGTTGCCGCAGCAGGGCGTTGGTGAAGGCGGCGCCGACCGCGCCATCGATGACGCGATGATCGAACGACAGCGACAGGTAGATCATGTCGGCGGGACGCACCTGTCCAGCGGCGTCGTACACGGGCCGTTTGACGATCCGGCCCAGGGCCAGAATGCCTACTTCAGGCGGATTGATGACCGGGGTGGCGATTAGGCCGCCGTAACTGCCCACCGAGGTGATCGTGAAGGTGCTGCCCAGCAGATCGTCACGGCGTGCTTTGCCGGCACGGGCAGCACTGCTCAAGCGTTCGATTTCGCGGGCGATGGTCCCGATGTCCTTCTGATCGGCGTCATGGAGGACAGGCACTATCAGACCGGCTGGCGTGGCCACGGCAATGCCGAGGTGATAGTGAGCATGCAGCACAATTTCGCCGGCATCGTCGTCGAGGCTGGCATTGACGATCGGCACTTCCTTGAGGGCGGCGACGACGGCCTTGACAAAGAACGGCAGGTACGTCAATTTGATGCCGGCGCGGGCGTAGATGTCGCGCAGGCTTTCCCGCAGACGAACAAGGTCGGTCACGTCGCATTCTTCGATGTAGCTGTAATGCGGGATGGTGCGCTTCGATTGCATCATGCGCTGGGCAATGGTTCGGCGAAGCCCCTGCAACGGGATGCGCGTACCCGGCTTGCCGTAATCGACGCTGCCTTCGGGGCGTGCAGCGGGCGTCGCCGCTGTTGCGAGGCGCGACGTGAGGTCCTCAAGGAGAATGCGGCCGTCCGGCCCACTGCCGTGGATCGTGGACAGGTCGATGCCGAGCTTGCGCGCCATTTGCCGCACCGACGGAGCAGCCTTGACAGGGAGTCGGGCGGCCTCGGCACGGGGCGGGCCATTGGCAGGCGCGGCCGTCGTTCGGGCCGCCGCCAAGGAGCGGTTCGCTTCGCAGCGAGCTTCCTCACTCTGGGGCAGGCGCGGCTCGGTGGCGCTTTCGTAAGTCAGCAGCACTTGGCCGACTTTGATCGTTTGCCCTGGTTGCGCGCACAGAGTGGTGATGGTGCCGACAAAGGGGGAGGGTACTTCCATGGTGGCCTTATCGGTCATGACTTCGGCAAGTCCTTGACCGCGCTTGACCGTTGTGCCCGGTTCGACCAGCCAACGGACCAGTTCTGCTTCGTAGACACCTTCGCCGATTTCAGGCAATGCGAAGTCCATGACCTGCCTCGCCGACTCTTTAGGCTTCTTCCGTGAGCACCGCACGCAGCGCGTCCTGGATGAGCGGCAGCTGCGGCACTGTGTTTTGCTCGTATACTTGGTTCAGCCCGATGCCCGGCACATGTTTTCCGGCGATCAGACGGGGGCGCACCAACAACTCGTAAAAATGCTCGTCGATGATCCGCCGCAGCAAGTGTTCGCCATAGTTGGTTACTTCGGTGTCTTCGTTGACGATCAGTACTCGGCCCGTCTTGCGCACGCTGGCGCTGATGGCTTTCCAATCATAGGGAAAAATGCTGCGCAAATCGAGGACGTCACAGCGCTTGCCCGTCTCGTGGGCCAGATGGTCAGCCGCCTGGATGCACAACGGCAAGGTGCGGCCATAGCTAATCACCGTGGCCTCATCGCCTTCGCGCACCAGGGCGGCGGCGCCGATCGGCACATAATAGGGCTGCACGTCGGGCCAACGCGGTTTCCAATTACTGCGGTCGCCGATCGGTGCGTCAATGCGCGCTTTCAATTCCTCTTCGCTGTCCGGTTCGCCGGGGATCTTCTGCTCTCCTCGGACGCGCAGCAACGCTTTGGGCAACAAGACCAGTACAGGGTTGGGATCGACAATGGCCGACAGCATCAGCCCATAGGCGTCAAGCGGATTGCTGGGCATAACAATTTTCCAGCCGGCCAAACGGCTGGCCCAACTCTCGAAGGAATGGGAATGATACAGACTGCCGCGGATGCCCGAACCGCTGGGGGTCATGACCACGATGGGCATGTCGAAGTTGCCGGCGCTCGCCCAGCGTTGATTGCCGGCCACTTTGAGCAGATCGATGGTGTTGAAGCCGTAATCGCAGAACTGGATCTCGGCGACGGGCCGACCCCCGGCGTAGGCAATGCCCATGGCCGTGCCAATGATGCCGCGCTCATCCAGCGGCGAGTTCCAGGCCGTCTTGAGTCCCTGGGTGGCTGTGAAAACGCCGCCCAACGGCGGCCCCACGTCTTCGCCGAAAATATCGGTGACGCCGAGGTGCTCCTCGCCATAATGCAGGGCCAATCGAACCGCTTGTACCAGCGTGGCCATGAAAAACCTCGACAGGAACCACGGAGCCACAGAAAAGATGAGAAAGAAGTCAGAAAAGGGGACTATACTGCCCCCGCCGCCTTTTTTCTCCCTCTCCCACAAGGAAGAGAGGGAAAAGGGCCACAATCCACCATGCGAGGTCTATACTGGGCACAGTTGAATTGGGCACAATTCCCCCCCACCCCAACCCTCCCCCACAAGGGGGGAGGGGGCCTTGTTTCTCCCTCCCCCCTTGTGGGGGAGGGTTGGGGTGGGGGGGAAGGGAAAAATGTTCAACCTTCCCGTGCCCAGTCTAAGCGCTCTGGTGGACCTGATTGCTTGCTTCATGTGGCCGGCTTTCTGTCTTTCCCTCTGTGAATTCTGTGACTGAGACATTAGTCCTTCTTACGGCAATCCCGTGTAATCTTCAGGATATACCACATCTACCGGGCTGGGGGCATAGGTGTATTTCTCCACGTCCGACGGTTGCGGCATCGGTTCGCGGAGCACTTGCTCGACAGCCGCCTCGACTTCCGCCAGCGCTTCTTCCCGTATATGAGAAAGAACAATCGGATCGAGTAAACCGGCTTCTGTCAGCTTGTGCTCGAACAAATCGAGCGGGTCGACTTCATCCCACACGCGCTGGGCGCCGCTAGAGGAGGAATGGCCGTACAGCCGCGACACTTTGGCTTCGATCATGTAGGGACGGCGTTCGCGTCGGCAATAATCCATAGCGCGGCGAAGGGCATGCCAGCTGGCAACGACATCATTGCCGTCCACGACCTCGCCGCGGATGCCGAATGCTTTGCCGCGGTCGATGATGTGCTTTTCGCCATGTTGCGTGGAGGCGGGCGTCGAGATCCCCCAACCGTTGTTGGTGACGATCATCAGCACCGGCAATTCGTTGCCGGGCCGCGTGCTCCAGATCATGCACGAAGCGAAATCGCCCTCCGCCGTGCCGGCGTCCCCGCCCGTAACGATGGTGATGCCGTCGCCGCCGTACCGTTTTTGCACCAACGCCGTGCCCGGTGCCATGACATATTGCACCTCGACGACGGAGGAGATCGGCAGCACGTTCCAAGCGCGGCAGGCGAAATGACCGGGGAAATTGCGGCCCATCGAATGGGGGTCGGTAGCGGTCATGGCCATTTGCCGAAGGGCGTCGATCATGGGCATGCCCATAGCCAGGAGCGTGGCGCTGTTGCGATAGTGGAGATGAAGGTAATCGTAGGCGGGGCCGTGGCCTTTTTTGACTTGCAGTCCCAGGCAGGTATTAAACGCCTCTTCGCCTGGCCCGCCGATCCAGAAATAGCCCTGGCCCGATTTGCTCATCTTAATCATCCGCTCTTCCATGACGCGGCTGCGAACCATGAGGCGGTAGATATCCAAGCACAGCTCAGCGGGCAGCGCTTCGCGCCCGCTGCGAACTTCAGGAACGAGCAGGGCCACTCCCTCGCTCCCAAAGGTAGAGGTTTTGTCCGGCATGCCACAGTTCCTCCTCGGTGGGCCACCCCGCGCTGGGCGGGCCGGCACGGAGTCTATACTCCCCCGAGATCATCCTTGCCGGGAGGGCCTCTCTCTTTCCATTCTATACCCTCCCGATCGTGAAGCGGTAGACCTTATGTTGTATATCACTCCTCCCCCATATCGGCCCTAGGCAATGGAGGCAATTCCTCTTTTTCCTAAAGATCGCTTGCGCCGTCCTCCAACTAGATGCCCATCGGTCCTAAACCTCCCAGATTGCCAAGATAGGGAACGTTGCTCGCGATCGCTTCCGTTACGCATTCCGCTGGATCGACGCTGTTCCTGGCGCGGAGCCTATCCGTAAGGCCATCGCGATCGTACCACATATCCGCGCTCTCTTTACGGGATTCGGCGCCGGCCAAGCGAAGCCGGAACCTTCATATAACGACGAAGACAGAAAGGATAAAGCCAGCTACTGGCCATCGGCGAGACATGAGATGAGGGGGCAACCATACCCTTTTTACAGATCCATTTGGCCTTTTATGTCATCGCAACTCGTTCTCTCTCTTGGTCTTAGAGAGCGGGTGATGGGGATCGAACCCACGACAGCCACGTTGGCAACGTGGCGCTCTACCACTGAGCTACACCCGCTTTGAGGGGAGAAAAACTTTCCTCATCTCTACCAAATTATAAAACCGCTTGCACGGATTTCAAGGGGGAAGTTCAGAGGTGGGCCATTAGATCCCATTTTTGCACAATGGTCCGCAGGGCCGCTGTTCCGCGTTGCAGTATTTCCGGCGAGGGCAACGGCACTTGCAATACCGGCCGGCCCTGGGCATCTGTCGTCCGAAACGATGCCATGACCGATGTCCCATCGCTATTCGCCCCCGCCGCTCCAGGACTGGTGTCGCGGAGCAGCGCAGCCAACGCTTCGAGAAACTGTACAGCAGCCTGTACCAGGGCCTGACGCGGATCTATTGCCGTTTCACCGGAGGCCGGCGACGAAGCGGGCGCCTCTGCCGGCTGGGTTTCGCCGACCAGGTCGCGCACGGTCTGCAAAAACGCCTGTTGCCCCAACGTGGTGAAAAGCACTTCCTCGTTGGTGCCTGTAAAGATTTCAGTGAATAGCGATCGCTTGACGGCCAAGGTCCGCAGGACGCGCTCTTCGATACTATCGCGCATCACCAAGTTGAATACTTGCACCGGACGATGTTGCCCCATGCGATGCACGCGGGCGATGCGCTGCTCCAGCACGGCCGGGTTCCAGGGCACTTCCAGATTGATGACCGTGTCCGCCGCTTGCAGGTTCAGTCCCGTGCCGCCGGCATCCGTGCTGAGGAAGACACGGCAATCGTCTTCCTCACGAAAGCGCTCCACCAGACTGCGCCGCTGCTTGCCGGGGACGCCGCCGTGCAGCAGGGCGAAGCTGATCCCCAGCTTTTCGACCACTTCCGCCGCCAACCGCAGCATGGATTCCCACTGGCTGAAAATGACCACTTTATGCGGTCCTGAAAAGAGTAATTCCCGCAGCAGCTCTTCCAGTTCCTCCAATTTGGGCGATACGTTGGTCTGTTGATCGAGCAGGAAAGTGCTGTTGCACAGCATGCGCAGATTGGTGATGCTGGCGAGAATGCGGCGGCGATCGACCTCGGTGAGATATTTTTTTTGCAACAGCCGCGCCAGGACGTGCGCATGCTCGGCGTAGGGGCCGCGCTGGGCTTCGGCCATCTCGACGTAGACAGTCGTATCGGTGCGGGCTGGCAGCTGCGACAGCACTTCCGCCCGCGTCCGCCGCAACAGGATCGGCGCCAGTTTGGCGCGGATTTTATCGAGATGGCGATAGCCCAGCAACTTGCCGTTTTCATCCAGAACGCGATGATCGTGCAAAAACTGAAAAGCCGGGCCCAGGCGGCGATCATCGACAAACTGCACGATGCTGTACAACTCTTCCAGTTTATTCTCCAGCGGTGTGCCAGTCAGCACGAAGGCATAACGGCTGCGCAAACGCTTGACCGCTCGCGTCGTTTTCGCTTCCCAATTCTTGATGCGCTGCGCCTCATCCAGCACAATCAAGTCGGGCTGCCAGGCGTTTAATTCGTCGAGGTCGCGGACCGCAATTTCATAGTTGATAAGTCGATAAAACGTCGCTTGCCGATAGAGGCTGCGCCGTTCGGAGGCTGTGCCGTCGATGACTTGCACGGCCCGGCCGGTAAACTTGAGAATTTCCGTCTCCCACTGGTATTTCACCGACGCCGGCGCCACCACCAACACGCGCTCAATACCGCGTTCCCGCACCAGTAACTCGACGGCGGCCAAGGTCTGCACGGTCTTGCCCAGGCCCATGTCATCGCCAAGGATGGCTCGTCCGCGGCAAGCCAAGAACAAAGCGCCCCGCATCTGGTAGCGATAAAGCGGCACACACACCAGATCGCGCAACACCTCCGGCGTTTCCCCGGCTTCGAGCTGGGCGAGCCAGTCACGTT
Source organism: Planctomycetota bacterium (assembly GCA_021324515.1). Classification (GTDB taxonomy): domain Bacteria; phylum Planctomycetota; class Planctomycetia; order Gemmatales; family Gemmataceae; genus JAJPHU01. The sequence goes on from JAJPIY010000188.1 coordinate 6,294, forward strand.
CACGCTGGGCCATCTCCTGGCGCTCGATCTCCCGCTCCATGAACTCCATCGCATCGGAGAAGATCGTCACCTGTTCGGGCACGCTTTCGACTAACTCGATGAGTTTCGGATAGGCCTCGCCGCCTTTCCACAGACCGCGCGGATCGAAGAACGCTTCGGCCAAAGCACGGAGTTGATCGGAATAGCGCGGTGGCAGGTGCAGGCCGATCCGCAATTGCTCACCGTAGTGGAGGTAAATCTCCGGATGCCGGACAGCCGCTTTACGCCGCCGCAGCTGCGGCGGCGTCTCTTGGCGCAAGGACGCCAAGACCGCCTCGATGTGTTTACACGTGCCCAGGGTGTTGGTGCGAAAATCCGGACATTCGCAGCTGTTGTCTCCGACGTCGAAGCCGCGAATGCTGACGCGATATTGCCCGCCGGTCGCCGGATTGGTGATCTGATAATCGCTAAAGACGCGATTGCGGCCCAGGTTCTGAATACGGAACCGCCCCTCGGCAGCGCGGCGGCGGCGAAGGTCAATCTGCTCCTCGCGCAACATGCGATCTCTCCCGCGTTGGCTACTACGGCGTTACGTCGGGATCTTCTCCGAGACTGCCGGGGCCGGTCCGTTGGACTGCAGTGCTTTACTGGGTTCGCTCTCCGATTGGCAGGGAACCACCTTGCACCCGCTCCGCTTTTCTTGTTCCTTCAAATCGCGGTAAATGGCGCGCAGATCGTAGTTGAAACGTGCGGCATAGGCAGCGCGTATACGTCGGACTTCATCAACGATCGGATCGGACCAGGTCATAGCTTTGTCTCCATTTTATCTGAAGGAGCCAAGGCGAATAAGCTGGGCCAACTGTTCGAGACACTCTTTGGGCTGGTTCCGTAGTTCATGTTCCCAGAATCGGATCGGAGTTATCCCGGCCTCACGCAGCAATCCGTCTGTTTCAATGTCCCGGCGCTTGTTCCGTTTGATCTTGGCCTTCCAGAATGGGCGGTTTACGCTCGGAACATGCCCACACTTCGGACAACCATGCCAGAAACAACCGTCGATGAAGACGGCGAGCTTGCTTTCAGGAAAGTAGAAATCCGGCTTTCCCTTGACGCTCCTCGTCTGCATGGTCCACCCCCGGATTCCCGCTCGGATGAGCATGGCCCGGAACCGGGCCTCGGTGGTACGGTTGCCCTTGCCTCGGATCGCCCCCATCCTGCGCGAGTGCGCCGCGGAGACATTGCCGAAGCTGCCGTTGATCAGCTTATCTCGTAGTGCTCGTTCCATCGGCTTACTCCTAGGGTACCGCAGTCATATCTTCGTCCAACAACTGATCGCAGAAGTGACGTGCAAAGAAGAACAACCACTCCAGTTGGCTGCGTTGTAAAATGCTGACGTTGAAGTTACTTGGGACCGGCCCCAGCGAGATGATCTCCTTGAGATCCACGATGGTAAACTTGTGGTCCTTCGGCTGGGTGTCGCTCGGCGAGACGCAAGCCCGGATCAGGGCCGCGCACATCTCCATAAAACCCAAGTCTCGCCCGGTGATGTAGTTCCAGAGTTCGATGCCGATGCGAACCGTGACGACGACTTTTACATCGTCTTTCTCATACTCGCAGGTCCACCCTTGGTTCGGCTTTACCTTGATGGCGCTGGCAGGGAGCTTCTCTGCGATGTTCCGCAGGATGTGCCAGTCCTTCTTGTTCGACTGCTTCTTGGTCCCATACAGGACGCCATAGGTAAAGTCGATCCTCTTCGCCTTCGCCTGGGCCGCCCATTCGGTACTATTTGTGATGATGGCGTCCGCGATGTTCTCGCTCATCTCATCGTTCAGGCAGCGTGGGCCGCTCTTCAGGGTCGCTAAGCAGAGTGTGCTGCCCGACTTTTTCTTTCCGTCGATGACCGAGTAGACCGTGTGCATGGCGCTGGCCACGGACTGCCACCTGTACACCGGAAGCACGACGGCCTCGACCATCCTGCCCGCCGAGGTTTCCATTGAGGAGAACACCTTCGCGGGGAGGATGTCTTCCTCAATCTGGCTGATGTGTCGGTACTGCTTCTTGAACGTGTGGATCATCAACACGAATGGGTTCGTGTTGAACTTGCGGAATTCAGCCTCGCTGGTTGGCAGGGACCCCACGTGCGACTGGATCTTTTCTCGAAAGTTAGTTTCCAACTTTAAGATCCGAGCAGTGGCGTCCTTGTCCCTGTCAACGGCGGCGAGGGTTTCGAGCAATGCTGTTTTGCTCAAGGTGAACTTGGCGGGCCGGGGCAGTCCTTCGTGTCGGGGCATGGCTCACTCCCTCCGCGCCAGCCTGACCTTTCGCTCGGTTTTGGCAGGGCGGTACTTGGCATGGCCGTTGTCCTCGCCCTGTTGCCACACGAATGTCTCCCCAGCCTTGTACCACTGACGAGTCCGGATATGCGACTTGACGTAGACGATGCGGTAGGGCGGGTGGTCGCCTTCCGTCTTCTTCAAACCATTTTCGTATAGGTCGGTAAGTTCTCGGGCGAGCAGTTCGCCACAGACCTCGCCGAGCCGGATAGGCACGGCGTTGCCGACCTGTGCATATTGCTGTTGGGTCGTACCGCAGAACTCCCAATCGTCGGGAAACTCCTGAACGCGAGCGCACTCCCGTAGGGTCAAAGCTCGCGTTTCAATTGGATGACAGAGTGCAGTCCCGGCATGATTCGGCATCGTCACGACGGTCGGGCACGGCAGGTCGAACGTCAACCGACGCCACCAGCCTGAGCGACCGCCTTTGGCGAAGTACGCCTTCCCCATCGATTCCCTAGCCACTTCGGGCGGCAGGGACCGCCAGTTGCTTCCTTCAGGGACCATCGACAGGTAGCGTTTCTTGCGGGGGCTGAAGTCCATAATCACCGGCTTGGTTTCGATCAACCCTTCCAGTGCCTCGCGGAGTGTACGGAAGGGCTTGAGGTCGCCTACTTGAGGACCATCGAAAAGAGTGCGTTGTGGCTCACGCACCTCGCCGTGCGTCGGCTCAGGAAACTCGATAAGCCGGTTGAAACGATTGCCGAAGAAGAGGGCTCGCTCGCGGAGTTGTGGCGCGCCGTAGTTCACCGCGTTGACCTCGAAGCAGTCGATTCGATACAAGTGCCGAAGATCAAGGAGG
>JAJPIY010000315.1 GCA_021324515.1 Planctomycetota bacterium
ACTCATCGCATGGGCGGTTGACAGCGCCCTGATTGTGATTTTGCTGGCGCTGGGCTTGGCGGGCGTCGGCATCTACGCATTCAACCATGTGAATGTGGAAGCGTATCCCGACCCGGCGCCGGCCATCATCGAAGTCATCGCCCAGTATCCGGGCTTTTCCGCCGAGGAGGTCGAGCGGCGCGTGACCATCCCCCTGGAGGTGACGCTGGCCGGCATGCCGGGGCTGACCTATACGCGCAGCAAATCGTTGGCCGGGCTGTCCCATCTGCGCAACCAGTTCGACTACGGCGTCGATTACAACGCTGCCCGGCAAGAAGTCATCAACCGCCTGCAATTTGTGCAAAATCTGCCGGCCGGCGTCTCGCCGCAAATCTCGCCGTTCACCCCTACGGGCGAACTGATCCGCTACACGCTCGACGGTCCCAAGGATCCACGCGGCCGGGACATTTACTCCCTTATCGATCTGAAATCGCTGCAAGACTGGACCTTGGAACGTGCCCTTCGCCGCGTCCCGCGCATCGCGGGTGTCTCCAGCTTCGGCGGCATGGTCAAGCGCTATGAAATCCAGCCCGACCCAGACCGCTTGAAGCGCTACGGCATCACTTTGCAGCAGTTTCAGACCGCTGTCAGCAACAGCAACGCCAACATCGGCGCCAGTTATCTGCGGCAAGGACCGGTCGCCATGAACGTGCGCGGCATCGGCCTTCTGGGCCGCGGCCAAGATCCGATGGTGCAGGCGATGGTCATGCCCAGTCCTTACACAGCGGCCCGCTATTTGCGCCAAGAGGAAGAACAACGGCTGCGCGAAATCCGCGACATTGTCGTGGCCACCGTCAATAATGTGCCCGTCCGCGTCGAAGACCTCGTGACAGGCGGCCCGCTGGGGCCTCGGGGCCTCGGACGGGCCGGGGCCGCGCCTTCGCCCCTGGCAGACCCAAGCCTTTCGGAGGGTGTGGTGGTCGGCTATCAGCCCCGGCTGGGCAGAGTCAGCGTCTGCCGCCCCAAGACCGACGAACAGGGCAATCCCGTCCGCGACGACGACGGCGCCCTCGTCTGGATCGACGAAGAAGACAAAGTGCAAGGCATCGTCCTCAAGCGCAAGAACGAGGACACTTTGCCCGCTCTCAACAAGGTCAAAGAAAAGATCGACGAGCTGAACGCCGGCGGGCTTCTGCCCGGCGTCCGCATTGTGCCCCATTTCGACCTGACCGGTCTGATTCACGTCACCACCGAAACGGTGCGCGAAAACTTGTTTCTGGGTATGTTGCTGGTGATCGTCATCCTGTTCATGTTCCTCAGCAACGTCCGCAGCGCCCTTATCGTGGCCCTCAATATTCCTTTGGCGTTGTTGTTCGCGTTTTCGGTGCTGTTTCTGCGCGGCAAGTCGGCCAACTTGCTGTCGATTGGGGCCGTCGATTTCGGCATCATCGTCGATTCTTCGGTCATCATGGTCGAGAACATCTATCGACACATCAGCAGTGGGGAATATGCCGAACTGCCCTTGAAAGAACGCATCATCCGCGCCTGTTATGAAGTGGAGCGGCCCTTGTTTTTTTCGACGGCCATTATGGTGTTCGCCTTCATCCCGCTGTTCACCATGCAGGGACCGGAAGGCCAGATCTTCGGGCCGATGGCCGACACCTACGCTTTCGCCTTGGCCGGCGCGCTGCTCTTGGCCCTGACGGTGGCGCCCGTGATGTGCTTGCTGTTCTTCAAAAACCTGAAGCCGAGCGAGGACAATTGGCTGGTGCGCTGGCTCAAGCGCAGCTACCTGCGCCAGCTGGAACGCTGCCTCAATCACCGCCTTCTCACACTCACGTTGTTCGGCACGCTGACAGCCATCACCCTTGCCATGCTGCCCTTTTTGGGCCGAGAGTTCATGCCGGAGTTGGAAGAGGGCAATTTGTATATTCGCGGCACCTTCCCCGTCAACGCCGCCCTGGAAGAGGTGGCCGACAAGACCCGCCGCGCCCGCCAGATCCTGCGTTCCTACCCAGAGGTCGCCCTGGTCGCCACTCAGGTCGGTCGGCCCGACGACGGCACCGATCCGACCGGCTTCTACAACGCTGAATTTTCCATCCCGCTGCACCCGCCCTCAGACTGGCCCGCCCTTGTTGAGCGTCCTCGCTGGCTCCGCTGGCTCGGTCCCCGCCCGCGGACCAAGTTGGAATTGATCGAGGCCATGAATCAGCAGATGCACCGCGAGCTGCCCGGCGTCGATTGGAACTTCTCGCAATACATCCGCGACAACGTCATGGAATCGCTGTCCGGAGTCAAAGGCGACAACTCGGTCAAGATCATCGGCCCGGACCTCGACGAGCTGGAAAGGCTGGCCGATCAAGTCAAGGCCGTCCTCGACACCGTGCCGGGTTTGGAAAACGTGGCGGTCTTCCGCATCAAGGGCCAGCCCAACCTGGAGTTCACCGTCGATCGCAACAAGTGCAAATATTGGAACGTCAGTGTGGCCGACGTGGAGAACGCCATCGCCATCGCGGTGGGCGGTCAAGCGTTGACGCAAATGGTCGAGGGCGAAAGGGCCTTCGATGTCGCCTTGCGCTGGCCCGAACATCTACGGGGCAACGAGCAAGCTATCCTCGACATTCCGATCGAAGCAACCAACAACACGGTGACGCCAGGTTATGTTCCCAGCACGCCGCAGACGCCGGTGACCGGGCCGAGCACGGGCGTCAATCCGATCGGCACCAACTTGCCCATGCCCTCCTTGTGGGGCAACCTCTTCAATGCCGCCCTCACCAACGTTACCAGCGTGCCCCGCCTGCGCCTGGCCCAACTGGTCACGCCGGTCAACGAGGCGGGTCAACCCGATGCGAACGGCCGGTTCCTGCGTTCGGGCGCCTCGACGATTTACCGCGAGCAAGGCAAACGTTTTATCGCCGTCAAGTTCAGCGTGCGCGGCCGCGACCTAGCCGGCGCCGTCGCCGAGGCGCAGGCAAAGACGGCTCGGTTCTTTCACGGGGCCTATCACGCCGAGTGGAGCGGCGAATTTCAGGAAATGCTGGAGGCGGAGCAGCGCCTGATGTACATCATCCCCTTGTCCTTGGCAGCGATTTTCGTGCTGCTTTATCTAGCTTTCCATGATCTTGTGGACGCCCTCTTGGTGTTCTCCAATGTGATTGATTTGAGTGTGGGCGGCGTGTGGGCGCTGTTTCTGACGGGGACCAATTTCAGCATCTCCGCCGCCGTCGGCTTCATTTCGATTTTCGGCATCGCGATCATGGATGGGCTGCTGTTGGTGTCGTACTTCAACCACATGCGCGTCCAGGGGCTGCCGCTCCGCGAGGCCATCCTGCAAGGAGCGGAAAAGCGGGTGCGTCCGGTAATGATGACGGCGTTGACTGCGGTGTTCGGCCTGCTGCCGGCGGCGCTGTCGACGCGCATCGGCGCTCAGACGCAGCGGCCCTTGGCCATTGTTGTGGTCGGCGGCATGGTGACGACGCTGTTCTTGACGCGCTATCTGATGCCGGTGTTATACAGTTTCTACGGCCACCGCGAACCGCCCGCCGGCGCCGGCGGCTTGGCCCATTGAACCGGCTCACGCGTCCCCTCCGACCGGACAAGCTGCGGGAGCTAAGGACCAGTGGACAAAATCCTTACGAGCCGGAAGCGTAAGCGATGGGAGCTCCGCCGTCGCTTACGCTTCTGTTCGTGCTCAGATCGTTTTTTCGGCAACTCTTAGTCACCGCCGCCGGAAGGTCCGACATAGCGAATGACGCAATCACGCGCCTGCCGGCGGTGCGCTTCCCGGATGCGGCAAGCTTCCTCGTAACTGGCGCAAGTGACCACCGGCCACTCACTCTCTTCTGGTGGATCGTGCGTGTCTCGTCGGCTACGGACGTAGACTACAAAACGGTCGTCGTGCGTTTCTTCCACGGAGACGAGCCTCCTCCCCGACAAGCGAGGACATAGGATTTAGTTCGAGGTTTCAGAAAGGAGAGGAGCGGACCAACCTCGAACCGAGTATTGAGTGTAACACGAATTGGCCGGATAGCAAGAGCAACCCCAAAATTATCCTGAAAATTATCCTGTAGTGGCTTTTAAAACCTCGCTGAACGACAAACCCTGGGTCATGTTTTGCTTCTCTAGGAAAAGCGCCCCCAAGAATTCTTCTGTCGCTGGCACAAGGGCTTAACTCCCTTTCAGCGGGTTGAACACCAAGCCTGTAAGCAACTTCGGATAGAAATAGGTGGATTTAGGGGGCATCTTTTCCAGATTGCCGGCGATCTGCTCGACGTGTTGCATGGCGGCCGGCGGCACCAGTGCAGCCAGCTGGCACTGCCGCGCCGCTACCGCGTCGGTCACTTCCCGCAACAGATGCACGTACTTGCATTCCGGTTTGCCTCCGGTCGCTTGCGGCAGCAGATGATCGAGCACAGCGACATGCAGGATGCTGACGGCGAGGCTGCGCCAGGCTGGACTGTGATTGGCAGCGCGCTCGGCCATCAATTGCGGTGAACGGAAACGCGCCATTTGCCAGACACCATCAGCGACGGTGCCGAAACCGAGAAGATCTTGCGAGCCGTCGGCTTCAATGGTTTCCCAAGTCTCATGGGCCGCTTGCTCACCGGCGCCGATGCGCTCAACAGTGAAGTGTGGCGCGAGGATTTCTGCCAGACGGTCGGCACTCAGGTCCGGGATGCCGGAGATGAGGCGGTGCGTCGGCAGGATGAGGAGGCCGGGATCGCTCATGCCGACGAGCATCATCAGGGTAAAGTGGGGCGGCGCTTCGTCGTCGCAGACTTCACCAGCGGCGCGGCGTTCTTCGAGATAACGCAAACTGGTCTCGTAACGATGATGGCCGTCGGCGATAAAGATTGGCTTGGGGCCGAGCAAGCCGATCACAGAGCTGATGACATGCTGATCGGTGACGGGCCAAAGGCGGCTGACGACGCCGAGATGGTCAGTGGCCTGGAGCGGCAGCATGCGGCTGACGAGAGCGTCAAGCTGCTTCATGACCTCGCTATCCGGGTCGGGATAGAGGCCAAAGATCGGACTAAGGTTCATGGCCGTGGCATGCAAGAGCCGCAAGCGATCGGCTTTGGGGCCGGCCAGCGTTTCCTCGTGGGCATAGATGCGCCCGGCGCCAAACGGCTCCAAACGAACACGCGCCAAAAAACCACGGCGCGTGTAGCGGCGACCCTCAACCTCGAAATCTTGATAGTATACGTACAGGCTGCGGGCCGAATCTTGCACCAAAATGTCGTCGCGCTGCCAATCGCGCAGGAAACGAGCGGCGCGAGTATAGCGATTCTCCGTTTCGGTGTCGGTCGGCTCTTCCTTGTTGAGTTCCAAGCGGACGACGTTGTAGGGACTTTGGGCGTAGAGCGCTTGCTGCAAAGCCGGATCGATCACGTCGTAGGGGGGAGCGACGACATCGCTGAGATTGCCGACACGGCCCAGGTCGTAACGGAAAGCGCGGAAAGCACGAATGTCAGCCATCGCAAAGCTATCCTTTGGCGAATGAGGCTTGGGAATGCCCCGGTGGAAAACAATAAAAACATCAGAGTGAGTATATGATAAGAAGGAGGTAGAAACGAGGACGCGGAGTATGATCGAGGGCCGACAGCGGATCGCCGCTAATTTGGCTGCCGTAGAGGAGCGCTTGCAGGCCGCCTGCCAGCGCGCGGGGCGTGCGCGGAGCGAAGTCACGCTGGTCGCCGTCACCAAGACGGTGCCCGTCGAAGTCGCCGCCTTGTTGCGGGAGTTGGGCGTGCAGGACCTTGGCGAGAGTCGGCCCCAAGAATTGTGGCGCAAGGCCGCCGCTATTGCAGGCGTGCGCTGGCACCTCGTTGGCCATCTGCAACGCAACAAAATCGGGCGCACCCTGCCGCTGATCGCATGGATTCATTCCGTGGACAGCCTACGCTTGCTGGATGCGCTGGAGGAAGCATGTCAGCAGGCTTCGCGTTCTCTGGCCGCGCTGTTAGAGGTCAATGCCAGCCGCGAGACGAGCAAACAGGGCTTTGCTCCGGAAGAGGTGCCAGGGTTAGCAATGCGGCTGGCCCAGCTAAAGTACCTCCGCATCGAGGGCTTGACGACGATGGCGGCCTACGAGAAAGATCCCGAGCGGACGCGGCCAACCTTTGCGGCATTGCGGACGTTGCGCGACCAGTTAGCGGCCGAGTTGGGCCGGCCCTTACCGCAGCTGTCGATGGGCATGAGCAACGATTTCGAGATCGCTGTTGAGGAAGGGGCGACGCTGGTGCGCTTGGGCACGGTGCTGTTCGAGGGAATCGGGAGATGATCGCCGTCACCGAACATGCCGAGGGCTGGGTATTGCGGGTGCGGGCCCAGCCGGGCGCACGGCGGATCGGCGTGCAGGGCGAACAAGCCGGAGCGCTCAAAATCGCCGTCACAGCGCCCCCAGAGGCGGGTCAAGCTAATCAGGCGCTGCTTGCGGTGTTGCGTCAAGCGCTGGGCCTCAAGCGCTCGCAGGTAGAGTTGATCGGCGGACAGACCAGTCGTGAGAAGAAGTTTCTGATTCGCGGACTGACGCAGGCCGAGTTGCAGGAGCGCTTGGCGCTGCTGCTGTCAGCATAGCCTGGCCAGCACACGACCCCGCTTGCCAATAATCCAGCGGCAAACCCGCCGACGAACCTCGTCTTGCAACTTTCGTTGCTTCCGCTTACTTTAGCCCCGTTCGTGGGCGGCTGGCGCGCCAGGAAGGCGAGCCGCAACCCTCTCGCCCTGCGGCAAGGATGCTATCATGGTTCGCGATGGCCTGTTTGCGGCGCTGCGCGCCGGGGTACTGCTCGTCTTCATGCTCGGTGTTAGTCCCGCTTTCGGTGAGGATGCGGAAAGCAAGTTGCGCCGGCAGCTAGCCGTGCAGTCGGCGCTGCAACAGGGCCGGGATAATTTGCAGCGTGGCAACTACCAGGCCGCTGTCTACTGCCTGGAAAAAGAGATCGCCCGCGTGGACGGCAACCGCGATTACATGAACGCCCTCCGTGAAGCCTACCGCGGCTACATTCGCGAGCTTCAGCAGAGCAATCGCTGCGCTGAGGCGCACACCTATCAGGAACGCCTTAAAATCCTCGACCCTGGATACCAGATCGAGTTGAACATCGACCGCCCTTCCAGCCCGCCGACGATTGCTTCCTTGGCAGCGCAGGCCCCTTCTGCCTCACCTCAGACAGCCAAACCGGCAATAAGCTATACTGCGCGTCCGCAAATGCCCGATGAACAATCCGATCCTTTCGCCGATGGCAACCGTGCGCCGGCTTCATCGAATCAGGACGTGCTCGAGCGGGCGCGCCGAGAATATGACGCTAAGAACTACGAATTGGCCAATCGGCTCTATGACGAAGCTAACCGTCTCGATAGCCATGCCACCGCGCCGTACCGTGAATTGTGGGCGTTTTGCAAGCTTTACGTTGCCACTGAGGCGTTGAACCGGGCTGGCTGGTCCCCGCCCGCCGAAGCGGAGAAAGAAGTGTTGGCGGCGCTAAACCTCAGCACCTCGCCGCAACTTCAGCGCCAAGGCCAGGAATTGCTCCGCGTCATCCAAGACCGCCGTATCGAAATCCGCTATGTACCAGCCCAAGGGCAGAAATGGCCAGAGGTCGAGACGGCGAACTTTCGCGTTATTTATTGCGGGCCTCGCACGCTGGCTGAACAAGCTGCCCGTGTCGCCGAATGGACGCGAGCGGCGGTGATCCGCAAATGGTTCGGCGAAGAGCCAAAGCCCTGGGAGCCTAAATGCACGGTCTTCCTTTATCCCAATGCGGACTATTACGCTCGCCAAACAGGAAAGGCGAAAGATTCCCCAGGCCATTCGACATCGGCACGGGATCCGGCCAATCTGGAGCGCGTGGTCAAGCGACAGATCGACCTGCACTGTGACGTAGCCGACATGCTTACACACGTACTGCCGCATGAAACGACGCATGTCGTACTGGCTGGCCGCTTTGGCCGCTACGACCTGCCGCGCTGGGCCGATGAAGGCATGGCCATTCTCAGCGAGCCACGCGAAAAAGTCGAGCGCTATTTGAAACTGCTCCCGTCGCTGCGCTCGCGACAGGAACTGTTCACGGCGTCAGAGCTAATGGCCTTTCATGACAACTACCCGGAAGCACGCCGTATCACGCCGTTCTACGTGCAAAGCGTTTCGTTGGTGGACTTTTTGTGTTCCCAAAAGGGCGGTCCTCAACAGTTTACGCGCTTCGTCCGCGAGGGACTCGAAAGCGGATTCGACAAAGCCCTGCAACACTCTTATGGTTTCCACGATTTTAAAGACCTTGAAAGGCACTGGCAATCGGCCAGCGGTATAGCGCTGTCGGGCCGCTGAGACAATACAATGCCACAAACCACAGAGCCCCCTCTTTGAGGGATGAGCCATGACGGTTTCGTGGCGGGATCGTCTGATAATTCTGGGCCGTCACTTGCTGGCCGGTGCCCAGCACCTGATCTATCCGGGTTGCTGTCTGCTGTGCGGCCAACCTCTTTGCGCAGGCCAAACCCATTTCTGTTCGCTCTGCCGTCACGAACTCTTCACCGACCGGGAGGCGACCTGTCCGCGCTGCGCCGGCGCCATCGGTCCCTTCACGGTGACCGACGGGCGCTGCCCTGCTTGCCAAAAGGAAGCATTTGCGTTTGAGCATGTGTTGCGTTTGGGGCGTTATGAGGGTTTGCTCCGTGAGGTAGTTTTGCGTCTGAAAAGTCAGCGTGGCGAAGGATTGGCGGAGTTGTTGGGGGAGTGCTGGGCAAAGGAAGCGGCCGAGCGCTTTGCGGCTTTGCACGTCGATGTGCTTGTGCCAGTCCCGTTGCATTGGCGGCGGCGCTGGCAGCGCGGCTACAACCAGAGCGCCGCCTTGGGGGGCGGATTGGCTGCGTGTTTGGGCATCCCCTCTCAGCCGTCCTGGCTGCGGCGCGTGCGGCACACTCCGCAGCAAACCAGTCGTCCAACGCCGGCCGAGCGCAAGGCCAATGTGCGCGGCGCCTTTCGAGCGCGGCCGGGAGCACCGCTGGCAGGACGGTCTATTTTGCTTGTCGATGATGTGATGACGACGGGGGCCACAGCCCACGAGGCCGCCCGCGCGCTGCGCACCGCCGGCGCTGATCGTGTCATCGTGGCTGTCCTGGCGCGAGCGCAGGGTTGAAAGCAAAAGACAAAACCGGATACGCAAGAAGCGCAAACCTTGCCGGATACGCCATCCTTTCCGCTGCCGCTTCATCGTCTTAGCTTGATTTCCAGCAAAAAACTGAAGTTGGCGAAGGCAGAGTACCAGCCATTTGTAGCGATCGAAGGAAGAGCGCGGATGAATTGCCTGGAAGAAAGCCGGCGGCAAGCCATTTCCATCAGGCTGACTTTGACAAGGTTCCGATTGGAGGGAATAGATTGAGTGACCCTCAGGACTTGCCTCCTTCGTGGCGCGTAGCTCCGGGCAGGTCTTGGGGGACACAGCAGGAAATGGCTACCATGTTGCGGTACGGTTTCGTTGTGGCGGCAGTCCTGGCAACAGCCGGGCCTGTCCTGTCGGCCACCTGGGCCGACGCGCTGTTTGAAGAATTTTCCAAAGACTTCGGGTCGGTGCCCCGCGGCCCCATGTTGACGCACGCCTTCCGAATAGTCAACAACACCCAGGGGGAGGTCAACATCGCTAGCGTTCGCGTCTCTTGTGGTTGCGTCAGTGCCGTCGCCCTCAAAGGTCATCTCGGTCCCGGAGAAACGACATACCTCGTGGCCCATATGGACACCACGCGCTTCACGGGGCTTCGTTCGGTGACCATCTACGTTCAGTTCAATCAGCCTGCTTTCGAGGAAGTCCGCCTCTGGGTCCAGGCGAACTGTCGCAATGACTTCTCCATTACGCCGGATACGTTGGCCTTCGGGCAACTTAAGCGCGGCGGGACACCGACGGCATCGGTATTGCTGTCGTTTTACGGCAACACCGACGTGCAGATCACCGAGGTCAAGTGTGAGAGCAATTACATTCAGCCGCATGTGCAGGAGATCCGCCGCTCCGATTCGGAAGTCACTTATCAGGTGACGGCGCGGCTGCGCGCCGATGCGCCGGTGGGCAAGTGGTACACGGATGTTTGGGTCAAGACCAACAACTTCGGTATGCCGCCCATCCGCGTGCCCCTAACAGTCGAGATCGAATCGGCCCTGAGCGTCAACCCGGAGACCGTGATGCTCGGCGTCGTGAAGACCCAGACGGAAAGCGAACGCCGCGTCATTGTCCGCGGCATCAAGCCGTTCAAAATAGTGAAAGTGGAGGGGACCAACGATCGCCTTCTCGTTCACGTTGACAACCCGCAAGCCAAGCCCGTTCATGTGTTGACGATCAAGTTGAAGGCCGGCGAACCCGGTGAGGTGAACCGCACGCTGAGCGTCCTTACCGACCTCGCAGACGACAACAAAATCGATTTCCACATCAACGCCCAGGTGGTGCCCTGAAAACGCCTTCATGGCGGCAACGGCGCAGGGGAGGTTCCGTAACAGAACCTCCCCTGTGGTTTTGGGGCTAGAGCGCGTTCGCGCTCTCCTTCCGGGTCGTGGCTAACCAAGAAAACAGGGCATGGCTCAGGGACTTTGGCGTTCACGTGCCCTGCTCCCAGCCGCTCATGTACTTGCGTTGCTGCGAGGTCAATTCGTCGATGCGAATGCCCATGGACTCGAGTTTATGGCGGGCCACGAACTCTTCGACTTCGGCGGGCACCGTATGCACGGCCGGTTTCAGCTTGCCTTTGTTGCGGATGCAATACTCGGTAGCCAGCGCCTGCGTGGCGAAACTCATGTCCATGACGCTGGGGGGATGGCCCTCAGCAGCGGCCAGGTTGACCAGCCGACCCTGACCGAGCAGGTAAATTCGCGTTCCCTTTTTGAGCTTGTATTCATCGACGTTGGGCCGCACATTGGCTGTGACGCTGTCGCATTCACTGCGCAGGGCCGGAATGTCAATCTCCACGTCGAAATGTCCGCTATTGCAGACCAGAGCGCCGTCTTTCATCTTCAGGAAATGTTCCCGACGGATGATGTGGGCATTGCCGGTGACGGTAATGAACACGTCGCCGATAGCCGCAGCCTCGAGCAGCGGCATCACCTGGAAGCCATCCATCGCGGCTTCGAGGGCGCGGATCGGATCAACCTCGGTGACGATGACGTTGCTGCCCAGGCCGCGCGCCCGCAAAGCTACGCCTTTGCCGCACCAACCGTAGCCGCACACCACCACCTTGCGTCCCGCCAACAATACGTTCGTGGCCCGGATGATGCCGTCGATGGTGCTTTGGCCGGTGCCGTAGCGATTGTCGAAAAAATGCTTGGTCTGGGCGTCGTTGACGGCGATGACGGGGAAGCGGAGCACGCCGTCGCGCTCCATGGCGCGGAGACGGTTGACGCCGGTAGTCGTCTCTTCCATACTGCCGGCGATCTGGCTGATGAGCCGCTGCCGCTCCGCCGAGGGCAACTTCTGCGCCCAGGCCCGTACCTGCGGATGAACGTCATCCAGCCGCTCCAGGGCCACGAAGATCATGGCCGATACCAGGTCGGCGCCGTCGTCCATCGTAACCTGCGGCTCATGGGCCAAGGCAGCGACGATGTGCTTGTAATAGGTGTCGTTGTCTTCGCCGCGGATGGCGTAGACGGCGATGCCGAAGTCCTGCACCAAACTGGCGGCGACATCATCCTGCGTACTGAGCGGATTGGAAGCGATCAGCACTACATCGGCGCCGCCGGCTTGCAGGGTGCGCACGAGATTGGCCGTCTCACAGGTGACGTGCAAACATGCCGACATACGGAGGCCGGCCAGCGGTTTCTCCTTGGCGAAGCGCTCGCGGATGCGCGCTAGCACCGGCATATCGCCGTCAGCCCAGAGGATGCGTTTCTTGCCCTGCGGGGCCAGTTTTAGATCTTTGACATCGCAACGCGGTGTGGTGGCCGTGGTCATGATGGCTCCTTTCGCTCTCGTCGTCATGCTCCATAGGAACAACGAGGAAAATCCCAACCGCTCCCTAGGGCGCGGCTCAGATAATTGGGTCCGTTGTTGTTTATAGGGAAGACAGAGCGCCAAGGCGAACTTGGCTGTGCTGGAGACGCATCGTATCGGCGCCTTTAGCGAAGCATTCTGACCCCAGCCTGGAGCAGCAGCGACAGGCCGGCCCGTCGCTGCTGCTCCAGGCTGGTGTCAGAATGCTTCCGCGCGAAGTATGTTCTAATCGGCCCCTCCTCGCTTCGCTTTCTTGTCCTCTGGTGGAGCAGGAGCGTCCTTCCGAGCGAGTTCGCAAAATTCACGATAATGTTGCGTCCAAATCGCCTCCAGTTCACGCGCTTTCTCTGGTCTCTTCTCGGCTAGATCGTGAGATTCGCCCCTGTCGGTCTTCAGGTCGTACAGTTCCCACGGACCTTTGGCGCCTGCGGCGACGAGTTTCCAGTCACCGACGCGGACGGCGCGATTGCCTTCATGACACCACCAGAGGTAATCGTGAGAAACAGAATTGTCTTGAGCGAAAACCGGAACCAGACTCTTGCCCGGCGGGGGCGGCACGGGCTGGCCTTTCCACCTTGTCGGTGGTTGGCTGCCGACTAGTTCCAGCAGGGTGGGCACGATGTCGATGAGATGGCTCGGATTGTGGCGCAGCTCGCCACGGGCGGCAATGCCCTTGGGCCAATGGACAATCAACGGCGTGGAGATGCCGCCCTCATGGACCCAGGTCTTGTGCCGTCGCAGGGGCGTGTTGGCCGTACTCGACCAACCAGGACCAAGACACAGATGCGTGGCTGCCGAGCCAGGCGCTGCCTTGGGATCATGACCGTCGTCGCGCACCATCATCTCGGCGCTGGCGCCATTGTCGGAAAGAACGAGAATCAACGTGTTGTCCCAAATTTTCATGCTGCGCAGCTGCTGAAGAAGGCGACCGACTTCGCGGTCCAGTCGATCGATCATGGCGGCGTGAATGGCCATTTTGATGGCTTGGAACGCCTGTTGCTGTTCCGTCAACTCCCGCCACGGCAAGGGCCGATTGATCTCGTGAGGACCGAATTGCTTAAGGGCTTCGGGAAAAGAATAGGGCGGTCCCACGTGGCGTTCCAGGGCCGGCAATTCATGATTGATAATTCCCATCTCTTTCATCCGTTTCCAGCGGGCCTGACGCACTTCGTCCCAGCCGCGGCGGTAGGCGTCGCGGTAGCGAGCGATGTCTTCGGGCAAGGCTTGCAGCGGGAAGTGTGGAGCATTGAAGGCGACATAGAGAAAAAACGGTTTGTCGGCAAAGCGTTCAGCATGTTCTTTCAAGAATTCGAGGGCATAATCGACGATCGCGATAGTAGAATAATAGCCCGAATCCGCTTGTACAGGCGGCAACTTGCGGTCGTCTTTGAAGTGGAGACGCGGACGGAAGTAACGTCCCAGGTCTTCCAATAGATACGAATGATCGAAGCCGTCGGCCAAAGGCCGACCATCGAGGTGCCATTTGCCAGAGTGATAACTGCGATAGCCGAGCGGCCGGAGCATCTCCGGCAGCAGCGGCGCCCAGGCCGGTCGCACGCCTCGACCGCCGCTGGGCAGGCCGGGTACGGTATCGCGGCGCACCTGTTGGGCGTAATAGCCCGTCAGTAGGGCGGCACGTGAAGGCCAACAGCGGGCGGTATTGTAAAATTGCGTGAACCGCAAACCGTTGCGGGCTAATTCGTCGAGATTTGGAGTATGAATCTCGCCACCATAACAGCCCAGATCGGAGAAGCCCATGTCATCCGCGAGAATGATGAGGACGTTCGGTTTCTTGGCTGGCTCGCGAGCGAAGCTCCGCTGTCCAGACATGTTCAGGGCCATGAGACCGAACAGGAACAGCCAACAGGCTCGCCGAGTTATGAGATTCATGG
>JAJPIY010000205.1 GCA_021324515.1 Planctomycetota bacterium
CTCCCTCCCCCCTTGTGGGGGAGGGTTGGGGTGGGGGGGGGAATTGCGCCCCATTCAACCGTGCCCTATCGCTATCTCCCAACCCCCATTCCTGGTCGCAGGTTTGGCCAGGTGCCAGCGGCGCCCATTCCCATCCCTGGGCGCAAGTACGAGTAAAGACCGCCGCCTCCCAATCCTCCCATTCCGAATGGTCTTCCAGTTGGGGCCATCATGCCGGTGCCTATCCGCCTCGGCGAATAGGCGCCAGTGCTGACATAGGGTTGCCCTAGAAGGGTGCTGAAATAGGAGCCAGTGTAATTGACAGCAGTGGGATGACCGGTCGCCGGCATCGGCGCGTTGAAGTCTTCTTCGGGTGGGATCCCCGGCGGTTGAGGAAGTTGGTTGAGGATCCCCTGGACGGTCTGGTTCATCTGATTGAAATACTGCCGGCGTTGGAACTGCGGCTCGACAAGAGCGTAATAATTGACCGCCGCATTGCCTGGAATCAACATGTTAAGGTATGGGCTGAGCGGCGTTTGCCAGCCGTATTGGAACCGTGGTTGCTGAAAGGGATAGACATTCTGCGCTGCGGCCGGCAAGGCGGCAAAGCCCAACCAAGTGGCGAAAACAGCGAAGCCAGCAAGGACGAATCGCTTCATGACATTCCTCCCGTGTTTGATGTAAGCCAGCGAAATCGCCCTCAGAGCACTTTCACATATACACTATTATAGTGTCTCAGGACGGCGAGGTTCATCCCCCGCGCTAACATCGCCGGGATAAATCCGGCGACTTGCTCCCCCCATCGGGGGCGCCTAGCGGATCAAGGCCGCAGCGCCAAGGCCGCTGGTCGTGCCGCTCTTGATGGTATTGACCGTACTGGCGCCTAGCAAGGTCACTCCGAAGGTTCGCAAGATCGGCGAGTACAGTTTGGAGAGGAACGTGTCCGCTTTAATCAGATGGTTGGAATCGACATAAACCCGGTCTCCAGGAAATAGTTGATAATTTGTATCGCTTTTGCCACATTTGGTCACGGCCATCCAATCTACCGGCAGGATCTTGGGCGGTTGGCCGGGGCGCGTGGCCCGCGCCACCCATACCCGTTTCTTACTGGCCACGGCCGGTAGACCATTGATGTTGGCCAAGGCATCCAGCACCGTCTCATTGCCCCGGATCGGGATCGGATAGACTTGTTGGCCATAGCCGCCCCCGTCGGTAATGACGTAGTAGAATTTGCTGTTGTAGATCAGCACGTCCACTTGCAGTTCTTTCTTTACCAACTCCAGGGAGGTGAAATCCTGGCGAAATTCCTGGGCCAAGTCCGTCCCTGGTTTTTCCTGCCCCTTCTCGTCCACTTCCTTAAGGCCACGCAGCAGTCCCGGCATGACTTCCAGCAAACGAGCTGCCACGGCGTCGGCCACTTGATCCAGGGTCAGGCCGGCGACACGGACCTTGCCATAAATGCCGAGGTTGACAGTGCCGTCGGGACCGACCAAGTGCTGCCCTTGAATGGGCTGCAAGCGCAACGTGATGCGATTGGAGGCCTGGATGAGCAACACGTCGGGCGGCTCTACCACGTAGGACGGCAAAGCCATTTTCTCGAACTCCCGCGGCACACTGGGATAGGGCTGTGGCAGTGATACAGCGCCGTCTGGAACAACGTTGCCGGGAGGAGAAGGGGCCAAGGAGCGGGGGGGCGGCAGCACGATGTTGGCCGGCGGCGCGGCATCGCCGCCGTCAAGGACGGGACCGCTGCTGGAAGACAGCGGTGTGCCGATCGGCAGCCGCGCCGGCGGAGCGCTGAGGGGCGTCGCCGCCGCGCTTCCTGGTCCTTCCGGATTCGCTGCCGGTTGCTCGGCGCTAACGCGCTGGACCGGCGACCACGTGCTGGCGATGACTTCACGATGGTCCGTCATTGATTGAGCAGCCGGTACGGATTGGAGTATCACCGGCCGCACAGCGGAGGCCGCAGACGAGGACGGCGCAGTTCGGGAATTAACTACCGGCTGGGCCGGGTAGGCTGTGGGGAGCGTCGGCTCGCTGGGGTGCGACAAGAAATTGCCGTTCTGGGGGGGTGTTTTGGGGATGGCAAAGGCGTCGTGCTCGGAGTAGCTTGAGTGGCAGCCCAGTCCGGCCGCGATCAGGCCGACAAGGGCTACCGTTCCAGCCAGGAGCGATCCTCGGCTTCTGACAGGCATGGCCCGGTTCCTCAAGAAGAAATTCCCGTCCGTGGTGCTTCGGTGACCAAGATAGGCCCCGCGCAAAAACCTTCGGACAATCCTTGTCCCGGTCTTTTCGCGGACGCATCCTGGGAGCAGGACACAAATCGTCCCACTCGCCGAATCTATCGGAATCACCGCCTGCCCGATTTCAACCTTGCTTGCCCGAAGTGCGTAATCTCTCCTTCTCCCGCCAGTCACGATTGGTATTTCGTGGAGCCTTTCTCTGCACGAGGTTATCTTGCCCACTTCAACATGTGCGAAACTGTATTGACTCTCGACTCCGACCGGCAGTAAGATCCCTCCACGCCGGAAACTTCTCTCGCGGCAGAGGCTTCGAGAGGAAGCAGGGCGAGTATGGATTGCTCTGGTCCGGCGCTCGATCCGTCGCGTCTTCATGGAAAGGATGCCATGACGTCTCCGACTACCCGTGTTCCTGCTGCTTCTTCTCGCCGCTTTCCTCATTTGGGAGAGAGTTGGGGTGGGGTCGGTCCTGTGCTGCTCGTGTCTGTCTGCTTTGTGTGGGCCTTCGCCAGCACCCTGACGGACTTGGTCCATGTTTGGCGGACTAACGACCAATATTCGCATGGCTTCTTGGTGCCCGGCTTCGCGCTGGTGCTGCTCTGGCTGCGGCGCGACAAGTTCGACCGGGCGTCCGCGCGGCCGGCACTGGTGGTTGGCAGTCTGCTTGTGGCGTTGGGACTGGGGCTGCGTCTGGCCGGCGTCTACTGGTATTTCCTCTGGCTGGATACCTTCGCCATCGTGCCATGCGTGGCTGGGCTGTGCTGGCTCTTGGGGGGCTGGGCGGCCTGGCGTTGGGCCTGGCCGGCCATACTCTACCTGGTCTTCATGGTGCCGTTACCGTATCGGTTATCTACGGCCCTGTCGGCGCCGTTGCAGAGCTTGGCCACTACTGCCAGCACCTTCCTTATGCAGACCATCGGGCTGCCTGCCCTGGCCGAAGGCAACGTCATCGACCTCAACGAAGCCCGTCTCAATGTTATTGAGGCGTGCAGTGGACTGCGCATGCTCGTCGTTTTTGTGGCCTTGTCAGCGGCGATGGCCTTGCTGACGCGCCGGCCGCTTTTGGACAAGCTCCTTTTACTCGTCAGCGCCGTCCCCATCGCTCTGGTATCGAACATCCTTCGTATCACGGCCACGGGTATCCTGCACGAGACTACCAACAGCGAGACGGCCAATCTCTTTT
Source organism: Planctomycetota bacterium (assembly GCA_021324515.1). GTDB lineage: Bacteria > Planctomycetota > Planctomycetia > Gemmatales > Gemmataceae > JAJPHU01. The sequence continues at coordinate 3,403 of JAJPIY010000205.1, forward strand.
TCCACGACTTGGGCGGCTGGTTGATGATGCCGCTAGGGCTGCTGTTCTTGGCGGGAGAAGTGAAAATCTTGTCCTATCTGTTCCTGGATCCACCGCCCCCGTCCCGCCCACTTCGTGGTCCCGCATTGCAGCGATCCCGCAAACAGCCCTTGCGGACTCGTCCGCCGCGGCCGGTCGCAACCCCGGCGCGCAAACCGGAAAAAGCCCCACCCGCTCTCGCCAAGCCCGCGGCCGAGAGGAGTTGAGCAAGGCGCCCCGGCCCTGGAACGCCGGAAACGCGCTTCGTTGTCCCGGAACAGAGTGAAGAAGCACAGGCCATCATCACGGAACAACAGCATCTGCCCAGAACGAACCAATGCATTCCTCCAATGGGGGAGGAGACCGTTTCGGTCCCTGTGCCATGCTGCGCACGGGGTGCTGTAACAGAACGCATGGCCAGCCGGCCGCATCCCGCAAGGGTTGTCCTTGGCTGGTCAAAAAGTTAGGGAGAATCAACCGTGTTACCGCAGGATGCCGGTTTCCCCGAACCCCGCAAGGACCAACCACCTTCGCGCGGCAATCCCAAACCTATTGCAGGCCGCATCGACCCCACCAATCGAGGTCGGGGCGACGTTCCCTACCCGGTCCTGGCGCCCTTGGCGCTGTCGTCCGGGCCGGACGTGAGCAATTATCTGCAAGCCCTCCGGCGCCGTTGGGTCAGCGCTGCCGCCATCGGGGGCACCCTTGCTGTCCTCGCTGCCCTGGCCGCCTGGTTTTTGCTGCCGCCCAAGTACATCGCCATGGGGTGTGTCCGCGTCGCTTATGAGGTTCCGACCATCGATCGGACGCCGGGCGGACGTGGCGATTTCTCGACCTATCTGAAAACCCAAGCTGCCCACCTGACGAGCCGCCGCGTCATCTCCGAGGCGCTGAAAAAAGACGAGGTCAAAGCTCTTCATCTGGAAGAACGGACCAACAAAGAGCCGGCCCAGTACATCGAAGACGAATTGAAAGTCGAGTTTCAGGACAATCAAGAATTGGTGAAAGTCCTGATGAGTTCTCCCGATCCTCAGGTATCGCTGGCCATCGTCAAGGCGGTCATCGACTCGTATCTGGACATCATCGTTTATGCCGAGAAGGAAGAACGGCGTCGCAGGGTTGCCGACATGAACGCCGTGTTGAGCAAAGCCTCGGCCGCCCTCAAGCAGAAGCAGGACACTTTGGACAGCTTGGTCCGCAATTCGGGCGACGTAGATCCAGCAGTGCTGGCGATCCGGATTGGCGACTTGCAATCCGCCATCCGCGACGCCAATGTCCGCCGCAGCGATCTGCGCCTGAAGATCCGCGAAGCCAAGGCGGACCTGATTAGCCATATCGCACACATGAAATCGCTCAAGGAGTCCGCCGTTTCCACGCCGTCCGTCGAAGCTGCCCTCAAGAACGATCCCATCGCCCAGAAACTCAAAGCCGAGATTGCTGCCGAGCAAGCGATCATCGACGATTTCGAGCACAAGACCCCAGGCGTTGCTTATCCTTCTCTTCTGGCCGCCAAGAGACGGGTCCGGACGGCCCAGGCCAATCTCAAGAAGCGCAAACAGGAGATTCAGGAAGAGTTGGCCGCCATCGCCGAGACTTCCGGCACCGGCGGCCGCGAAGAAATGGAACGGCTGCGCGTGGCCAAGGAAAACACCATCAAGGCCATGGAAGAGCATCATGACGAATTGGGCAAGAACCTGGTCGCCCTCAATGAAGAACTGGCCAAGTTGAAACGTGTCGATCACGCCGAGCAGGACCGCCTGCGTGAGTCAATCCAGCAGGAGAAACAGTTCGTCGATGACTTGGCCTTGCGCCTGCGAAAAGAAGAAGTTGATCTGGAAGCAGGCACGCGCGTCACCCCGGCCCAAGATGCGGAACTGCAAAAGAAGGACATGAAGAAACAACTGCTCGGCGTCATAGCGGCGCCGCTGGTTACCTTGTTGGGCACCTGTCTGTGCATAGCTTGGCTGGACGTTCGGCAGCGCCGCATCCGTTCGGCCGGCGAGGTGTCGCGCGGTTTAGGCATTCGCGTCGTCGGTGCGGTGCCGGCGGTGCCCAACCTAGAGCAACATTTGGTGGGACCGACAGGCGAGCCAGATCTGGAAGGCCATCCAGCCCTGGAATCGATCGACGCCCTGCGTACTCAGCTGCTGCGCGATGCGAATGACACCCACACGCGCGTGGTCATGGTCACCAGCGCCACGCACGGCGAAGGCAAGACCACGGTAGCCTGCCATCTGGCCGGCAGCTTGGCTCGTGCCGGCCGCAAGACGCTTCTCTTGGACGGCGATTTGCGGCGGCCGTCCGCGCATCAGCTTTTCGAGTTATCCATGCATCCGGGCTTCAGCGAAGTGCTGCTCAACGAAGTCGAACTAACCGACGCGGTGCAAGCGACGACGTTGGACGGCCTGTGGTTCATGGCGGCCGGGCAGTGGGACCGCGAAGTGCTGCACGCCCTGGCCCGCGACGGCGTCGAGGGCATCTTCGAGAAGCTGCAAGAAGAGTTCGATTTCATCATCATCGATTCACACCCCGTGCTGGCAGCTACCGATTCACTGCTGATCGGCCAGCGCGTCGATGCCGTGATCTTGTCCGTGTTGCGCGAGGTCAGCCAAATGCCGCGCGTCTATGCGGCATCACAGCGGTTGACCACCTTGGGTATCCGGGTGTTGGGCGCCGTGGTCAACGGCGCCGATCCTGAAGAAGCGTTGGCTGCCACGGCCCATGCCCGTATGGTGGCCCATTGATCGATGGACGCTCGGCGAGCAGGGGGCGTACAGGTCTCCCACTCCCGCCTGCTGGGAGGTCAACATTCCTGCTCGCTCTTTACCTTAATTGAGGAGCACAACAATGAAACGATGGTTCGCCGCTTTGCTTGGCTCAATCGCTTTGGTAGTCTGCGGCATTGTGCATGGTTACTGGACGGATCGCTGGGCACCGCCTGTGCAAGTGACGCAAGCCGCTGAGCGGCTGGATACGATCCCCCTGGCCCTGGGCGAGTGGGACGGGGAAGTATTGGAAGTGAAGCCCGGCGAGGCTGGCCAAGGCGTGGCCGGTTGCATTCGCCGCCGCTACTTTCATCGCCAAACAGGAGCGGCCATATCGCTGTTTCTGGTGTGTGGCCGGCCAGGGCCGGTCTCCATCCATACGCCGGAGGTTTGCTACGGCGCTAACGGTTTTCTGGTTACCCCCCCCGTCCGTTACGAACTCAGCGGCGGCGGCGACCTGTGGAAAGCCGATGCCACACGCACCAACGCCACCGAAGAGACGCGCTTGCGCCTGTACTGGGGCTGGAACGATGGCTCCGCTTGGAAAGCTGTAGATGATCCACGCGTGCAGTTCGCCCGCCGTCCGGTGCTGCACAAGCTGTACGTGGTACGGGAGCTGAGCGCCGGGAATGACCCCAGCAGCGGCGAACCGTGCGAGGAGTTTTTGCAAGTGTTGTTGCCGGTACTACAGCGGACCCTGTTTTCCAACTAGCTCGCCGTGCCGGCAAGGGTGGCCCTTGCTGGCGCTTCAGGCTGGTGAAGGTTTTTTGCATGGAGGCGAATCCCTTGCCGACGAAGATCACCCCTCGACGGGCCGTCAACATTTCGGCCATCCGGAACGAGATCCAGTCCGCGATCCATTCTTTCGGCCGCGAGCCTGTCCGCCCCTTGCGGCATCGCTGGTATCTCACGTGCAAATATGCCGCCGATTTTGTTCTGGCGTTATTGTTGGCTGTGCCTGCTTTGCCACTGATCTTTGTGGCCGCCTTGTTAGTCAAGCTGACCTCGCGCGGTCCAGCTTTCTATACGCAAACGCGCGTCGGCGAGGATGGCCGGCTGTTCACCATCTGGAAGATCCGTTCTATGATCCACAATTGCGAATCGCTGACCGGCCCGCGCTGGTCGATGCCCGGCGATCCGCGTGTCACGCGCGTCGGCGCGTTTCTCCGCGCCAGCCACCTCGACGAATTGCCGCAACTGCTCAATGTGCTACGCGGCCAGATGAGCTTGATCGGCCCCCGTCCCGAGCGCCCCGAATTTGTGCCAGAACTGGAGCGCGAGTTACCCGGTTATTGGCAGCGTCTGACGGTACGGCCCGGTGTGACCGGCCTGGCCCAGGTGCAACTGCCACCCGATTCCGACTTAACCAGCGTGCGCCGTAAGCTGGCCCACGACCTCTACTACATCCGCTATCTCAGCCCCTGGCTCGACCTGCGACTGTTGCTATGCACGGCGTTCCATGTGCTGGGTTTGCCCTTTGGCATCGCTGGCAGGCTGCTCGGCATTCCCGATGGTGCGGCTGTGGAAGAAGCGATGAGCGACGTGCTGGACGAGCTACCAGTTCCCCGTCCTCGACGGGCTGCTTGAATTTAAGGAGGGAACAGGATGCAATACCGGGCCTTGGCACAACAACGGCAGCGTCGGATGGAAGCATCTGCCGCACCACGCCCGTTCATTTCGGTAATCGTGCCAGTGCGCAATGAAGCCGCCTTTATTGCGGCGATATTGCAACAATTGCTGGAACAGCACTACGATGCCACGCGCTTTGAAGTCATCGTCGCCGACGGCCGTTCTACCGATGACACCCGCGCCATTGTAGCGGCACTGCAAACACGCTATACCCAGCTGCGTTTGCTCGACAATCCCCGGCAGTGGTCGAGTGCGGGGCGCAACGCCGCTGTGCGCGTGGCGCGTGGCGACATCGTGGTGCTCATGGACGGACATTGCCAATTAAACAATCCGTATTATCTTCAAAACATTGCCGACGCTTTCGTTGAAAGCGGCGCTGATTGCATTGGTCGGCCCCAGCCGCTGGATGTGATCGGGGCCAATTATCTCCAGCGAGCCATTGCGGCGGCGCGGGCGTCGCGGTTGGGCCATCATCCTGCTTCGCACATCTATTCCCGCCGCGCCGGCTTCGTGCCGCCTCACAGCGTGGCCATCGCCTATCGCCGCAGCGTCTTCGATACGGTCGGCCTGTTTGACGAACGTTTCGACGCTTGTGAAGACGTTGAATTCAATCATCGGGTGGCCAAAGCCGGCCTGACTTGCTGGTTCACGCCGCAGGTGCAGGTCCATTACTACCCGCGCGCTACATTGTCGGGCTTGTTCCGGCAGATGGTGCGTTATGGTCGCGGCCGGGTACGGCTGCTACGCAAGCATCCGGAGACGTTTTCGCTGACCGGCTTTCTCCCGGCGGCGTTTGTGGCCGGCCTTGTTGCGGGGCCGCTGTTGGCGCTCGGAAATCCGCTGCTAGCTGCGCTCTATGTTGCCGTGCTGAGCATCTATGGGGCCATAGTGCTCTTGTTCAGCATCGTCCTATGCATGGGCGAGCGCGATGTGCGGTTGTTGCCGCTGTTCCCCCTGGTTTTCCTGACGATTCATGTCGGAGCGGGCGTAGGCATATGGTGCGAGTTGCTGCTAGGCGCCTCGCCGCCGACCGTGCTCCAGCCCAAGGCGTTTTTCCCATGCCGCTGGAGCGAAAGGAGTTCGCGCACATGACAATGAACCTGCGCCTCCGTTGGCAAAAACAGACGACCGTGCTGGCAGCCTCTCGACCATTGCTCAATGCGCTGACGATCGATGTCGAGGATTACTACCACGTCTCCGGCTTCAGCCGCTGCGTATCGCGCCGTCAATGGGACGAGTTGCCATCACGCGTCAGCGGCAACACTCTCCGCGTGCTCGACCGGCTAGCAGAAGTTGGCGTGCGCGGCACTTTCTTCGTACTCGGTTGGGTCGCCGAGCGGTACCCGGTTCTGATCCGCGCTATTCACGCCGCTGGACATGAGATCGGCTGTCACAGTTACGCGCACCAACTCATCTATGAGCAAACGCCGAAGATGTTCCGCGCAGACGTACGGCAAGCGCGGCTGATCTTGGAAGACCTCATTGGAGAGCGCATCACCGCTTATCGCGCACCGAGTTTTTCGATCGTCGAACGCTCCTTGTGGGCCTTGGACATTCTGCTGGAAGAAGGGTTCCTCTTTGATTCGAGCATCTATCCGACGCACCATGACCGTTACGGCATTGCGGGAACGCCCCTGCACCCGTACTGTCTCGAACGCGCCGGGGGCAGTATATGGGAGTTTCCACCTCCTGTTTATCGTTTTCTAAAATATCCTTTGCCGATCGGCGGCGGCGGCTATTTTCGACTCTATCCCTATGGCCTGACACGGCGCGGCCTGCAAGCCATCAATGCGGAGGGCCGGCCGTTCGCTGTGTATCTGCATCCCTGGGAATTCGACCCGGACCAGCCGCGTCTGCGGCCCGGATGGATGCGGGCCTTCCGCCATTACGTCGGCCTGCGATGGACGGAAGGGCGGCTGATGCGGCTGCTGAAAGATTTTCGTTTCGGCACGTTGACGGAATCGCTCGGCGAATGGTTGAACTCGCGCCCGGAATGGCCGCTCACCGCGTAGCTCCAGGTGTTCCTCATGTACTACACGTCCTCAAAACGCGCCTTCGTTCCCTCTGCGACACGCTCCGCGTCCGCCCTACGCGTCGTGATGGTGGATGAGGAATTGCCCTATCCGCCGACATCCGGCAAGCGCATCCGCACGCTCAACTTGACGCTCCGTCTGGCCCGGCGTCACCGATTGACCTATGTATGTCACCGCAACGCCGATGCAGATGAGGCCCGGCAGGCAGCCGCTTTCTTTGCCCAGCAGGGCATAGAGACTCGCGTCGTCGAGCGGGCCGTCCCGCCGAAATCTGGCCTACGCTTCTATCTGCGTCTGGCGGCAAACCTGCTCTCACCCCTGCCTTACTCGGTGGCCGCGCACAAGGGCCGTGCGCTGCGGCGCGTCTTGGCCGAGATGGCGCGCACTCAGCACGTCGATGTATGGCATTGCGAATGGACGCCCTACGCCGAGACGCTGCGTGGCGTCGTCTCCGAGCGGCGCGTCGTCATGGCGCACAATGTCGAATCGATCATCTGGCAGCGCTACTATGAGGCCGAGAGCAATCCCTTGCGGCGCTGGTACATCGGCCGGCAGTGGCGCAA
>JAJPIY010000005.1 GCA_021324515.1 Planctomycetota bacterium
ATGCCGGCGCGGGCGTAGAGGCTGGCCTTGCGCGTGCGGTCATAATCGAGACTGCTCTCGGCTACCTCAACGATGAGAACAGCAGTTGTGGGATGATCGCTATAATCCTCGCGCCGGCCGACCACAACGGAGACATCGGGTTCGGGTTCAGAAGCACCGAGGTTTACCGGCAACTGCATGCGCGTCCAGAAACCGGTCCCCAGAACACGGTCGAGCAGTTTCCCCACTCGATCCACAGTTGAGGAGTGCGGCCAGTTCTGCGGGCTGAGGACCATGATTTCTCCTTCAATCAACTCGACGCGCTGGCCGTGGAAAAAGCCCAGTTCCCCCATGCGATAATACTCGTCGCGCGTCCAGCGCCGGGGGAGCGGTTCGTCGGACGTCGGGCCGTGAAACGCTGGCACGGGTGCGACAATGCTTTGCGCCATAGGATTACCTCTCACCAGAAGGGGTTGCCAGCAATTCTTCCAGATGCGCCTGCACCGACTCGGCCAGCACATCGAGATGGTATCCGCCCTCCAGACAGCTCACCAAGCGTCCGCGGCAATGCGTCTTCGCTACCTCCAGCACTTGCTGCGTCATCCAGACGAAATCCTCGATTTCCAATCCCAAGGAGCCGATGGGATCGAGAGCATGGGCGTCGAAGCCGGCGCTGACCAGGACCAGCTGCGGCTTGATCGTGTCCGCCGCTTTTTCCAGTGCGTTGCGGTAAGCGCCCCGATAGTCCTGGCGCGACGTGCCATAACGGATGGGGACGTTGAGGGTGTAGCCCCGTCCTGCTCCTTCGCCGGTTTCGTCGGCGGCGCCGGTGCCAGGGTAGAACCCCATGCCGAAGCGATGGATGCTAAAAAACAGCACGCGCGGCTCGGCATAGAAAATGTCCTGCGTGCCGTTGCCGTGATGCACGTCCCAATCGACGATCAGCACACGATCGAGCGAATGCATAGACAGGGCGTGATGGGCAGCGAGGGCGACGTTGTTGAACAGACAGAACCCCATGCTGCGTGTCGGCGTCGCGTGATGGCCGGGGGGACGTACCAGGCACAAGGCGTTGGCGTCGTCACCGCGCAGCACGGCATCGACTGCCGAGACGCACGCACCTGCTGCGGCCAGGGCGACCGTGAACGAATCCGGCGAGACGACGGTATCCGGATCAAGCTGGCCGCCGCCGCGTACCGCCATGCCTTCCACAGAGCGTATCATCCGCCAGGAATGCACTTGCGCTACGCTCTCCGCAGTCAGAGGGCGATACAGACCGGAACGGCAGCGCGAGGGGAGGTCCGTTGTCGCCAGCCGGGCGCTGATGGCACGAAGGCGATCCGGCGATTCGGGATGGGGGCCGGTCTCATGCTGCAAAAACAGAGAATCGGTGTAAAGGAGCGTCATGCGGGCATTTTACCGCAGCCTTGCGGGAAGGAAAACGGAGGAGATGGAAGGATTATGACGCTTGTTTTTGTCGGCGCCACGAGGAGGTGAGCGAAAAGGGGGCTGCGAATCGCAAGAGAGCGTCTATCATAAGGAGAAGCAAATCATCGCCAGCGGCGGCGGCCAGCACAGGCGGGGCACGGACAACGAGGCAAATCCCATGATGTCAACCCGATGGCTTGTGGTCTGCGGCTTGCTTGGGGGATGTATGGTGGCGGGTTGCCGGCCTCCGGAACAGCACCTGCGCAACCTCGTCCTCACAGGCTCGGCCGGCATGTTGCCATTGGTGCGCGATATCGGCCAACGCTTCGAATCTGCGCATCCCGGTGTACGCGTAGACGTGCAGGCTGGCGGCTCGGCGCGGGGCGTCTCCGATGTGCGCCAGGGGTTGGCAGACATCGGCATGGTGGCACGGGCCTTGAAGCCGGATGAAGCCATGCTCTACGCCACGCCTATCGCGCTCGACGCCGTATGCATCATCGTCAACCGTGCGAATCCGGTCGAAGCGCTCAGCGACGATCAGATTGTCCGCATCTACACGCGCGGCGTCTCTAACTGGAAGGAAGTAGGCGGTCCGGATTTACCGATTGTGCTGATCCACATGACAGAAGGGCGGGCGCTGTTGGATCTGTTCCTCGATCATTTCAAGCTCCGGTCTACGCAAATTCGCGCCGATGCGCTCATTCAGGACAGCGAGCAGGGCCTACAAGCCGTGGCCAGTCGTCCGGGGGCCATCGCCTATGTCTCGTGCAGCCGAGCGCAAGCAGCTAGCGCCAGCCTGCCTATTCGCTCGCTGCCTTCTGGAGGCGTCGAGCCGACCACGGAGCACGTCCGCAGTGGCGTCTATCCGCTGGCGCGCCCGCTCCAGCTGGTGACACGTGAGACGCCGAGGGGATTGGCCGCTGAGTTTATCGATTTTGCCCGCTCCAACGCCGTCCATGATCTCATCCAGAAGCACCACTTCATTCCCTTGGAGAAATGAAGAGCTTCAATGGGCGGGTACGCATCCAGGCGGACACGTGTTGGCTGGCACTGCCGCCGGCGCGTTCCAGCTGGGGGCAGGCGCAACATAGCTCGCTGGTGCGGCCGGCTGGCACACACACGGCACGCAGCACTGGGGGGTATAAGCCGCCGGAGGCGCCGCCGGATAGTAACCGTGACGCTCGCAGATGTTGCGCAAGCAGCCGCCTGACGCCAGTACGGCCGTCCACGTCGCCGCCAGGAAGATGCGTTTCCCCATCATCATGCTCCCATTGTCACCAATCCCCGGTCGCTTGCTGCACCGGGCAAGGACAGCAGCGATAATCGCTGCTTTACTTTCCGTCAAGGCCAGTGTTTTCGCCGGAGAACGAAATGTCAACAAATCTATACTGGGCACGGTTGAATTGGGCACCATTCCCCCCACCCCAACCCTCCCCCACAAGGGGGGAGGGAGCAACAAGGCTCCCTCCCCCCTTGTGGGGGAGGGTTGGGGTGGGGGGGAATGGTTTCTCCCTCCCCCTCCCCCTTTGTGGGGGAGGGTTGGGGTAGGGGGAATTGTTTCTCCCTCCCCCTCCCCCTTTGTGGGGGAGGGTTGGGGTGGGGGGAATGGTTTCTCCCTCCCCCTCCCCCCTTTGTGGGGGAGGGTTGGGGTGGGGGGAATGGTTTCTCCCTCCCCCTCC
>JAJPIY010000122.1 GCA_021324515.1 Planctomycetota bacterium
CCTTTCGCTTCTCGCAGCACGATAACGCTAGAAGCAAAGTCATCGGTCAACCTCAGCAGCCAGGCGCCGGCTTCTACCAGCGTTTCCAGCATCAGCACGCCGGGCATCACCGGAAACGTCGGGAAATGGTCGGCCAGATACTCTTCGCCAAGGGTGAGGTTCTTCACCGCTTGCAAGACCTGGCCCGGCCGTACTTCCACAATCCGGTCGATCAGGTTGAATCGCATGAACCCCCGCCCGACGCTTAGGGTGTTCCCGGCAAGCACTTCCGCTGGTTTGCCGGCCTAAAAAGAGGAAGTATATCTGTCCTTGCCTCGTCCGGCAACCCCGAAACCCGCCTAGATCCCACCTCGCCCCCCTCGTTGGCCTTTTTGTCCTTTGGTTCCACCCTGTTCTTCTATGATGCGCTCTACAGCGATCCTTTGGCAATTTGAATCGATTGCAAAATCTAGGTAATTCACGCCAGGAGCCTGTCCTAAACGTTAGGGAGAGTAAAGAGCGACTCTGCCGCACTTCTCCAACCTCTAGGGCCGACCACGAAACATTAATTCTTATCGACGCAAGGAGGACCGGAACGTCCACTTTTTCCGGATCGCTCTGCCGACAGAGCGAAAAAGATTTTTTGGATTTTTTGGGGAAACTCCCCTTGCCATTCTTTTAGGAGACGTTATCATAAATTTTGTTCCGCCGTATGACTGCTTCGGTGACTGGGCGACGCCGAAGGAGCCAGCGGCGGAACTTTTTTATTGCGCGCCGCTTAACGCTTGCGGCTCGCCACCCTATCCGATCAAAAATCAGCGATATTTCCGCGGAGGAAGCCGCTATCGGCAGGGGCGGTGTAGCGAACCTCCAGCAACTCCGGGGTTTCAACACGGACGCCGCCGCGCTGATGGCTGCGCATGACCGCGTCGAGGATGCCCGTGGTGAGCAGCGTGCGCTCCACTGGGTAAGGCGCTTCGCCAGTCTCGAAGAATTTTTCCAACTGGACAACCAGAGCATCGAAGAAGCGTGCGCCCGGCGGTTGGGGCAAGCGAAACAGGCAAGAGACCGGTTTGCTTTCGCCGCGCAGCTTGGCGGCGAAGGTGAAATCGAGAACATGGCCGTTGAGCAGCAGCACCGTGCCGCGTGTACCGTCGGCATACTCGATCAAGAACGCCAGAGGCGGCGTCTCCAGGTAGTTGTTCACCTTCATGCTGCCGACGTTGTCGCGGATGTCGCCGGGATTGACCGTCTCGCTGCGGCTCAAGGCGGCTTCGAGAAGATCCCAGCTCCAGTGTCCGGCGTCGCCTGCCTTCCACACCTCGTTGCCATGCAGGCAAGTAACGGCCTTGACGCCGCTCTCGCCGCCTTTGCGCCTCTCCACCATAACGTGCAGCGCTTCCAAGCCATGAAAACCGTACACTTCGATGGGACCATAGCCGGCGATCAAGGCGTCTTCGAGGGGCGAGTCCAGAGGCAGTTCCAGCGACGGCGTGCGCCAGGTCACGGGCAGGCTGGAGCCGGCCATCATGGGGAACTTTAATTCCCGCGCCCAGGCAAGCATTTTCTTGGCCCGATCGAAAGTAAATGACAAGTGCTTGTCATTGAACACGGGCACGCTTTGCCCTGTCTTGCGAAAGACACGGACAATCTGCTCCATCATTTCCAGGCGTGGATAGAGGATCTGTCCCGCTTCATTGCGGGGATAATTGCCGTGTTCCGCGATGAGCAGGACGCCTTCGACGGCCAATTTCCCGCCGATGGTCAGGGCGTCCTCGACCGCGCGGGCCATAGAAACGCTGGAGGTCCGCCGTGTGAGGCGAACGCCAAACTTACGGGCCACCTCGCCGGACAGATCGTTGTCGGGCGTCTGATCGACGTAGAGGGAGTGAATATAGTGCTTGGGCACATGCAGCTGCCCACCGCGGGCGTAGCCGTGCAGAAAACGTCCGGCGATGTGGTAAGCGTGCGACAACGGCCGATACACGGTAGTCAAAACAGCGAGCGGCTTGCGTCCTTTGTTCGAGGGCTTGGCCGGTCGCGTGCGTGACAGGGGCAAATCTCCCTGCCCTTCGGCAGGCTGAGCGGCAACTCCGCCGGCCAAGGTGAGAGCAGCGGCCGAGGCCAGGAACTTGCGGCGGGAGCAACGCTGGTGTCGATCTTGCATGGCAAGTCCTCGAACGAATCAGAAACGTAAGCGTCGGCATGTCCGTCCGCGCTTATGCTTCCCCTTCGTTAGCTTTTGTATCACTTTCTTGAGACGATTGCCAGCCAGCCGGACATAGTTGTTCTTCCTTTTTGCAGGCGGATCATGCTTCATGCGACGCATCCATATCCAGGTGCTTAGGAGCAAGAAAAACGAAGTTGCCAGAGCGCTAGAAAGAAGGTATGAGAGCGCCGCTAATACTGCAAATAGGAGAGACTGCGTGCGAGGTAATCTTTTGCTCGGGACGATAATCCCGATGTTTGTGCTGATGCTGTTCCGCAGCGGCAGCGCCGAGGAGATACAACAAGCAGGGATGCGCGAGCGCCCCGAGCCGTTCACGCCTCCGCGCGCCTTGAAAGAAAGCAAAACGAGGAAACGGCCGGTCATTCCTCTGGAGTTGCCGGCGGAAGTAGAAGAGGAAATAGCCGAGGGGCTTTCTCTGAATGACGCCCTTCAGCGATTGCTTGTCGCCAATCGTGATCTTGCCGTCAAAAATCAGGACCTTCCCAAAGCACGAGCCGACATTCTTTCGGCGGGGCTGATCGAGAACCCTGCGGTCTTTCTCGACAGTGAGGGTATTCCCTACGGCAATTATTCACCGCAGAAGCCGGGCGAGACCTCTTACGGAGCGACTGTCATTTTCCCTCCTTTGGATGTCAGCGGAAAACGCCGCAAACGCATTGTTGTGGCACGTCGCGCCGAGAAAGTGCTGGAAGCACTGTATCAGGATGCCGTGCGTCAAGAGATCGACAAGCTCTACTCCGCTTATATCGATGTGCTGGAGTCCACCCTCAAGCGTGCCGCGCTGCAACAGGCTGTGGCACGACGAAGAGCGCTGGTTGATCGCACAGGCAAAGCAACGGCGGAAATCGGCGAGGCGGCGATACGACGGGCCTACACCGAGATTGCACTCCGCGAGGCCGAGATGAATCTCCTGCAAGCGCGGCGGGAGCTTGCTCGTTTGCTGGCCATTCCGGCTGAGCAAGCCGACACCTTGGCGGTACGCGGCCCGATCCGCGATCAGGCGCCGCCGCCGCCCCCAACGGAGGAATTGATTTTGCTCGCCCTTCAGGTGCGGCCGGACCTGGCCGCCTTTCAGCTGAGCGTGGAGCGTGCCCAGGCCAACGTGCAGTTGAGCCGCGCCGAAGTATGGGATGACATTCTTACTTTTTACACGCCATACCAGGCCGTCACTTTTCCCTCGCAGGGGAAACAATCGGCAACGGCGTGGGAAGCAGGTGGATTGGCGGTCGTACCGATTTTCGAGCGCAACCAGGGCGACATCGCCCGCGCCGGGGCCAATGTATCGCAGTTGCAAATCCAGGTGCGTGGGCTAAGGGAGCAAGTGATTCTCGAAGTACAACACGCCGCCGCCGAATATGCCCTCACGCGGCAGCTCGTACAGAAATACGAAAGGACGATTTTGCCCAGCGCCCGCCGTCTGCGTGACGAGAAACTACGCCACTTCGATCAAGAGCGAGCGGGGCTGGATACTTTTCTCACCGCGGAGCAAGACTATGACGAAACGATCCAACGCTACTTACTGACTGTCCGGAATAAATATGGGCAATCACGGCGCAACCCGAACACCTACGTCTGTAATATAAACGACAATTTATATGATTGAATGCCTTTGTCTTGCTTCTCTACTGCTTACCCTTGCCCCGCCGCCCGCAATGTCCTTCCCCC
>JAJPIY010000004.1 GCA_021324515.1 Planctomycetota bacterium
ACCGGGGGGTTGACACCCCCCGCTCGCCATGAACAACCGGGGGGTTGACACCCCCCGCTCGCCCCAGTGTCCTGTCTCTCCGTGCCTGATATAGAATCGTGGAAGGAATGCGGAAGAGGCCCCCATTCTCTCCCAATTGGCCAAGGTGGGACTCGAACCCACACGCCCTTGCGGGCACTGGATTTTGCTGCACCTATCATCTTACGATGATGAAGTCCAGCGCGTCTGCCAATTCCGCCACTTGGCCGGGTCTTACATAGTTTAGGGTGGAGGTTGGCCCTTGTCGAGGCCGGCCCCGGAAGGTGCCGGCGCAGAACGGTTTTGCTGCTGCTGCTGCTGTTGCTGTTGTTGCTGCTGCTGCATCCGCAGCCTTTCCGGCGCTGTTCGACCGCTCTCGACTTCGAGAGCGTCCACCTGCCAGGCCGACGGCGAGTCGGCGGCTGCGGCACTCTTGGCGGAAACCACCAACCGACCATTCACTACGTACAGCGGCATGAAGGTGCCTTCTTCATTGTAACGCAGCATTACATCAAACCATACCGTTGTCCGGTCGTTGTTTTCGCGCAGCAGGGGTAGAGCGCCTGGCTGGAGCGTCAGGGTGAACGGCGACCTCGGCCCTTTGGCATCCGCCTGAAAGGTGTTGCGGATGCGCCGGATCATGTCGTCGCGTTGTTGTTTGCCCGCCCAGAACGTCTTGTCGTCGATGCGGATCAATGGGGAACAAGAGGCGCGCTCCGCCGCGGAGAGGGTGTTCCAATCACTGACCTTGGCGATCCACTCTTCGGCAAACCTCTGGGCCGTATTCATCTTCCGGGTAGCTTCTTCGCCTCGCCGCGTCTGCCGCAGCGAATCCCGAATCATCAGGGTTTCGCTGCGCATGAGTTGGACTTGCCATTGTCGGCCTTTCGACTCGCCCGGTTTGGGATCGCGGCCGAAGGTGTCTACATTCATGTCGAACTCCACCAGGGAGTTGGCGATGTGATAGGTGAGAAGCACTCGATACCCCCCCTTGCCGTATTCCCAGGAGGCCACGCCCAGGGGGTCGATTTGGGTTTGGTCGCGGTCCATCTCGATGTAACGAACGAACGGCTCATGACAGAAGCGGGTGAAGGCCCCGGACTGCCCTGGCCCCATAGGCTGATTAAAACGCGATTCGAGCATGTCGCGTATCTGGCTGCTGGTGAGGCCCTTGGTGGGGGTTTCCTGCGACATCAGAAAAGCTTCTTCCAGGCGCTCATCCTTGATTTTCTGGAAAAAGTCATTGGCCGCATTGATAGCTTGGCTGCGCACGGCAAGAAACGTGGCGATATAGTAAGCGGCATAGGTAATCCCGAACAGGACAGCCAGCCGGGAACCCCAGGTGGTGAAGACCAAGCCGCCGAGGGCCCCTTCGGAATCGCGGATGCGCGTCCGTGCCGCCCAGCAAACGCCTACTACAGCAATAGGGAGTAAAAAGGTCCAATAAGGCATCAGCCAGGGTACGCGGCCCAAGAGGGCGACTGCGCCCCCAGCCAGCACTATCAAAGAATAGACGACGGCTAAGGCAAAACCGGCCAGCGCCAACAGCGACAGCGGTTGATATTTCTCCGATTCGGTTGCTTGGGCCATAGCTACTCCTCCAAAGGGAGGATAGAGGTCCCTCTTTCCCTCTTTCCCATCCTCCCTTGGTTTTATTCACCTCCCAGGTCCGCAGAAATGTCGCTGAGCATGGCGCGGCGTACGACATCGTTGGCAGGTAGGCCACGCACCTGGACCTGGTCGGACGTATCCAGGTAGATCTTGTCTTGTAAAATTTCCTGTATAACGATGGCTAGCTTGTCGCCGCCCCGCACTTCTACCAGCGGCCGAGCACCGGTGTTGAGGGCTACCATGCGCTTCTGGATCAGCGTCGAGAGTTTGAAACGGCCACCGACCTTGTTGATGATCGCTTCTTCTTTCAGTTCATCCAGCATTATGAACTCCCTTTTTGAAAAGCCTGTTCGATCTCTTTGCGGACTTGAGCGACCGCACGATTCAAATCATCGTTGAGGATAACATGGTCGAATTCGTCGCTTCGTTCTAATTCGCGTCGGGCCGCAGCCAGACGCCGGGCGATGCTTTCTGGACTTTCGCCGCGCTTATGCAAGCGCCGCTCATATTCCTCCCAAGAGGATGTCCGGATGAAAAAAGACAGACAATCGGGGTAGTGGGCGCGCATCTGAGCGGCCCCTTGCACGTCGATGTCCAAAAGGACACCGATACCTCGGTTGAGAGGATCCTCCACTTCGCTTCGCAAGGTGCCGTACCAGTGGCCATGCACCGTCGCCCATTCGAGGAAGGCCCCGGCCTGCCGCTGTTTCTCGAACTCATCGCGCGTCCAGAAATAATAGTGGACGCCGTTTTGTTCGTAGGGCCGCGGCGGTCGTGTCGTTGCCGACACGGACAGCCGCAGCGGCAGACCACTCTCTTTCAGCAGGCGGTCGATGATGGTGGACTTGCCGCTGCCGCTCGGGCCAGTCAGGATGATTAACGGCGCTTTGGCCATGCTCCTCCGTTTTCCAAATTCCCTGATGTAGAGAGGCGGACGCGCTTCTCTACCCCCTTTAAGACCCTTGTTACTCAGCGTTCTGTACCAATTCGCGAATCTTCTCTAATGTAGCTTTGATCTCGACGACATGGCGAGAGATCTCCACATCGCCAGCCTTCGAGCCGATGGTGTTGGCCTCGCGGAACATCTCCTGGGTCAGAAATTCCAGTTTCCGGCCGGCGCTTTCCGGCTCGTTGATGATCTCCTGAAACTGCTCGAGATGGCTGGTCAGGCGCACCACCTCCTCGGCAATGTCGCTGCGTTCGGCGAAGATGGCGACTTCCTTGATAAGGTCACTACGATCAATCTGCACGTCCAGTTCGCTCAAAAGGCTGCGCACCCGGTCGTACAGCCGGTCACGGTAGAGGACAGTCACCCGCGGAATGTGGGCGCGAACCTGTTCGAGCTGATGGGCGATCTGATCGCGCATGTGCAGCAGTTCTTGAGCCATCGCGCGCCCTTCTTCTTGCCGCATCGCTTGCAAGCGTTCCAGGGCCTGCTCCAATACCCGCTCGATGATCGGCCATTCTTCGTCCATATACGCAGCGGCGGTCGGTTCCTCCGGTACAACGCCGGGCAGAGCGAGCACCTGCGACAAGAGCACCGGCCACTGCTCGCCCAATCCGAGCGATAGGGCCAATTCGCGCACCTGACGAACGTAACCTTGCAGGACAGCTGCATTGATGAGAACGTCCTGCGGCGAAAAGCGCCTCTGGCAGCGGAGATGGACCTGGATGGTGCCGCGACGGATGATACGACGGATGACTTTTTCGAACTCCGCCTCCAGGAGATTGTACGGTTCGTTGGCGCGGAGGCTGACTTTCAAATAGCGATTGTTGACCGAACGCAGCTCGATCGTGAGATGGAGATCCTCCGTCTGATAGCTGGCCTCACCGTAGCCCGTCATGCTGCACAGCACGCCCACCTCCTCTTTGAATGGCTCTTTTCGTGCGTTGGCTGCGTCCGTAAAGGCCGCCTTTGTTGACGCCGCCAACGCACGAAAAATCTACTCGCCTTGTTCTTGTTGTTCGGTGGGTACGGGGGCCTGAAGTTCAGCACTTGGCGTCGTCCCTGCCGTGGTCGGTTGGACCAGTTTAATGAGGATCATGGTGAGCAAGAGCCATACGGCGGCGACATAGATAGTGATACGCGTAAAGGTATCCCCGGCACGTGAGCCGAAGGCGCTGGAGCCGCCGGCGCCGCCGAACGCTCCCGCTAAGCCGCCGCCCTTGCCTTTCTGGATCAAGACGAGCAGGATCAAAAACAGACCGACCAGCAAAAGAATAATATTCAACAATGGAGGCAGCCAACCGCGAAGCCCCCCCTCAGCGAACCCTATCCACAATTCCATGTGTGCATTCTCCACAAGGAACCTCCTCAACTACGGGTAAACCGTTATTATAAACACTCGCAGCAAAGAGAAAAGACAGCTTTCGCTGGGGGCTGTGCCGCGGAGGGCTGGCGAGCGGGGGGTGTGAACCCCCCGGTAGAACAACCGGGCGAGCGGGGGGTGTCAACGGGGCGAGCGGGGGGTGTGAACCCCCCGGTAGCACAACCGGGGGGTTCACACCCCCCGCTCGCCCGCGGATACCGAGGGGTTATACTGGGCACGGGGAGAAGTGACATTTTTTCCCTTTCCCCCCCCACCCCAACCCTCCCCCACCAGGGGGGAGGGAGAACAAGGCTCCCTCCCCCCTGGTGGGGGAGGGTTGGGGTGGGGGGAATGGTGCTCCCTCCCCCCTGGTGGGGGAGGGTTGGGGTGGGGGGA
>JAJPIY010000192.1 GCA_021324515.1 Planctomycetota bacterium
ACCGGGGGGTTCACACCCCCCGCTCGCCCTGTTGACACAACCCCGCTCGCCCCTGTTTGTGTCCCTTTCTACCGCGTCCAGTAGGTTGGTTTTTAGAACAATTCGCGGACAGCGGCGCCGTGTTCGACGATCGGGATAGGCCGGCCGACGTTGCTCTCGTATTCGGTGCGGGGGTCGATGCCGAGCGCCTGGCAGAAGGTGCAGAAGAGGTCCGGCACTTCAATTGGGCGATCGACGATTTCAATGCCGCGGGCGTCGGTCTTGCCGATGACTCGTCCGCCTTGGATGCCTGCACCAGCCAAAAGGGCGTTGAACACCGTCGGATAGTGATCACGGCCTGCGGTGAGGTTGATCCGTGGCATTCGGCCAAATTCGCCCATCCAAATAACCAGGGTGCGTTCGAGTAAGCCGCGCGTCCGCAAATCGGCCAAGAGCGCCGCCGTGGCCTGGTCCACCGGCGGCACTAGTTTTTTCAGCGCTTTCAGCTCGTTGCTGTGTGTGTCCCAGCCGCTCGCCTGCACTTCGACGAACGTTACGCCTGCCTCAATGAGGCGGCGGGCCATCAAGCAGCCCTGGCCAAACGCCGAACGGCCATAGTGATCGCGTACACGGTCGGGTTCCAGGTCGAGCTGGAAGGCTTTGGTGCGTGGGCTGAGGACCATGCGCGCCGTCTGCCGATAGAGCGTTTGATGGTCCTGGACCAACTCGGCGGCGCCGTTCTTGGCCTGTTCTTGTTCCAATTCGCGCAGCAATCCGAGCCGGCGTTGGAGCCGTTGCGCCGGGACGGGCGAGGGCAAGTTGTCCGGCGGTTGGTTGGGATTGGTGACAAGGAAGGGCGCATAGCGCACGCCGAGGAAGCTCGGCCCGATGCTGGGGCCAGAGATGCTGACGAAAGAGGGCAAATCAAAATCGTCGGGGCCAAGCTGCTGGGCGACGGTGGCGCCGAAGCCGGGATGAACGATGCCGCCCGAAGGGGCATAGCTGGTGTGCAAGAGATAAGTGGCTCGGCCGTGGTTGCCCTCTTTGCTGGTCAGCGAGCGCAACAGGGCCACGTCTTTCATGAGCGGGGCCAGGTGCGTCCAATGCTCGGCGATGGTCAGACCAGGCACGCTGGTGGAGATGGCCTTGGTAGGGCCTTGGGTATCGGCCCCTGGTTTGGGGTCAAAGGTTTCAAACTGACTCGGCCCCCCCGCCATCCAGAGCAAAATGCACGCCTTGCCCTGGCGGCGGATCTCGTCAGCGCGCGCACTCAGGCAATCGCTCCAGCGCAGTCCGGCCGTGACTGCGCCGCCGGCCAGACAGCGCAGAAACGCCCGCCGGCTGACGACGCCCCGGCTATTGACACGTACATCGACGCAAGTTTGCAGTGGTAACATGGCATCCTACTTCTTGTGCAAAAATTCCGTGGAATTAATCAGCCCCCACAACACGTCTTCGAGCGCCTCCGCCCGGTCTCCGACTTTTTGGACATAGCGGAGACAAAGGTGCTTTTCCTTGGCGGTGGGCTGCCGCGCCAGCACGCGCTCATAGAGTACGGCCACGATCTCCTCATCGGACTTGCCCTTGGCCAACAGGTCGGCGAGGACCGTTTTGCCCTTGGCGGAAGTCGCGGCCTTCACCAGAGCGCTGTTCATCAGCAGAAGCGCCTGCGGGATGGTGCCCTGAATTTCAGCCTGTGGCAGCGAGGGATCGACCTTGAACGTTTGATAGATCATGTGGCGCAACCCTTTGTGCCGCTGCACCGCCGGGGCTGAGCTGGGCGCTGGGGCCGGGATGGTTTTGTCGTCTTCATCGAAGCCCAGCGCTTTTTGCAGCGCCTCGAACACCTGTTCAGGCCGCAGCCGCGCTGGGCAGACCGCCACCGTCTCGCCTTGGGTTTGCGGTCCTGGCAAACGTCCCTGATAGGCTCGCGTCAAGGTGATGGTCTGGAACAGCCAGCGCATATCGTAACCGCTGGCGATCCAGTCTTTTTCAAGCACCTCCAGCACTTCGGGATAGCGCGGCTTGCCGCCGCCTACGTCGTTGACCGTGGGATAAAAGCCCCAGCCGAAGAGCGCGGTCCAGATGCGATTGATGTAGCTGCGCGCGAACCAGGGATTTTTCGGGCTGGTCAGAAAGCGTGCCAGCGCCTGCCGTCGTTCTACGTCGGAAGCATCAAGGGGGACGCTTTCGCCGGTGAGAAAGCGCGGCTGCATGGGAATAAGATGATCGGGAGCTTTTTTGTCGGTCATGTAATATTGGCCATCGCTGCGGCTTTCGATGGCGTAGGGAGTACCGCGGCCGTCTACGTCTTTGTGTTGGATCAGCTTGGCCCGCCCAAAAAAGGCTGCTAACTGATGGAACTGTTCGCGCTTCCACGGCTCGGTCTTGGCGTCGTGGCACTGGGCGCACTGGATCTGCACGCCGAGAAAGACGCGGCTGGTCGTGGCCGCGATCTCCACGGGATTGCCGTATAACGCTGTCAGATAGTTCACCGGCGCGATCTCGTCGTTGATGCCCGAGGCCGTCACCAGGGCCGTGACAATTTCGTTCCAGGGCCGATTGCGGCGGAACTGCTCGACCCACCAGCGATCGAATAGCTCCCAACGCAGATAATTGCCGCTGGCCGGCGTGTGGTAGGTCACCACATCGCGCCAGTAGCGCGACCAGTTGACGGCGTAGGCGTCGCTGTGCAAAAGGTTGTCGATCAGACGGGCACGCTTGTCCGGCGTGCGCTCGGCGGTCCAGCGATGGAGTTCATCGGGATCAGGCAGCTTGCCAGTGAGATCGAGAAAGACGCGACGGAGGAATGTTTCATCCTCGGCGCGAGGCGGCAAGGCGCAGGGAAAAGCGGCATCAACCCGCGCCGCCGTCTCCTGGGGTGCCGGCGCAGCCGCATGCAAGGCCGGGACCGCCGCCAGCGATAACAAACTTAACAAGAAGGCACTCAACGCAGACAGTCGCGGAAGGTCCATCTTTCGTCCCCCCGGTCCACGGAAGTCGTCAAGCATAACGAAGGCATGAGCGGGATCAGCTATCTGATAGGAGTAAACCGGCGGGCGCCGATTGTCAATGAAAAAAACGCAAATGAGAGAATAGGCCCCTAGACTTGGGGCCTTCACGAAGACTGTGGGTCCATGTGCCAGCGGCCTTTTCTTTCCCTGCTTGGGGGGAAGAAAGGGTAGGATGAGAAGGAAAAAGAAAAAGTGTCCCAACTAACCCGTAAATAAATTTGTAGGCTCAACGGGCCTGAGCCGCGCTCTTCGCGCGGGCACGGTCCAAGACGCTCGCTAACGTTATCGGCTTGCCGCCTTGCCGTTTACTTTCGTCAGCCGCTTCCATAAATGCGTAAATCTCCAGTGTCTCCTCGGCCGTCACCGGCGGCTTGCCGCTCTCGAAAAACTTGCAGATCTCGACCACCAACGGTCCATAGCCCTCAAAACGGCCGCTCGGCCCAATCATCTTTGTACCGAACACCATCGCTCCGTAATCTCCTTTGCCCTTGCGGATGCCGCGAAAAGTACCGACCCGGCCGTCTTTCCATTTACCTGTTACAAACTCTGCCTTATCTGTTTCTAGTCGCGTCACGGACTCACAGCCCGGTCCCATGATAGTGAACAGCGTCTCAACGCCGTGGATGCCGTACCAGAACAGATCGGGATGGTGCGGCTCCAGGCTGCATGGGCCGTAGGCATCGCAGCCGAGGATTACACCGAACTTGGGGTCCTCGCGGACACTGCGGATGCCCGGACTGAAGCGTAGCGAGGAACTGGAGAAGCACGGCGTGCCGGACGCTTTGGCCAAGCGATAAATCTCGACGGCATCGGCCAGCGAACCCGCCACCGGCTTGTCGATGAAAACCGGCTTTTTCGCCCGCAACACCGGCTTGACTTGTTCCAGGTGCGGCCGACCGTCCACACTCTCCAGCAACACCACATCCACTTTTTTCAGCAACTCCTCGATGGAGGCCACGATCTCGACTCCGAACTTGTGGCGGAGTGTTTGCGTGTAGCCTTCCACGCGATTTATGCTATCCGGGATGTCTGCACTACCTCCCGGGTAGGCGGCGACGACACGCACACGGGCTAGGACGCCTTCAGCCTTGGGATTGTTCAAGAGCTGCGTGAAGGCGACGGCATGCGATGTATCCAGGCCAATGATGCCGGCCCGCAGCGGCGGCTTGTCCGCACCGCGTGCCGACAGAGGAACGAATATGCTCAGCAAGAAGGCAAGTGAAGCACGATGCATAATGTTGTCCTCGGAGCAGGGAATGCTAGGGGCATCCTATCTCCAATCGGCCTTTTGGCAATTGGTTTTGCTCAAGAGACTGCATTTTCTCAAAGGTGTTCAGGCAATCGAATTCAAAAATAAGGAGTAACCGTTCCGATACTTGTTTAGCCGGTCTGTGCAGTGATGTGTCCAGTAGCCGCCTTCTTCCGTCTTTTATCAGGAAGGGAAGACGGGGAGCAAGGCGGTACGTAAGCGGTTCATAGCGGCGGCGATGCCGTCGGGGGAGCCGAAGATCGCCGAGCCGGCTACCAGTACCCGTGCGCCCGCCTCCACCACCCGCGTCGTTGTTGTGGCGTCAATACCGCCGTCCACTTCCAGTTCAATGTCGCGCTTCGTCTGATCGATCATCCGTCGTACACGGCGGATCTTGTCGATCATGCTGGCGATGAACTGTTGACCGCCGAAGCCAGGGTTGACGGTCATTACTAAGATGAGATCGACATCAGGTAAAATCTCTGCAACAGCGATCGGTGAAGTCGCGGGATTGAGTACGACCCCAGCTTTCTTCCCCAGCGCCTTGATGTGCTGCACCGTGCGATGCAGGTTGGCTGCGTTCTCGACGTGGACCAGCAGCGAATCGGCGCCCGCCTCGGCGAAAGCATCGAGAAAACGGATGGGCTGCTCGATCATCAAGTGGACTTCCAACGGCAATTTCGTGATAGGCCGTAGCGCCTGGACGACTACCGGCCCCATACTGATGTTGGGCACGAAATGGCCGTCCATGACATCGACGTGGATGCGGTCGGCGCCGGCCTGCTCAGCCTGTTGCACCTGTTCGCCTAGCCGCGCGAAATCAGCGGCGAGGATCGAGGGGGCCAATTTGACGATGTCTGAACTCATGTTGTATATCTTTACATATTTTCGTGAGCGGGGAAAGACAGCAAGCGCGCAACCGCGGCGCAGCGGGTCGAAACTCCGATGGACCCAGGGCTGAGGGCGTGCCCACCGCTGTGTTTTGCCCTGCTACCGTCGGGCTTTGGCTTCTTTCCAATCGCGAACTTCCTCGGCGGCGCGCTGAAAGCGATTGACCCGCACGACCGTATCGTGAAATCCCGGGCCAATCTCTATTCCTACCGGCGTGTCGGCGAGGGAATTGCCTTCAATAACGGTATCGCGCCCAGCAGGCGGCGGGGGCGGATTGCTCCGGTAAGCTTTGTCTGCGTTGGCCATGTGTACCGGACCATAGTGCAACAATCCGATGCGCGAGCGATCGGCCAGGCGGTTACCCCGGATGACATTGCCCAGCACTGGCAAGCCGGCTGCGGTCGCGGGGGGCGTCTGGCTATAGAGTCCCAAAACAGCACTCTGGTCCGCTTCCGGCCCCTGCTCGTAAATGAAGCCTTCGCGGATGTCGTTATTCAGCCACTGGGTGAAGTAGCAGGGCAGGAACACATGCTGGCCGTGGGCCGTGTATTGCGCTGCCCGCCCCCAGAGCCCCCCCGTGCGCACGGAGGTATTTCCTTCGACAAGGAAGTTGTACCCCCCGCCCCAGAGTTCGACGGTGGCGCTGGCGTCCTGCACCTGGTTGTGGTAAATCACCACATCGCGGCGATAGGCCGTGATGGCGGCGACACTTGTATGGTCCGGGGGGACGTCCCACGGCACATCCACTTCCAGCCGCTCCGCGCTGTTGGCTACGATATGACGATGCTGTCCCAAACCGCGTCCAGCGACAATCAAACAGGCCAGGCCGCGAAAAGCCTCCGGCCGCCACTTCACCCCAGTCGCTTGCAGTGACTTCGCATCGGCCGAGGCCACAGGCCCCACCCAGGGAAAGTTGCCCGGGGAGTCAAAAGCCAGCGCCTCGCGCTCACAGCCAAAGCCGTTTTGCAGGCAGTTTTCCGCAATATAAAGCTGAGCCAAGTCTGTGGACAGGACGCCTTTGTCATCCATATAGTCCAGGTAATTGCCGAAGCCGCCATAGCTGGCTTCCAAATCGCGCCCCTCGATGAGGTTCCCCTCGATGACGGTCTGGCGGGCGCCCCAGATGCCATACCAACCCGCGCGGCCCGTGTGCAGATGGTTGCGGAGGATGCGGCTATAGCGGATGTCATGCAGAATAATGGGCATGCCGCTGGAGACAATCTCGCAGTCATTGATCTCCAGGCGGTGCCCGCACAGCGCCACCGTGCTGGGGCCGGAATGTTCACAGCGGCGCGGATCCTTGGGACCGACGCGGTGAGCATAGCGGAGATGATGCAGGCGCAGACGGTGCAGGCGGACATCATCGGCATGGGGCAGCGGCTGGCCGTGAACGGCGGGAGCACCCCACGGCATGTTGTACATGGTCGGCACATCGGGGGCAGTGATCAGACGCCGGGGCGTCTGCGCTACCAGCGACAGTTCCTCGACGCCGAACTCGCCATTGCCAGCCAAGACGGTGTTGAATTCTGGGGTCTTCTGCGGCACATAAAGCCAGACCCATTCGCGCCGCTCCCCCCGGAGCACCGTGCGCCGAGGGATGACCAGCGTGCCGGTGATCTTGTACGTACCTCGCGGCAGGAACACGATGCCGCCGCCGGCCTTCTGGCAGCGTCCCAGGGCGACACGCAGGGCCGCTGTATCATCCGTCAGGCCGTCGCCTTTGGCCCCGAAATCGCGCACATTGTAGAGGGTGTTTGGCCAGGGCGTCGGCGCTTGCACGGTGATCTCAAAAGAGGCGCTCCAGCCCGCCTGCCCGCTGTGCCCGTGGTGCAGCCACAGGGTATAGCGCCCCGCCGGCAGGTCTGCGGGCAGACGCACGGTCACGGTGTAGCGGTTGGCAGCCAGTACCGGCAACGACTGGAAGCGCCCCGGCGCCGTGCGCAACACCACACGCCCCGGCCAGGCCCCTTTCGCTGGTTCTAACCAAAAGTTCTTGCCGAACAGGCGGTATTCTCTCCCCGGCGATGCCGCAGGCCCTATGTCCCCCAGAGACCACCACACCTCCGGGCGGTTGACAAGCACCTGAGCGGTACCTGCCGGCGTTTGCAGCTGCACACGGTAACAGCCCCAGCGCCAGTCGGCCGGAATCAGCAGTTTGATGCATTGCGACTCGGCCTGGAGCGGCTTGATCTCCTGTTCTTCACCGGCAGGCAACTTCCCACCAGCCTCCGGCGACCTCGGCTCGGCGTCGGGCCATCGGCTGACCAAAGCCCGTGCTGGCGGCCCCAAGCTGTCGCCGAAAAGCATGAGCGTCTCATTCGGCCCTACGGGATCGCACTTCCAATAGATCACGGGTGGCCCCCCGGCCAAGGCCACGTCTCCTGTTAGCCAGCAAACCACCACAAGCAAAAGCGCATTAGCACGCAGCATAGGCTTGCTCTCTTTCTCCAATATTTACTTGTCCTATCTATCTTTACGAGGTGTCATCTGGTGGCTGGGCCCGGATGCGCAGCTGCCAGAGTGTTTTTTCCGCACCGTTCGGTAATCCAAGCCCCGAAGGGGGTATGAACGGCCTCGCCCCGCCCGTCCTGGGTATGAGACGGGCGGGGCGGAAGGCGGCATCAGGCGAACAGTTTGGTTACGGGTTCGGCCTGGACCAATTCGCGGGGTTGATTGAGGTGGTTGTAGACGATGGTGGCTGGATCGATGCCGAAGGCGTGGTAGATGGTGGCCAGCAGTTCGCCGGGGTGGACCGGATCTTTACGTGGGCTGGAGCCGGTCTTGTCGGATTCGCCGTGGATGTGGCCGCGGCGGATGCCGGCGCCGGCGATGACAGCGGTATAGCAGTAAGGCCAATGGTCGCGGCCGTCGGCGCTATTGCCGTTGCCCGAAGTGCTCACCCCTTTTTTGGGACTGCGGCCGAACTCGCCCACGGCCACCACTAGAGTTTCCGAGAGCAAGCCCCGTTCATCCAGATCGGCAATCAAGGCCGACAAGCCAGCGTCCAGCATGGGGCCGGATTGATTTTTCATCCGGTAGGTCAATCCGACGTGATGGTCCCAGGAGTGATTGTCGCTGTTGGCTACCTTGGGCCAAATCACTTCGATCACCCGCGTGCCTGCTTCCACCAAGCGACGGGCCAGCAGACAGCTTTGCCCAAAGGTATTGCGGCCGTAGCGGTCGCGGACCTTGGCTGGCTCTTTGCTCAGATCGAACGCTTCGCGGGCGCGTCCCGACAAAACCAGGCTTAAGGCGCGGTCATAGTAGGCGTTGAGTTTGTAGTCGGCCACAGCTTTATCGATGACCGGCATCCCGGCATCGATGACTTCGCGCAAATGGGCGCGCCGTTCCAGCCGTGCCGCGAACACCTCGGGCCGCAGCTTCAGGTCATCGACGCGGATGCGGTCCATCTTGTTCATGTCCATGTCGTCGCCTTCGGGATAAAGCGTATAGGGATCATACGCCTTGCCCAGAAAACCAGCGGTGCCTCCCTTGCCGACCACGTTGGATTCCTGCAACGGCCGCGGCAACATGACAAACGGCAACATCGGCACACGGACCGGTTTGAGGCGGATGATCTGCGAGCCGAAGTTGGGAAAATCACGCGGATCGGGCGGTTCCAACTGACCAGACGGGCTTACCTTGTCGGTCGTCCAGCCCGTCATCATCTGGTAAATCGCCGCCGTGTGATTGAAGAGACCGTTGGGCGTATAGCTCATGGCGCGAATGAGCGTGAGTTTGTCTGTCACCTGGGCCAGCTTGGGCAGGATCTCGGTGAGCTGGATGCCTGGCGTCTTGGTGTCAATGGTTTTGAAGACGCTCTTGACGTTGTCCGGCACGCCTTCCTTGGGGTCCCACAAGTCGAGATGGCTGGGGCCGCCTTGCAAATAGAGCAAGATGATGCTTTTGGCCTTGCCCCAACCGGGACCGCCGCCTTTTTTCTCCTCCGCTGCGCGGGCTTGGAGCTGAAACATCGAGCCCAGGCTCAGGCCAAGCAGCCCCGAGCCGCCTACGCGCAACAGGTCGCGTCGCGTGATCCCTAACTGAGGATCACACAAGTCTTTGCCAGGTTGACCAGGGATCACGATCATAAGAAACCTCCTTTGGGGCTATTTCGGTTTGCTCTCTTGGGGGAGTTTAGTGGTTGAACAAAAACGCAGGGCTGTTGATCAAAGCCCAGGCGATGTCCTGGGCGACAGTCAAACGTTTATTGGCGCGCTGTTGTTCGCTCATGGCTACGTCTTGGCGAAGTTGCGCCAATTGGGCATCGAGCGGCACGGGCCGGCTGACTTCCTCCAGATGTTGCTGTAGTTCCTGCAAGCGCGGATCGATCGGCAACGGTTTCTTGCTCTCGGCAAGCGCGTTCTGGCGTTGGCGCAGCTCGGGATCGATGGCACGGAAATATTTCAGCAGGCTTTCTTTCTGCTTGGCGTCGCGCTGCTCAGGCGGCGTCGTCAGAACGGCCTTCAACTCTTCGGCCAGACTCAATCCCAAGGGGACCGGCGCCGTGGTGACCGACAAACGGAAACGGCCCACCATGAAGTCCGGGGCGTCGAACTGCTGGTGCAAGATGAAGGTGAGAAGCGTGCCGCCCGGGTAGCCAAGCGGTTGTGTGGTCTCGAAGGTGACCCAGTGAGGAACGCCGGGACTGCCGGCGACGGCCCAGCCATTACGCTGGGCGGGGAACCCGTCGATCAACTCGGCGACTTGGAAGCCCTGCTGCACGTAATCGGCCACTGGATTGCGGAGCTTGATCGCGGTGACTTTCTTCGGGTCGGTCACAGGCGCCGCCTGGACGATGAACTCGTTGAGGACGAAGTTGCCATCGCCTGCACGTCCGGGGCCGCCGTTGGGCAGGGTCGGATCGGGCAATACTTCCAAGCGGAAGCCGGTGATTCCCTGCAAACGGGTACGCGCCGTGATGGTGTACGTTCCTTTCCCGTTCTTCCCGCTGGCCAGAATGGAGAAATCCGGCTGCCGTTGCAGCGTGGCCCCATTGCTCGCCTTCAAGGTGGTGGGATGCAGGAAGACCCAATCACCCTCGATGTTACGCGTCTTCTCCCAGGCGGCTAGCTTGGCCGGCAACGTCGCTTCGTACTTTTTCAACTCGGCTTCCAACTGAGCGGTTCGAGCCGCCTTTTGCCGTTCTTGTTCGGCCCGTCGCGGCGCCGACTCTTTTTCGTAAGCGGTCAATTCCTGGCGGGCCTGAGCAATGGCTGCTTCTCGCTCCTTTTCCAGTTTGGGCCGCAACGCCTCCCATTCTTTCTCGCGCTTGTGGAGGGCTTGCACTAATTTCTGGTGGTCCTCTTCCACTTGCTGGAGGATTTTCCGGCTGGCTTCGATTTCTGCGGCTGTCGCCGGACGGTTTAGGATGCGGACGAACAATTCATCGATCAGCTTGGCGTCATCCTTTTCCTGAGCAGCCAGGCGCGCAAGGGCATTGTTAGGATCATTGATGGCCTCGGCCAAGGTGGGGCCGTTGACCAGGGCCATGACAGGTCCCAGTTGTAGATTGCTGCTGCGCTCGCATTCGCAAGCGCTTTCCCGCGGCGGCCGCCCAAACGTACTGAGGAAACCGCTGGGCAATTCCACGCCGGAATCAGGTAAAGCGGCTGCACGCGTGCCCGGCGGCACTCCAGGAAAATGAGACGTTGAACCGGTAACGCGATAAACGCTGTCGAGCAAAACTTCTGCCGGCAAACGGCGGGGGCGGGCATGGGAATAGTTAATCTTGTCGTCTTCGTTCCATTTGTTGGTAGCCACGGACAATTGGTAGGTGCGCGATGTGCAGATGAGCCGCATTATGTGGCGGACATTGAAGCCACTCTGGATGAACTCACGCGTTAGATAGTCGAGCAGTTCGGGGTTAGTCGGCGGATTGCCGGCGCGAATGTCATCGATGGGATCGATGATGCCCACGCCGAATAGGTAACCCCACAGACGATTGACGAAACTACGGGCAAAATATGGATTTTCCGCAGAGGTGATCCAGGCGGCCAATTGCTGGCGCCGTGTCGCTTGGGGAGGGGCCTGGAACTTCACCGCATAAGGAAATGCCGGGGCCATCACCTGGCCTGTCCGTAAATGTTCGACTTCGCCCTGGTCCTTGTCGGCGACGATTTCGTAGAGCGGTTTGGCCCCTTCAACGGCTGTGCCGCCGATACGCCGGTCGCCCGACTGAGGATCCGCTTTGAGGTCAACCCGCGCGAAGAAGGCGGCTAACTGATAATATTGGTCTTGCGTCCAGCGCTCAAAGGGATGATCGTGACACTTATTGCAGTTGAAGCGCACAGCCAGGAACAGATGGGTAGTGTTCTCCATGGTCGGCCCTGGTTCGCGCAGAATCTTAAAATAAGAAGCGGGAGGGTTCTCGCGGTTGGAGCCGCTGGCCGTCAGGATCTTCCGCGCGAACTCATCGTAGGGCGTGTTGTTGGCTATCTGCTCCCGAATCCATTTGCGGAAGGAGGCCGCACCCTCCACCCCAAGGAATTTGCGATTGACCTGAAGCAGATCGGCCCATTTGTTGGTCCAGTATTCGACGTAATCTTCGCTGCCGATCAGTTTATCGACCACGGCTTCCCGCTTGAGGCGTGAATCACGGGGGTCAGCCAAGAAGGCGCGGACCTGTTCGGGGGTAGGCGGCAATCCCGTCAGGTCGAGATAAACTCGGCGCAGGAACTCGGCATCGTTGCAAACGTCGGAGGGCTGGATCTTCAGGCGTTTCCACTTGGCAGCGGTGAAGTCATCGATCTTGTTATACTTGGGCGGTTCGTGCCACACAAAACCGGTACGATCGCCCATGACTGTCAATGTGGTCGCCGTGTAGGCGCCTTCGTAACGGGCCAGGATCGGCGCTTCGCCGCGGCGCAAGGCCGTGATAATCCCCTCGCGATTGGCAGAGGCCGTCTCGCTGTTGCCGCTTTCGATAAAGGCTTCGCGGGTCACCTCACGGGTGCTGCCGTCGCTGTAGAAGGCCGTTACATGCATGGCTTGTGCGGTGCCCATTTTTTCGAGAACGGGATTGGGAGGAGATAGTTCAATGCGGACCACACGCGGCGACTGGAGGTTGAGCTGAGCGCCGCCGGCGATCCAGGAACGCAGGACTTGATAATAGGGTTCTCCCGGCTTGATGAGTTGTCCGCCGACGTGCGGCACTGCTCCGGTAGCTTTGAGGAGCATCAGACTATCATCGGGAGAAGCCAGATTAACACGGCGCGCACCCAAATCATCGGTCAAGGCGCGAACGTCGAAAAGAGGATCGTAACCACGCAGCGACAATTTGAAGCCGTTCTTGCCTTGGGCCGAACCGTGGCAAGTGCCAGCGTTGCAACCCAGCCGCGAAAGAATCGGATTTACGTCCCGGATGAAATCAGCCGGCTTCGCCGAGGGCGTCGCTTGCCCCAGGGCTGCCGTCTTGACCACGGGCGCCGGCGCGAATTCGCCTACTACGGCGCCGTTGTCGGCGGCAATCAGGCGGACTTTGCCGTCCGAACCTGTAGCGGCGATCCGCCGACCATCGGGATGAAAAGCAAGGGCGTAGACGCTAGAGGTGGGGAACGAGGCACGAGCAATAACGCGAACGCCTTCCGTGTGATACTTCTCCAAAGCTGCCTTCTCTTCCGGCGTCCGTCCCACTTTGGCGTTGATGCGTTTAATGGCTTCCGGCAGGCTGGTGTCGAATTCGTAGGAATAGACTGCAACCTCGCCTTTGCCATCGAGACTGCTACCAGCGGCGATGCGTTTGCCATCGCTGCTGACGGCGACGCTGAAAATACGCCCGAGCATCGGCGGCATGCGGCGGATCAGGTTGGCGTCGTCGCCGATAACCCGGGCCGTCAAACGGTGCATGCGGTATACCTTAACCACGCCGTCGGCCCCGCCGACCACAATTTCATCACGGAGCGGATGACGGGCCACGGCCTGGATGCCGCCCTTGAGAGCGCCCGGAGTGATGGAGGTGATATTGTCCACAAAGCGCTGGGTCGCCACTTCCGTGAGCTTGGCGGTCATATCGCGGCTGACGGAAACCAGGTGCGAACCATCCACCGAGAAAACGGTATTGAGCACCCAATCGGTGTGCGAACCCATAAACAGCACCTGCTCGCCTGTCTTGGCGTCTAAGGCGCGTACGGTATTATCGGCGCAACCGAAGGCCACTTGTTTGCCGTCGGGCGACCAACTGACTCCATAAAGCGTATCGCTGGTAAGAGGCACAGACAAAACCAGCTTCCGCTTCACCACGTCCCAGATTTGCACTTCGCCCATGCGTGCCGGCAAACCGCCTACCGCCGCCAGAAGCTTCCCATCCGGGGAGAAGCGTACCGACTGAATGCGCTCCGACAGTCCCACCAGTCGAGCGGCGAGTCGCCCACTGGCGCTCTCGACAAGCAACACTTCGTGGAATCCGGCCACGGCCAACAGTTTGCCGTCGGGAGAAAAGTCGAGCGCCGTGATAACCGGCGGCCGTGTATAAACAGGCAGGTGGTCTTGATCGTAGCGGGCTTTGGCGTTGGTCGGCGTATCATCCACCGCGCCTTCGGCAATCCAGCGACGGATCAGGTCGATGTCTGTCTCGCTGAGGGGGCTTTTGCCCTTGGGCATCTTGGCCTTGCCCTGGTGAGGAACCAGCATTTCCAGCAAGGCGCTTTGGTTCGGCTGCCGGGGCACCACGGCAGGCTTGCCAGATTCGCCGCCGGCCAACAGCTTGGCGAAGTCCGTCATGATATACTCGCCCTTGGCCTTGGCCGGCTGATGGCAGCCTTGGCAGTGGGCTTGGAAGATCGGGCGGATATCTTTGTAATAACTCACCGGCCCCGCCGCGGTTGGGCCCTTGGCCGCTTCTCCCCGTACCGGAAACGTCGTCGACAGAATCAGCAAGCCAGACACGGCAGCCAACCATTTCCACCCCAACATCATCGCTTCGATCTCCCTGTTAGTCGCAGCGGCTGGAGTGCATCGGAGAGAAATTGGCACGCCGCCGCTTCGCAATAGCTTGACAGCGACAAACGCCCTCTTCAAGGAAGCAGCGCGTTTGCGCATCGAAGGTAGGTAATCTTATTCTAGCCGTCCTCTTCCTTGGCTGCTAGTATAAAATTTCGTCTTTCTTTCCTGATTTTTCATCAGAAGGGAAGGAGGAAAAACTATGCCCAGGCAACGCTCCCGCCGCCTCTGGCGCGTCGCCGTGCTCATCGAATCGTCCCGTGCCTATGGGCGGGATTTGATCAGCGGCATCGCCCGCTACAGCCGTGAACAAGGCGACTGGGTATTGCACTTCGAGCCGCGGGGACTGGAATTGCCACCGGCCTGGCTGCGCGATTGGGAGGGAGACGGTATCCTGGCTCGTTTTCCTTCCTCCGAGGCCGCCATGCGTTTGCCCCCCTTGAGGATACCTGTAGTAGATCTGTATGGCACATTGACGCCGTCGGGATTTCCTCTGGTCGGCACCGACAATACCCGTGTAGCTCACCTGGCCTTTGAGCACTTCTGGGAACAAGGGATTCGCCACTTTGCTTTCTGCGGTTTGACTCCAGGTTATTGGCCCTACATCGAACAGCGCGGCGAAGCGTTCCGCCGCTGCGTCGAAGAGGCCGGCCATCCCTGTTCCCTGTTTTCGGTGCCCAGCGCGCATTGGGCGGTGGCCGATTGGGAACGCGAAGAAACGCAAATCGCCGACTGGCTGCGCACTTTGCCCAAACCGATTGGCATTTTCGCTTGTTACGACGAACGCGCCTATCAGGTACTCAATGCTTGTCGGCGCATCGGTCTGCGCGTGCCGGATGAAGCGGCGGTCCTGGGCGTCGGCAACGATCCGGTGCTGTGCGATATGGCCACACCGCCTTTGAGCAGCATCGATTTGGACGCCCAACGCATCGGTTATACCGCGGCGGCTTGTCTGGACCGGATGATGCGCGGCCGGCGTCAGCAAAAGCCTATTTATCTCCCCCCGTGCGGTCTGACGGCACGGCGTTCGACCGACCTTTTGGCCGTTGCAGATCCGGAAGTGGCGGGGGTGCTGCGCTTCATCCGCGACCATGCTTGTGAGGGCATTCGCATCCGTGACGTTCTCGCCCAAACGGCCGTCTCCAGCAGTACGCTAGAACGCAAATTCCGCCGCTTCCTCGGCCGCACACCGAAAGCAGAGATGCTCCGTGTCCAGATTGCCCGAGCGTGCCAACTCTTGACCGAATCGCAGCTGTCTCTCAAGGAAGTGGCCTACCGCTGCGGTTTCCATAGCGAAAAGTATTTCAGTGATGCTTTCTATCGTCTTTGCCATAAACGCCCCACGGCGTACCGCCAAGAACAACATCAAATCCGCGGGCTGTAGGCTGGCAGGCGAGAGCGGGACGTTTTAGAATAGAAGCGTATCCTTCCCGAATAAACGCCGCGGACCAGAGCTGCTTCGCGTGAGAAGCGTCCCGGCCGCCGAGAGATTGGGTCAGGCCAGCAGATGAACCGGACGTGATCCAACTAGAGGGCGATCATGCTCAGCAAAGCCTCCCGATCTTCCCACACGCCGCGTTCCGCAGAAGAACGACCGTGTGTGTTGCTTATCGATGACGACGACGATGCGACCCGTACCGTTTCCAACATTCTTCGTCAGGAACATTATGAAGTTGTGGCAGCGCGGAGCGTTGACGAAGCCTTGTCCGCCTTGGCGCAACGGAACTATGATGTGGTCCTGCTCGAGCTGATGCTCGCCAAGGCGGACGGTCTGGCCTTGCTGACCGAGGTCCGCCAACGGGCGCCGACCGCGTGTTGCATTATTTTGACTAGCTGCGCTTCGCTGGAATCCGCTGTGACCGCCCTGCGCCGCGGCGCGTATGACTACCTCACCAAGCCCTGCGTCATCGAGAACCTCAAACAGACCATCCGTCAGGCCATCGAGCAGCGCCGCCTGAGCCTGTTGGCCGCCCAACGCGAGCGGCAGCTCCAAGAGTTGAACGAACACCTCGAGGCGCGCATCCTGGCACGCACCAGCGAGCTGATGCAAGCCAATCAGCGTCTGGCGGAAGCCAACGCCGCCAAGGACCGCTTCCTAGCCACCCTGTCGCATGAGCTGCGCACACCCTTGACGCCTTTGCGGGCCAGCATCGACCTGCTCCGCGCCCGTCTACCGGGCGGCGAATGGCAGCCCATTCTTGATGCCATGAGTCGCAATCTGGCCCAGGAAACTCGTCTCATCGACGATCTGCTCGACATTGCCCGCATCACCGCCGGTAAGCTGTCTCTGGAAAAGCGAGCTGTCCATTTGGCCGAGTGCTTGCGCAATGCAGTGGAAATGATTGAGCCGCGCGCCGCTGCTAAGGAGCAAATACTCCGTCTGGAGCTGCGCGATGCTTTTCCTCCCCTGCTCGCCGATCCGGTGCGTTTACAGCAAGTGGTCGCCAACTTGCTGGACAATGCCGTCAAATTTACGCCCCGCAAAGGGCGCATCCGCGTGACGGCCTGGCTGGCAGACCAGCACGTTTTCCTCGAAGTCGTGGATAACGGTCCAGGCATCCAACCGGCCCATCTGTCGCGCATCTTTGAGCCGTTCTGGCAAGCGGACTTGTCTTCGCGGCGACAGTACGGCGGCACAGGTTTGGGCCTGGCCATCGCTCGGGAAATTGCCCTCTTGCACGACGGCGAATTGTGGGCAGAGAACGTCGAGCAGGGGTCAGGGGCCCGCTTCACGTTTCGCTTTCCCCTGGTGCCGGCCCAGACGCCTTCCGCAACCCCGGAAACGGCATCTGTGCCCGCTCCGCTGCGCATCTTGCTGGTGGATGATTCGCTGGACACCATCCAGGTATTGAGCTGGCTGCTCACTTCCAAAGGGTTGCGGGTCCGCGAAGCCGCCAGTGTCCCTGAGGCGCTGAACATTGCTCGGGCCGAGCCGCTTGATGTCATCATCACCGATATCGGCATGCCGGAACAGGATGGTTACGATCTGCTGCGCTTGGTCCGCGCCGAGGAGGGGTTGCGCCATCTTCCAGTGATCGCCGCCACCGGCTACGTCAGCAGCCAGGAGCAAGAGAAAATGGCCCAGGCCGGTTTCTCCGCCACCCTTTCCAAACCTTTCGATTTGAGCGAATTACTTTCCGTCGTTGCCTCCGTGGCCCGTAGTCCGTGATAGTGTCTGGCTTTGCTGCGGACTAGGGGCCACAGGCTACCGACTCCTGAAACAGTGGAAGCACGAAGGCGCGGAGAAAACCCGGCTGATAAGAGCCATAATGCCCGCCCCGGTGTCCGGTCCATATCAGGCTTGGCTCCCACGGATACTGTCGCAACTTGGCGTAAAGCGCTTCGTCTTGGGGACTAGCGATAATCGGTTGGAAGCCGGTCTTCCCGGCCGCTCCCGTCAGCCAACAACGATCCGTGGTCCCAGTCAGTAACGTTCCTAATCCGAGGCAACACCAGTCACGGTTGCTGATGAAGGCATCGATGCCCTGACAAGAGCTGCGCAACGCGCCCCGCAGGTCGCGCTTGGAGGAGACGGCCGGAGCCAACAACACGATGCGCTGTAGTGTATTGGGCGGCAGTTGCTCTGCGGCCACCAATACCACGCCGCAGCCCGCGCTGTGCCCCACGAGATAAATAGGGCGGGCAGGCGCTTCTTGCTGGCAGTTTAACACCAGTTCGGCCAATTTCTGGCCTGCCCGGCGCAAATGGGCTGCGTGGATCTGATCGGAGAGTACACGGCAGTAACCATGCGTCCAGCGAAAACTCCGCACCTCTAGCGGCATCTTCAATTCGGCGATGGTTTGGCGCATGGTCCGCGACGCCGCTTCGAACCCACCTGCCCCATCGATGACAAACACGATGCCGGGCGCCGGGCTTTCCAGCCCGCAACGCTGGCAAGAACCTACGCCCTGGCTGGGGCTGGAGACGGATTCCGAGGTAGGCTGGTAGCAAGCGCGAACAATAGGATCGAGATCCAGTGCAGCCGAGGAAGAACGCGGACTCAACGCGGCGCAGCCTGACAACCAGAGAAGAGCTGCCGGAACCCAGCACAGGCGAGTTCTCTCCGTCATGGCAGATCCGTTCCCTCCAGCCAGGACAGACCGTGCAGATGCATTGTCGGTCCGATAGGGAACTTTTTTCAAGAAAGCCGGCCTAGCTGGGGGCGAATATGTGGCATCGTCTCCGTATAAGTGCTTTTCTCCGCAACATTGTTGCGGGTTGTCTCAAATTGCATAAAATAGGCAGTCGGCGCTCTTTTCACGGAGAGGACCACCATGAGACGTGCGCTCCTTTGCTTGCCCCTCTGTTTGCTATGTACGTCGGATTCTTCGAGCGTAGCCGCGCTGCCGGCTGGGACTTTCCGCGACGTGGCCGACGACGGCACTCCTCTGCCGAACGAGGCGGAGATGGAGCAATTGGCAAAGAACGATCCTATCGCCTTCCTCCAAGAATGTCTTCGCCGGTACGATCGGGAAGTGCAAGGCTACACGGCGACGCTGCACAAACAGGAGCGTATCGCGGGGCGCCTGGAGCGTAGGGAAGTGATTGAGGTAGCTTTTCGGGAAAAGCCCTTCAGCGTGTTGCTACGCTGGAAGGAAGGAGCGCGGCGGGCGGCAGCGGTATTGTACGTCCAGGGCGAAAATCGCGATCAGCTGCT
Source organism: Planctomycetota bacterium (assembly GCA_021324515.1). GTDB lineage: Bacteria > Planctomycetota > Planctomycetia > Gemmatales > Gemmataceae > JAJPHU01. Next base: position 18,731 of record JAJPIY010000192.1, read on the forward strand.
GGTACGCCCAGCCGGCATTTGGTCGGTGGCGGGCATCGTCGCGCGCGATCCCCACAGCGAGGAGGCCAAACAGTCGGGCCGTTATCCCCTCACCGAATTCGGTATCAAGATCGGCATGCAGCGCACCCTTGCTTCTTGGGAGCAAGCGAAGAAGGCCAATGCCCTTCATGTGGAATACTTGGGAATCAAGAAAGATCCCCAGACAGGCGCTCGGCCCTGTTGGGTGCTCCAGCGCACCCGCTACGCGGCGCCGACGGAGGAGGGCATCACCGAGTCAACCTTCTTTTTCGACAAAGAAACCTGGCTTCAGGTCGGCTCTCTTCTCAAGGGTGACGAAGGCAAACTGATCGGCGCCTATTTCTTCCGCGACCTCCAGATCAATCCGGCGTTTCCAGACGATGCTTTCACCCGTGAGGCATTGAAACGCTAACGCTGCCAGACAATATGCCCTCCCCCTTGTAGGCAGGGAAAAAGGCCGTTCACTCGAAAGAGTTGACAGAAAAACGATCTGGGCGCGAGCCCGAAGCATAAGCGACGGCGGAGGTTCCGTCGTTTATGCTTCCGGCTCGTAAGGGTTTTGCAGTATGCAGGTGCTCGCTAACGGCCAGGATTGGTCCGCGGCATTCCCCCTGTGGCGCGAGGTAACAAGCCTTCGCGAATCGCCTGCTCCACTTCGCGCCGGGCTGCTTCGCGGCGGTCTTGGGGCAGGGCCGCATTGAAGCTTTTCAACTTCGGCAAGTCCAGGTGAAATATGCCCAGGGCAATCCG
>JAJPIY010000316.1 GCA_021324515.1 Planctomycetota bacterium
TGCGGTATCCGGCCTCCCGTCCTTGTTCAAACGGTTGTGGTTTTTGTGTGAAAGGACAGTTCCATGCGTAAGTTCGTGACGAGCCTGGTCCATTTTGTCAAGAACGAAGACGGTCCGACTGCGGTCGAGTACGCGGTCATGCTGGCCCTGATTATCGTGGTCTGCATCACCGCCATTACCTCGGTGGGCAGCAACGCCAATAGTAAGTTCCAGACAGTGGCCAACACATTAGGCAGCTAAGAAGTCGCTGCTGAATGGATCCCGGTCAGCGGCGCTTCGCATAAGCGTCACTGATCGGGATCCCTTGGCAACGACTCCTAAGCGAGCCGAGTTTTTCCCGAGAAACCGGCGAGCAGTATTGCGTCCTTTGGGCGAGCGGGGGGTGTTAACCCCCCGGTAGAACAACCGGGGGGTTAACACCCCCCGCTCGCCCAAAGGACGCAACACGGCTCGCCCCAATGCAGTGGCAGTTGTAAGCGAAGTGGACAGGAGAACATCCTTTCATGCATTTCATCCTGAGCAATTGGCCGTTAACGTTCGTGTGTGCAGCCATGATCGCGGCAGCGGTCATCGATGGTTGGAAACTCAAAGTGCCCAATATGCTGACGTTTCCGCTGATTCTAAGCGGCTGGCTCTTGGGCCTGTTACACAACTACGGCCTATGGGAATCCAGCGGCAGCGGCGGCCTCGGTTCCAGCCTCTTGGCGACGGCCTTGGGTTTTGCCCTGTTGTTTCCGCTGTATGCCATTGGCGGTATGGGCGCCGGCGATGTCAAGATGCAGATGGGTTTTGGAGCGTGGGTCGGTTCCTTTTACGGCATGAGCGCTGTCGAGGGCGTCCATCCCGGCGCCGGTTGGATCGTCGTCCATGCTTTTTGCCTGGCCGCTGTCATCGGCGGCGTGCTGGCCCTCGGCATGATGCTGGTGCGCGGCCAGTGGCGGACGAACGTGAACAATACCCGCGCCATTCTCGGCGACTTGCTCGGCGTCCCTGTGAGTCAAGCGGCAAACAGGGCGGCGCAACGCAAGGCGCGGATGCATCTGTTGCCCTACGGCATCCCGCTGTGCCTGGGTTTTCTCAGTTACCTGATTTACCTGCATGGTGCGTGATTAGGGCAAGCGGGGCATGGACACGCCTTACGCGCCGGATTTCCAGGTTTGCTGGGCAAATTCGGCAGGTTTGTTACAAGCGCTAAAGTTGAAGTTCCACGTCCTTGATGGTCGAAAGAAACGGGGACAACACATGGGAAGGATGTAAGGACGATGGATAAAGAATGAAATGAGGAAGGCTAGATTTCTTCTTTATCTTTTTTCCTTCTGTCTTATCTGAGAGAGGGGGGGCACTATGAAACCGAAGACGATGCTGCTGATGATCGTAGCCATTGGCTGCGGCTTGGCCGCCAGCTACATGACAAGCAAACTGCTGGCCGAACGAAACACTCCACCGGTTGAAGAACCTAAAGTCAAGATCCTCGTGGCCAAGACCCGTGTGCCGGCCTGGGTGCTTATCAAAGAACCAGAGAAATATTTTGAGGAAAAGGAAGTGCCCGAGAGCCTTGCTCCCCGGAAGGGATTAAAGGAGTTGAGCAAAATCAAGGACCAGCGCTTGATCCAGGCATTGAGCGAGGGAGAGTACGTACTGGAGGACAAGCTGGTCAACGTCGAGCAGGCGGGTTTGATTGCCAAGCTGCCTCCCGGCATGCGGGCCATTGCCATTAAGGTCAACGCTGAGTCGCTAGCAGGCGGTTTCGTGCTGCCCGGCTACCGCGTCGATGTGGTGTCCACCACGCGTGGCAATCCCCACGAATCGACCTCGCGGATCATCCTGCAAAACATGCTGGTCTTGGCAGTGGACACCATTGCCAACCGCGACGGCCAAACCAACTCGATCCTGGGCAGTACGGTAACGTTGGCGGCCACGCCGGAAGAGGCGCAGCGGCTGTCGTTGGCAGCGGCCCTGGGCGAACTGCGGCTGACACTGCGGACGCCCGACGACAACAAAGTCGTTCGCCTGCCCAGCGCCAAGTGGGAAGACCTTGGCAAACCCATGCGCGATCATCCGACCGACAAGGACGAAGAGGAACCGGCAGCGCCAACAAGCGCCCCCCCCGTGCCGCCTTTGCCGCCTTTGCCCAAGGAGGCTGCTCAGCTACCCTCCGGGGTAGCGAAGGCCCCGGAAAAGACGCCCGAGCCGTCGCCTCCTCCTCAGACACACACCCTGACCATCGTCAATGGCGACTATGTACAAAAGGCCGTCTTCACTCTTGACCCGATTGCGAAGGTTTGGACCAACGGTTCCCTCGACCGCGGTACCCCAGAAGCCCCGCCGCGCCGGTCGCCCCCGCCCGCGCCTCCTGACAAGGACGGCGCAAAAAATAATGTATTTTAGGAGATCGCTCAACAAAAGATCGCTCAAGGGTATTTTCGACTGCGCTCGAGGTGTAAGTGAAGACCGCCCCTGCTTACGCTTCGAGCGCGTGAACGGGGAATTTTGCTTTTCTGTTCCTTGACGAGGTGAAGGATGCACCGAAATCTCTGTTATAAGGCGCTGCCGTGGGGAGGATTGATCTTTGCCCTGATGGGAGCGATAGGGGGCAGCGCCTGCGCCTTCGGGCAAGAGCCTAGCCCAGAACCTGCTCCCGTGATCGTGCCCATCAATAGCACGGTCAAACTGCAAATGTCCAAAAAACAAAAGATCAAAACGGTTACGAATCCCAAAGAAAATGTCGTCTCCCTCCGTACCCTGGCAGGCGACCCAACGACCATTCTCATCACTGGCCAACAAGACGGCGTCACGCACATCGAGCTGGAAGATACCGACGGCAACAAGGAGAGTTACGAGGTAATCGTTCAAGTGGACGTGGAATACCTGCGCATCCAGCTGCGTCGGGCTTTGCCGACGGCCAACGTCACCGTCATTCCGCTCTCCAAAAACCCCGACGGCAAAACGGTCGTCCTCCTCTCCGGCACCGTCACGCATGATGCGGACACGGCCGTCGTCCGGGGCTTGGCAGAAAACATCGGATTCAAGTACATCGATGCTGTACGGGTCGGCGGCGTGCAGCAGGTGCAGCTGGACGTGATTATCGCCCAGGTCAACCGCACCGACCTGCGCAACCTGACTTTTAATTTCCTCGGCAACAGCCGCTACGCCGGCTTCACCAGCAACATCGGCGGGGCCGCCACGCTTGGGGGCGGCTCGTCCGGGGGTGGCTCGACGGGGGGCAGCTCGTCCGGCGGCGGGTCCGGGGGCAGCTCGTCCGGAACAGCGGCGAGCGGCATCTCCCTTACCGGAGGCAACAACGGCATGGCCTGGGTCGCCGCACCGGCCGCGACCACCAACCTTCTCTTGGGTTTCGTCCATAACGCCTGGGGGTTCCAGAATTTTTTGGAAGCGCTGCGGTCGAACGGTTTGGCCAAGCTGTTGGCCGAACCACGCCTGGTGACGTTGAGCGGTCGGCCGGCTAGCTTCCTGGTCGGCGGCTTGCAGGCCGTTCCTCAGACCGGCCAGTTCGGCGGCACCGGCGTGAGCTTCCAACAGTTCGGCACTACTTTGAGCTTCCTCCCCATCGTCCTGGGCAACGGCAAAATCTACCTGGAGGTCTCGCCGTCCGTCAGCAGCCTGGATCAGGCCAACGGCCTGACTAACTTCAACGGCACCAACGTTCCGGGCCGCAACATCAACTACGTCACTACAACGGTCGAACTGGAGCCGGGCCAAACCTTTGTCATCGGCGGCTTGATTCAGCATCAAGTCCAGGCCATCGTCAACAAGGTGCCGTGCCTGGGCGACTTGAAATATTTCGGGGCCCTCTTCCGCAGTGTGCAGTATCAGGACAGCGAACAAGAAGTGCTGGTCATCGTCACGCCTTGGCTGGTCGATGCCGAATCGTGCAATCAGCGTCCACAAATGCTCCCGGGAGAGGAAACCCGCAGGCCGGATAATTTTGAGCTATTCTTGGAGGGAATCATCGAGGCGCCGCGGGGACCGCGCCAGGTTTACCAGGACCACCACTATGTGCCGGCCTGGATGAACAGCCCCTCGGCGGCCCTATTCCCGTGTGTGGGCAAGCACGATTGCGGCTGCGGCCCCGGCGGCTGTCGCGGGAATGGCGGCGACGGGCCAGCCAGCGAACAATCGCCTGCCAGCGCGATGCCAGCCGTGCCTCTGCCGCCCCAGGCGCCCTTGGAAGCGCCGTTGCAGCCGACGCCCAAAGAAGGAGAAAACGCCTCCCCGGCTGTCGCGAATGATTCAACCGTCGGTGCGCCAGAATCCGGGGGCGAACGCTAAATCCTTCGGTTAGCCGCGACGCGCAGTGGAGTGCGTTCGCCCTCTCCTTCGGGTCGCGGCTAACCGAATTCGGTGGTACCCATGCGAGACGTACAACGAGTCGCCATCGTCGATCCCTCCGACGCTACCCGCGAGGCGCTGCGCAACGTCCTCCTGGGCGTGGAGTCGGTCTGGTTGGAGGCGGAATGTGCTCGTTATGAATTCTTCCTCGAAGTGATCTCGCAATCGGTCCCGGATGTGGCCGTCGTCTCGCTCGATTCCGACCAGACCAAAGCGTTGCAGCTCATCGCTCAGCTGAGCAGCAATCTGCCGGAGGTGCCGGTCCTTGCCGTCAGCGCCCGCGGCGACGGCCAAACCATCTTGCAAGCGCTCCGCAATGGGGCGCGCGAGTTTTTGACCGTGCCCATCGTCTTGGAGGATCTGCTCAAGGCCTTGGCGCGCCTTCAGCGCGCCCGAAGCGGCGAAAGCAAAAATGGCGAAACACCGACCAAGATGGAATCGCTGGTCATTGCCGTGCTCGGCTCGCGCGGCGGCGTCGGCTGCACCAGCATCGCCGTCAACCTCGGCGCCACCTTGGCCCAAGATGCGGCGCACAACGCTGCCCTCATCGACCTCGATCTCGCCTTGGGCGATGCCGATATCGCTCTCGATCTCATGGCCGATTACACGCTGGCTGATGTCGCCCTCAATATCGACCGTCTCGATCTGCAATTCTTGCGGCGTTCTTTGAGCAAACATGCGTCCGGCTTGTCACTGTTGCCGCACCCGGTGCAGATGGAAGACGCCAACCTGATCCGCGAGGACCATTTGCAGCGCGTCATCGGCCTGTTGCGCGCCAGTTATACGCACTTGGTTCTCGACCTGAGCAAGAGCTTTTCGCCAACGGACATGACGGCCCTACGCATGGCCGACCTGATTCTGCTCGTCGCCCAACTCGACCTGACCAGTTTGCGTAATGTGGTCCGCATGTTGGCGACCCTATCTGCCGATGAGGGGATGGCCAACAAGGTGCAGATCGTCCTCAACCGCGTCGGCTGCGACACGGACATCAGCCTGAAAAAAGCGGAGGAAACAATCGGCAAGCCGATCTATTGGCAAATTCCCAATGAGCCGAAGCCGCTCATCGAATCGCGCAATCACGGCTTGCCTTTGTTGATGCACGCGCCCAAATGCAAAGTGCAGCAGAGCATCGCTGGCTTGGCCGAGGCCGTGTGCGGCAGACCGCTGCAAACCGCTGCCAAGGAAAAAGCCAGTCGCTGGGGAGGCTTGTTCTCGCGGAGGTAAGCACCGATGACTCGATTACAACGTGGCTTGAGCGGCTTGAGTCCAAACGGTCCCGGCAGTCGGCTCGGCGTTGCGCTGACCGGCGGCGAGCGCCAGGGCGCTAAAAGTTTCGAGGAACTCAAACGCCTTATTCATGGCAAATTGGTCGATAAGCTCGACCTGTCGCGTGTCAGTGACCTGGAGGGCGACACGCTCCGCCGGGAGATTCGCCTGGTGGTCGAACGCCTCTGTGACACCGAAAATCCGCTGCTCAACCGCATGGAACGCGAACGTCTCATCGACGAGGTGCTTGATGAGACGTTCGGTTTCGGCCCTTTGGAAGTGCTGCTCAAAGATCCGACCATCAGCGACATCCTCATCAATGGGCCGCACAAGATTTACGTAGAACGCCGCGGCAAGATGGAAAAGAGCGATGTCAAGTTCCGTGACAACGACCACTTGCTGCAAATCATCGATCGCATCGTATCGAAGGTGGGCCGACGCGTCGACGAAACGTCGCCGATGGTGGACGCACGCTTGCCGGATGGTTCGCGCGTCAACGCCATTATTCCGCCTTTAGCGCTGGATGGCCCGTCGGTGAGTATTCGCCGTTTCGGCTCCAATCCATTGAAGTTGGAAGATCTGCTCAATTACAAAGCGTTCACGCCGGAAATGGCCATGCTCATGGAAGCCTGCATCAAGGCGCGGCTGAACATCATCATCAGCGGCGGCACGGGCTGCGGCAAAACCACGCTATTGAACACGCTCTCGAGTTTCATTCCTCACGAGGAGCGCATCGTCACGATCGAAGATGCGGCCGAGTTGCAGTTGCAGCAAGATCATGTCGTCCGCCTGGAAACGCGGCCGCCCAACATCGAGGGCAAAGGCGCGGTGACAACGCGCGATTTGGTCCGCAATGCTCTGCGTATGCGTCCAGAGCGCATTATCATCGGCGAATGCCGCGGCGCCGAAACGCTGGACATGCTGCAAGCCATGAACACCGGCCATGCCGGTTCCATGACGACGCTGCACGCCAACACGCCGCGCGACGCCCAGGCGCGCTTGGAAACGATGATTATGATGGCCGGCATGGAACTGCCCATCAAGGCCATGCGCCAGCAGATTTCGTCGGCGGTCGATGTCATCATTCAGGCCAACCGCTTGCAGGGCGGCCCGCGCAAGGTGACTTCGATCACCGAAGTCATGGGCATGGAGCAGGACATGATTATCATGCAGGACATTTTCCGCTATCGGCAGCTGGGCATCGACCAAAACGGCCGGGCTTTCGGCCAGTTTGAAGCGACGGGCGTGCGGCCGTCCTTCGTCAATCGTCTGGAGGCGGCCGGCATCAAACTGCCCTCGAATTTGTTCCAGGAACGAGTGTTGTTGCGGGATTAATCCGGTTTTCGGTTTGCAGTATACCGAACACCGAAAACCGAAAACCGTAGAGTGAAACCTCATGACCCCATTGATGATCTCCGCGCTGGTGTTTTTGGCAGTAGCAGCGCTGGTAGGCGTAGCGGCTGTTGCCTTCCGCGAGAGTACGCCCCAGACGGCTGCGCGCCTCGATCTGCTTGTGGGCAGGCGCTCACGCGAGGCAGAAAAGGCCCAGGACATCTTGCGCAAGCAAGCATTTGAGAGCGATAAAAAGAATTTTCTGGAGACGATTACTCCAAAATTTTTGACGCCGCAGAAACTGTTTGAGCAAGCCGATTGCCATATCAAACCGAGCACGCTGTTCGGCATCGGCCTGCTTTTGGCGCTCTTGGGGGCGACGGCCGGCATCCTCCTCAAGGCGCCGCTCTATCTGGCGCCGTTCAACGCCCTGCTGATGTTCTCGTTGCCGTGGATCTGGCTGTGGAACAAACGCCGCGTTCGCCTCAGCAAGTTTGCCGCCCAGCTGCCGGACGCCTTGGAGTTGGTGGCCCGGGCACTGCGGGCTGGACACAGCCTCGGCGCCGGCATGCACGTCGTCGCCGAGGAGATGCCCTCGCCCATCGCCGACGAGTTCGGCCGCGTCTTTGAAGAGCAGAACCTCGGTATTCCTATCGAGGACGCCTTGCGCTCCATGTGTGAACGGGTACCCAATTTGGATTTGCGCTTCTTCGTCACCTCGGTGGCCATCCAGCGGCAAACGGGCGGCGATCTGGCGGAAATCCTGGACAAAATCGGCTACGTCATCCGCGAACGGTTTCGCATTCTCGGCCAGGTCAAGGCGCTGACCGGCGAGGGACGCCTTTCCGGCGTCGTACTCATCGCCCTCCCCTTCGCCCTGTTCGGCTTCATGCTCAATTCCAAGCCGGACTACATTGAGCCACTGTGGACGACCGACCTGGGCAGAAAGATGAGCTTCGCCGCCCTCGTTGCTCAGATTATCGGCGCGCTGGTAATCCGCAAGATTGTCAACATTAAAGTGTAGGGGCCAGGGGCGAGGCGTCAGAGGTGAGGGGCGGAAAAGTCAAGGGGCGAGGGCAGAGGTTCGGAAAAAATCCTGACCTTTGACTCCTGACATAAGGTAACTGGAGAAAAACTCTTTCATGCCGAGAGATGCGAAAAGTCGATGTTATCGGTAAATCGCGCGAGTCGCGCATTTGGGGAGGCGCTTCATGATCTTTGCCCTCGTCGGTCTTCAAGAACTGGTTCCGCTGTTGGTGTTCGCTGCCCTTGTGGCGGGCATTTTTGCGCTGTTGTCGATGTTGTCTAATCGTAACAGCCGCGCCCAGGAACGCTTGGAACGGATCAGCCGCCCCGCTTCGCTGGTCGAAATGGAAGACCCCAAGCTCAAGAAAGATCGTTTCCAAAGCGTCATGGAGACGGCCAAGGCGCTGTCCGGCCCGCTCATGCCGCAGACCGAACTGGAACAGTCGCAGTTGAAAATTCGCTTAGCTAACGCCGGTTTCCGCAGCGATTCCGCGGTGGCGGTTTATCTGGGCCTGCGTGTGGCCGTCTTGATCGGCTTTTTATTGCTGGGCCTGGCGATTTTCCTGCCCAAATACGGCCTCACCCTGGACGTGCTCAAACCTCTGGTGTTGTTCGGGGGCGTCGGCTTTTATTTACCCAGCATCATCTTGTGGTTTTTGCGCAAGCAGCGTCAAGACGCCATCTTCCTGACTCTGCCAGACGCCCTGGATCTGTTGGTGGTGTGCGTGGAGAGCGGCCTGGGTCTGGATGCCGCCATGCGCAAAGTGTGCGACGAGATGAAGGACCACGCCAAGGTCATCGCCGAAGAGTTCGCGCTGGCCAATTTCCAATTGCAGATGGGCCGGCCGCGCCGCGAAGTGCTGCACGATCTCGGCGTGCGGACTGGTGTGGACGACGTACGGAGCTTGGCGGCCATTCTCATTCAGGCCGATCGCTTTGGTTCCAGTATCGCCCAGGCGTTGCGCGTGCAGTCCGATTCGATGCGGACGCGGCGCAAACAGTTGGCCGAGGAAAAGGCCGCCAAGACGGCGGTGCAATTGATCTTTCCGCTGGTGCTGTTCATCTTCCCAGGGATTTTCGTCGTCCTCGTGGGACCGGCAGCCATCAGCATCATGAAGACGATGATGAACAAATAAGAAAGGAACTGAGGATGAAAGGACTCATCAATAAATGGGTGACTGCTCTGGCCTGTGGGGGGGCGTTGAGCGGCGTGGGGTGTTTGCCGGACAAGTGCGTTGATCCCTGCTATCCGATGCGCTATGCCTATATGGCGCGGCAGTCTGTCAATGCCGCCATGGCGCCGCAGGTACAGAATGGGCATGTGCTCGACCAGACTATTTGGAATTATTATTTCGAGCCGGGCACGGACAAACTGACGGCCGGCGGCCTGGAGCGGTTGGCCTACCTCGCGCGGCGCCGGCCGTCTCCGGACACGGTGTTGTACTTACAAACGGCCCAGGACGTGGTTTTCGACCAAAACGCCCCGGAGAAGATGGCAGAGGCGCGGCAAACGTTGGACGGCAAACGCATCGCAGCGGTGCAGGCCTACTTGACGGCACAGACGACCGGCCGACCAACGCCGTTCCAGATCGTCATTCATGATCCAGCTGAACCCAGCCTGGCCTCAGCGGCCGCCAACAACATTATGTCGCAAAATTACTACCGCTTCATGGGCGGCAACTTCATGCTGGGCGGTATGGGTATGGGCGGCATGGGTATGGGCGGTATGGGCATGGGCATGAGCGGCATGGGCATGGGCGGCATGGGCGGTATGGGTATGAGTATGGGCGGCATGGGTATGGGCGGCATGGGTATGGGTGGCATGGGTATGGGTTCGGGCAGTACCGGCGGCGGCAACATCACCGGCCGGTAAGAAGCCGTCCAATACCCGTGCCCTGCTTAGCTGCGACCCGAAGGAGAGCGCGTCCGACGCGTTCTCTTCGGGTCGCAGCTAAGCGAATTAGACAAAGGGGAGCACCATGATTAACCACCCGTTTCAACAATTCGTCCTTATTGTTCTACTGTTGTGGGCGGAGAGTTCGCCGGCCTTCGCTGGGGCTTCTGTGCCTCCACGTCCAGCCGCAGCGACTCCTCTTGCGCCCGCCACCATCCTGTCGGCCTACAGCTGGAATATCGGCCATTTCCTTTCCGGCGGCGGGCGAATGCGGATCGTGCAAATCTGTGTCGTGACCATGTGTATTGCTCTCTTCATCATGATGCGGAAGCTCAACGGGTAAGAAAGTCATGCAACAACTCAAACACGGGAGCATGGATTGGGACAATGGCACAGCGCCGGAAGCACCGAGCGCTCCGGAGACTTTAGCCCAGACCGGATTAACACTGGGTTTCCTCAGCGATTTGATCCTGCGCATCCTGTATACGCGTGGCGGCATGGTCGGCCTAGATCTGTCGCGCATCCTTTGTCTGCCTTTCAAAATCGTCGAAGAAGCGCTGACTTTCCTCAAGAACGAAAAGTGTATCGAGGTGCTGGGCGGCGACCTGATTGGTCGGATCAGCTATCGTTTCAACCTGACCGAGCTGGGTCGCCGTCGCGCTCAGGAAGCGTTGGCGCAATGCGCTTATGTCGGCGCCGCGCCGGTGCCGTTGGAAGATTACGTCGAACAGGTCTACCGTCAGGCAGTGACGGCCATCGACATTTCGCCGGAATCGCTGCGGGCCGCCTTCGCTCATCTGGTCGTCAGCGAGGAGCTGTTTAATGCCATCGGCCCGGCCATTGTCAGCGGCAAATCGGTGTTCATCTATGGGCCGCCTGGCAATGGCAAGACAGCCATTGCCCAGGCCATCGGCGCCTTCATGAACGCTAGCGGCGGCGAAATCTTTGTACCCTATGCCTTTCTGGCCGAGAACAACATTATCACCGTTTTCGATCAGGCCGTGCATGAACCGGCTGAAGAACGAACCAGCCCTCGTGTGGAAGACAATGAGGCCACCATCCGCCGCTTGCTCAACGCCGGTACCGTCGATGCCCGCTGGGTCAAAATCAAACGCCCGGTCGTCATCACTGGCGGCGAGTTGAATCTGTCAATGCTCGATTTGAAATATTCTCCCGAATCGAACTATTATCAAGCGCCCATGCATGTCAAAGCCAACGGCGGCGTGTTTCTCATCGACGACTTTGGCCGGCAACTGTGCAGTCCCAAGGAATTGCTCAATCGCTGGATTGTGCCGTTGGAAAATCGCGTCGATTATCTGTCCTTGGCCAGCGGCCAAAAGTTCCAGGTGCCCTTCGAGCAGCTGACGATGTTTTCTACCAATCTCGACCCCAAAGACCTGGTCGATGACGCCTTCTTGCGGCGCATGCGGCACAAGCTGGAAATTACCCCTCCTCCGCGCGACATCTACGAACGTATCTTCAACAGCTACGCTAAACGCCTGGGCATGAATCCATGTCCGGCGGCCATCGATTATATGTACGAACAGTATTACAATCGTGGTCGCTGCCCCCGTGCCAGCGATTGCCGCGATTTATTGGAGACGGTGCAGTCGATTTGTCGATTCAGACGAATGCCCGTGCAATTATCGCGCGATCTCATCGCCGAAGCCGCATCCAGTTTTATCCGCGAATTCAAATAGGGGCCAAAAGAGCGCTTGCAAACTCCTGAGTGGGGAGTGGGAGGACGGGACATGGATGGTCGCGGGGGTCTGCGGCTGAGCGTGTGCCTGCTGATCGCTGCGGCGGGGTGTCAGCATCAGGTGATGACTCTGCCCAGTTCCCCCCCCCTTTCTCCGACCGTGGGCGCTGCAGACCCCAGCCAAATCAAGACGACGCCGGCCAAGCCCAAGGAGCTGTCGCCGGCGGTGCTGGTGTCGTATGGCGATTTCGAGGCCGGCGAAGCCTTTGCCGCCCGCACCGGGCCGGAACGCCGGCAGCAGCTTTGCGAATCGGCGCGGCTGGACTATGAAAAAGCCCTGGCCATCGATCCCAAGTACGTGCCGGCCTATCAGGGCTTGGCCCGCCTGTACATGGCCCTGCGCGACCTGCCTTTGGCCGTCGAAAATTATCAGAAAGCCGTCAAGCTCGCCCCCACCCATGCCGCTCTCTGGTACGAACTGGGCCTCTGTTACAATTACCAGAAAAATTGGGGGCCAGCCCTGGAATGTCTGGACCGGGCCGTGCGGATCGAGCCGGGCAATCGTTCGTATGTCAACACCTTGGGAGTCGTCCTTGCCGAAGTCGGCCGTTATGAAGACAGTCTGAAATGCTTCGTCCGCTGCAACGGCGAAGCGCTAGGCTACTATCGGCTGGCGCAGACGCTGCGCCATTTACAGAAGCCGGAGCTGTCCCAGCGCTATTTGGAAGTGGCGCTGCAAAAGGATCCGAGCTTGGCGCCGCCGATTCAGCAAACGGCGTATCAGCTCCAGCAAACGGCGTATCAGCCGGCTGTTCCTCACGCGCCGAAGTCCTCACCCTGTAGCCCCGCTGAGGAGCACACGGTCAACGAAACGCCGTCGCGCTTCCCGTCACCGCCGGCCATTCCTGCATCCAATCCCTCCGCGCCGCCGCAACTTCTCCTGCCGCCTGTGCCTCTGATCAACGATAGCGAGGAGTGAAACAGAAAGGGCGCCTCTTCACTCCTCACTCCGCATCCGAAGCTGTAGAATCCTTCTGTACAGGAGGGATTCCGCAGTGCGTGGACTGCATTTCGATTGTTTCAGCGGCATCAGCGGCGACATGGCCTTGGCCGCCTTGGTGGATGCCGGCGTCGATGTCGAAGCGGTGCGCGACGGTCTGGCCTCGTTGGGCCTGCCCATCCAATTGGAGATAGCCAAAGTGCGTAAAGGCGGCTTCGCGGCCACGCAAGTCACCATCACTGCTCCTGACGAACACACGCACCGCTATCTGCACGACGTGGAAGCCATCATTCAGCGCGGCCGGCTCACCCCGCCGCAGCGCGAACTGGCCCTGCGCATCTTCCGCCGCTTGGCCGAGGCGGAAGCGACGGCCCACGGCCTGCCTTTGGACAAGGTCCATTTCCACGAAGTCGGCGCTCTGGACAGTATTGCCGACATCGTTGGCGTGGCCA
>JAJPIY010000342.1 GCA_021324515.1 Planctomycetota bacterium
CAGGGTCAACTCATGCGATTCGATCACGCACGGTCCCAGGATCCACAACAGCGGCTGTCCCGGACCACAGACGGCTGTGCCGATTGGCACGGATTTAATCGTTTTCATGTATTCACCTTCCCTGGCGTTGGTTTTTGCCAACTCGCCGCACCGGCCAGGGACGCTCTTGCCGGCGCGGCGAGTTGGCAACAATATTACTTCTTCAGTTCCACCGGCAGCTGGTCGATCTTGGCGGCGAGGATAAAATCGTTTTCCGTCAGTCCGCCGACGGCATGAGTAGACAACTCGATGGCGACATTGCGATAGCCGGTCAGGTGCAGGTCGGGATGATGGTCCTCTGCCTCAGCAACTTGACCGACGCGCGCAAAGAAGTCAAGAGCGGTCGCAAAGTCTTTGACGCGCCATTCGCGGCGGATGCGTTTGCCATCGTCGGTGAGCCGCCATTGCGGCACGGCTCGCAGCCTCTCGCGCACCTCCGCAGCGCTCAGGGCCGGCACGCCGCCCTCACAGGGCCGGCAATGGCGCTGGGTCAACTCGGTCGCGGTGATTGTCATGGCTAGCCTCCTTCCTGGGGTGGGGACTCAGAGCACTTGAGTCATTTTAGCGAACCTCTTGTTCACCGGGAGCCTCTAGTAAAACACAGCGACGCGGCGGGGTTTATCCCCGCCGTGGTGCGGCGGGGATAAACCCCGCCGCTCGCCAGTGGTGCGACGGGGGTAAACCCCGCTGCTCGCATCGCAAAATCGTTATGTCTGTTCTTTGTTGCACCCTTTTGCATGCGGTCCACCTCCTCCGCGCTGGTTTGCGCCCTGTGCTGTGGCCGAAGGAAAAGAATGCCTGCTCCCCGCGCGCTGGAGACACTCTCGATGTTTTGCAGAATGAATCTCAGGCTGCTTTTCGTTCTGCAATCGGCATTTTGCATTCTGCACGGGGGCGAAGCACAGGCGCATCCGATTCGGCGTTTTACGGAGCTGGACCGCGTCAACGCCCAGCTCCAGGGGCAAGTTCTGGATTTCACACACAACCACGGCCGCGATAAACGCATCTGGTCGCCGGCCTTGCAGCAAAAACGCGACTTATACGTGTACCTGCCGCCCGGCTTCGATCCGTGCAAACAATATCCGTTGGCGCTGTGGCTGCACGGCACCGCTCAGGATGAATTTGCTTTTCTGCATGATGTCATCCGCCCGCTAGACCAGGCCATGTCTTCGGGCCGGTTGCCGCCGTTCATCCTCGCCGCCCCGGACGGCAGCATCCGCGGCAAGGATTGTCTTCTCAACCCCAGCAGTTTTTTCCTCAACAGCGAGGCCGGCCGCTTTGAAGATTTTCTGATGATTGATGTGTGGCAGTTTGTGACAAGCCGATTTCCCATTCGTCCGGAGCGCGACGCCCACGCCATCCTCGGCGTCTCTCTCGGCGGGTCGGCCGCTTTTAACAAGGCCATCAAATATCCGACCTATTTTCGCCATGTTGTCGGGCTGTTTCCACCCTTGAATTTGCGCTGGCAAGATTGCCACGGCCATTACCGCGCTGCCTTTGATCCTTGCTGCTGGGGCTGGCGAACCGACTTTGTGCATCGCCGCACCGTCCTCGCTCGTTTCTACGGCATCCCCATCCGCCTGCGGAAGATCCTCAATCCGCTCTACAGCCGCGGCAATCCGGAGACGCTGCCGGCCATCATTCGCAACAATCCCATCGAAATGCTTGATCTGTACGACGTGCAGCCCGGCCAATTCGAGATGTTCGTGGCCTACGCTGGCAAGGACCAGTTCAACATCGCTGCCCATGTCGAAAGTTTTCTGTTTGCGGCCCGTTGCCGTGGCCTGGAGATAGGCGTCGCTTACGACCCCCAAGGCAAGCACAATCGCCGCACGGCCGAGCGGCTACTGCCCTGCATCATCGATTGGCTGGCCCCGCGCTTGGCGCCGTATGCGCCATAGTTTACAAATCCCCTGCTGCAAGCTGCTAAAATCTCTTTTCAAAGCAACAAAGCATTGTTTGAGACAAAGTCGTTTCCTGCAACGATCCACTGTCACGGGGCGCCGCGCTGTCTGCTGCATTGGCCCGCCCACAACGGAGATAAACCCTACCGCTCACCTCTCTTGTGTCTTGGTCTTGCATGCTTCTCTGCTTCTTGGAGCGCCCCCAGGGCTGTTTCCTTCTCTGGTGCTTCTTCATGATGGGCAAGATGGGTAGGTGCCCATTGGCCCTAGTGTGACGAAATCGCCGAGAAGGAAACAGCCCTGGGGGCGCACCTACCCAGCTTTCTCCTCAGCTTTGCTGCATGGTACAATGCGATTTTGCCTCATTCCGTGAAGGAACAGGGTCTTAACGCATGTCCCTCGCATCGATTTTGGGTCCGGACGGCATCATCGCCCAGAAGTTGCCGCACTACGAGCCGCGCAGCCAGCAATTGGACATGGCCAACGCTGTCGCCGAAGCGATTGCCCAGCGCCGCCATCTCATGGTCGAGGCAGGCACGGGGGTAGGCAAATCCTTTGCCTATCTGGTGCCCGCCATCCTCGCGGCGACAGGCCATAAGGAATGCCGCGTCGTCATCTCGACGCACACCATCAGCTTGCAAGAGCAACTCGTTCACAAAGACATTCCGTTCTTGCAAGAGGTGCTGCCGCAACAGTTCAATGCCACGCTCGTCAAAGGCCGTTCCAACTATCTCAGTCTGCGGCGGCTGCGCGGGGCGCAGCAACGTGCGGGCGCGTTACTATTTGAACCGGCGGCGGTTGAGCAATTGCAACAGATTGGCCGCTGGTCGCGAACCACGCGCGACGGCAGCCGCAGCGACTTGGCCTTTTCTGTCCAGCCGGCCGTGTGGGACCTGGTGGAGAGCGACAGCGGCAACTGTCTGGGCCGCGGCTGCCCCGATTATGCCAAATGCTTCTATTTCCAGGCGCGGAAGCGGATGTTCGGCGCTCAATTGCTTATTGTTAATCACGCCCTTTTTTTCAGCGATTTGGCCCTGCGCCGGGAGGGTGCGAACCTCCTGCCCGATTACAAAGTGGTTGTCTTCGACGAGGCGCACACGCTCGAAGACGTGGCTGCCGAACATCTGGGATTGCAGATTAGCCGCGGTGCTGTTGAGTATCTGCTCAACAAACTGTTCCATCCGCGCACGCGCCGTGGTCTGCTCGCTTTCATCCCCTCGGAGGATGCGGCAGCGCAGACAGAGATAGTTCGCCAAACCAGCGAGCGCTTCTTCGCCAGCATCCGGGCCGCAACCGTAAGAGAACGCTTGGAGAGGCCGCTCCCATACGGGCGCAGCTCGGAGGCCCATCGCCATTCGGATTCCATGCGCGTCCGTGAACCTAACATTGTGCCAGACATTCTTTCCGAAGAACTGGAAAAACTCGGTGCTTGTCTCGATGCTGTAGCGGAAAACCTTGATGAGGAACAGCAGATCGAGTTTATTGCTGTAGCCGACCGCGCACGCAGCCTGGCCTTGGGTGTCAAACAGTGGCTGGCTCAGGCGCTGGAAGGACAAGTTTACTGGATCGATATCCTCCAAGGGCGAAACGAGCGCATTGAACTAGCCAGTGCTCCCATCGATGTGGGGCCGGCCCTGCGCCAACATTTGTACGACAAGGTGCCCACGGTGATAATGACCAGCGCCACGCTCAGCGTCGGCGGTCACTCCGGTTTCCACTTCTTCCAGGAACGGCTCGGCCTGGGCACCTGCCCAACGCTGCAATTGGGCAGCCCCTTCAACTACCGCGAACAAGTCGAGCTGCACCTGTTCCGCAATATGCCCGATCCCGCGGCGCAGCCAGCCAAGTACGAAGAGGCCGTTCTGGAAAAAATCCCCGAATACCTCGAAAAAACACGAGGGCGGGCCTTTGTGCTCTTTACCAGCTATCAAATGATGCAAAAAGCGACGACGCAGCTGCGGCCGTGGTGTGCGCGGCGAGGATATCCGCTACTCAGCCAATGCGACGGTCTGCCGCGCAACCAGATGATCGAGCGCTTTCGCGCTGCCGGCAATGCCGTGTTGTTCGGCGTTGATAGTTTTTGGCAAGGCGTCGATGTACGGGGCGAGGCGTTGTCGAACGTCATCATCACCAAGCTGCCGTTTGCCGTGCCGGATCGGCCGGTGTCGGCGGCACGCCAGGAAGCGATCGAAGCAGCGGGCGGCCAACCCTTCTTCGATTATCAGGTGCCGCAAGCAGTCATCAAATTGAAGCAAGGATTCGGCCGACTGGTCCGCACCTGCACCGATACCGGATTGGTGGTCATCCTCGATCCGCGAGTATTGACCAAGGGCTATGGAAAGCGTTTTCTGGCAGCGCTGCCGGAATGTCGGTGTTTTGTGGATGGGCTTCCGGCAGCAATTCCGTAGGCGACATCAGGTCCGTTCGCCGTCTCGGACGCCGGGCCTCAGCCGCACTCGGCTTGCAGATAGCGGTTTCGACAAAGCGCAACAGCGGCGGCTGGCGACGTTCGAGGCAGACGGTGCGGCCCAGGCGACAAGCCCACAAGCCGGCTGGCGAAGTCAGTGCCAATTCATAAGGCACTCCCAGCTCTATTTCCTCGATGCCGAAACGTGGACAACGCGGCTCATCGGCCTGGGCGGGCGGCACAAACTCAAAGTAAACACCGTGATCGAATAGCAAACGGAACAAGCCGTGGCACGGATCCTCGATGGCAATTGGCCCCTCGGCCCGCCCGACCATCTCCAGCAACAGCACCGTCTCTCCTGCTTCGGTGCGCAGTCGTGCTGCCGGCCTATCCGTTGGACGACGTGTGTACAAGATAGCCGACAGCTGCGGCCAGATGTCGCGCAGGCAACGCTTGCCGCCTGCCTGCTTGATTTTGTCCAGCAGCAACAGCAAACGCTCCGCCGGACCGATTAAGCCGGTAACAGGCAAATGGGCAAAGCGCTCGGCTTCGATCTCAACGCATGGGACTGTGTAAGGACGGACCAGAGCAGGCAGGCACTCGGCTAAAAAGGTGTGTTCCGTGCGGCTAGATGGCCCCTCATCACTAAGGACGAGCAAGGCGCCAGACAGCAGCCGGGCACGCGGTCGAAGGTGCTTCACCAGGGCCAAGGCCGTTTGCAAAGCGGAGCGATGGGCGGCTTGCAAAGCGACGGACGGCCCTGGCCAGGTCGCTCCGGCCAAGTGCGGATAAACGGGCTGCCAGTATTCACGCCAGAGATCAGCGCGGCTGTACAACGGTACCAGACGGCGATAATCGACGAGGGTACGGATACGGCGAAAATCATGATCACGGCCAAAACGCGTCGCCGCAGCTTCATGCACCAGACCGAGTAAGATGCGCTTCTGGCAGCGTGCCGGCGCAAGCCGGCCGAGCCGGGCCAGATGACGACGGCCGGCGGCAGCCCACACTGCTTCCGCCGTCTGTCGGGCCAGCATGTTCTTGGTCATCCATCCCAGCACGCTATTCCAGTTCACGCGCTCCCCAAATCCGTTGTCCGCGATACTCTTTGGCGATTGTGAAACAAAGCAGATGATTCTGAGAGTAACGCGCGAAGGCGACAGCGGCAAGAGGGAGAGGAATGCAGGAGTTGCGAAAAACAGAGCGAGCGTGGTTGCGTCAACACTGGCGAGCGGGGGTGTTACCCCCCCCGGTTGTGCAACCGGGGGGGTAACACCCCCGCTCGCCAGTGTTGACGCAACCACGCTCGCTCGGGGCGCTTACCAGTCTTGCCCCATGG
>JAJPIY010000240.1 GCA_021324515.1 Planctomycetota bacterium
ACGATCCTCACGGCGCCGGCGAAAATTCGCCTTGTCGTCGTCAAGGTGATGACCAGTGAACCCGGGCTGTATGGGCTCGGCTGTGCTACTTTCACGCAGCGGCCGCGTGTTGTCGAGACTGCTGTGGACAAGTACCTCAAGCCGTTCCTTCTCGGCAAAGATCCGCTGCAAATCGAAGACATCTGGCAAGCCTCGTTTGTGTCGTCCTATTGGCGCAACGGCCCGGTGTTGAACAACGCCATCAGCGGCGTGGACATGGCCTTGTGGGACATTCTCGGCAAACGGGCCGGCATGCCGGTCTATCAACTGCTCGGCGGCAAGTGCCGCAAGGCCGTCGATGTGTATCGTCATGCCGGCGGCGCCACTTTCCAGGAAGTCGAGAAGAACGTCCGTCGATTCATGGAACAGGGCTATCGCTACGTTCGCGCCCAGGTCGCCATCCCCGGCTATGCGACTTATGGCAGTACACTCAAGTCCGACACGACGAGCAGCCGTCGCCCGCACGTTTGGGAGCCGAGTTACTACGTCCGCACCGTGCCGCGCCTTTTCGAACACCTCCGCAAGCAACTCGGCGACGAAGTCGAGCTGCTGCACGATGTGCATGAACGGGTGCCGCCCATCCTCGCCCTACGCTTGGCCAAGGACCTCGAACCCTATCGCCTGTTTTTCCTCGAAGATCCGTTCAGCCCCGAGGACGTCGGCTACTTCACGCATTTGCGGCAGCAAACGACGACTCCAATTGCGATGGGCGAACTCTTCAATAATCCCAACGAATGGCTGCCGCTGGTATCCGGCCGATTAATCGATTTTATTCGTATCCACATCTCGCAAGTGGGTGGATTGTCGATGGCTCGCAAGATCACGGCCCTGTGTGAGTTCTTTGCCGTCCGCACGGCCTGGCACGGCCCCGGCGACGTTTCGCCCGTCGGCCATGCCGCCAACGTCCATCTCGATCTGGCAGTCCCTAATTTCGGCATTCAAGAGGCCCGCGACTTTACCCAGGCGGAGCAGGACGTGTTCCCCGGTTGCCCAACGCTCAAAGACGGATACTACTGGGCCAACGACAAACCGGGCCTGGGCATCGACCTCGATGAGAAGTTGGCGGCCAAGTTCCCCATCAACGATGATCCGCCCTTCGACATGCAATGGGGCAACCTTCGCCGCCGCGACGGCGCTGTAACGAAGCCGTGAATTTATACTGCCCTCGGTTGAATGTGAGCCGCTCTCCCTTCTGTGAGCCGCTCTCCCTTCTGTGAGCCGCCGGGTTTAACCCGGCGGCTCAAAGTATAATCGCCAAGGCGCCGAGAGGAAAAAGAGCGCAAAAAGGGAAAAACATCGTCTCAAAATATTTTCCTTCCTATGTGCTCTCGGTGTCTTTGATGCCTTGGCGGCCATTTTCTCCTTACTTACAGACAGAGATCGTCGCGGACTTTCTTGCCCTGTTGCAAGAGCGATTCGAGTGCGGCCCGGTCGCCTTGGTGAAGGGCCTCTCGGAAGCACCGCAATTGCTCTTCGAAACGGTCCAGGGCGGTCAACAGATGTGTCTGATTGGTGCGGAAGATGGCTGACCACAGGTCTGGTTGTCCAGCAGCAAGGCGGGTCGTATCGCGGAAGCCGGTAGCAGTCAGATCATACCATTCCGGCGGCAGAATGCCGGCCAACGCAGCGGAGAGCAGATGTGGCAGATGACTGGTAAGGGCCAGAGCACGGTCGTGTTCATCAGCGTCCATCACTTGCACCCGCGCTCCCAGCGACCTCCAGAAAGCGCAAATTCGTGACAAGGCGTTGTCCGTTGTTCCAGGGGGCGGAGTGACAATCACCAGCCTTCCCTCCAGCAGATGGGCGCTGGCATGGGCCAGTCCGTGTTTCTCCGAGCCGGCAAGAGGATGGCTGCCGACAAACTCGACGCCGGAGGGCAATCGACCATTCACGTCTCGGAGAATGGCCGCTTTCGTGCTGCCGGTGTCGCTCAGCAGCGTACTGGGGCGACAATGGGCCGACACTTCAACCGCCTGAGCAGCGATCCCGTCAACCGGAGTACAGAACAAAATAAGGTCGGCGTAAGCGGCGGCGGTCAGGTCGGCATGGGCGTCATCAATTATGCCATCTCGGAGGGCGCGAGTCCGCGTTTCTGCTTGTCGATCAATGCCGATGATGCGCGTGGCGACGCCCCGCCGCCGCGCTGCTAAAGCGATGGAGCCGCCGATTAAACCGACGCCGACGATTGCCAAGGTGTTGATGCCCATGCTGTCCTCTAGCGTAGTTGGGTACGCCGGAAACGATCGGCCATTTCACGAGCAATGCGGTCGAGGATGGCCTTATCGCGCAAGCCGTGATCGCGGCCCGGATGGATCTCAACAACGGCGTCGCTGCCCAGCCGCGCCAACGATTCTTTCAGCCGCCGCACCGCACCGTCAAGATAAAACGTGTCTGCACCGCCCGTCCAGATGTGCAGTTTACCAGCCAGTTTGGGGGCCAGCGTTTTCCAATGGCTTTCCAGGACAATACGGATATCGTAACACTCCCAAGCCTTCGCCGTTTCTGGATCAATCGTGCCGGTGGCGCGGTCCCAGAGCTTGCGCGGCCGGCCGTCGGGGCCGCGCGGCGAAAACACCGCCTCGAACGAACCCAGCTGTCCGCCGTGGCCCATCACTTCTTCCATGTCGGAAAAGGTGCGGTAAAAGAGGACCGGCTTGCTGTGCAGTCGAGCGATTGGCCGTTTCTCGCCGCGCGCATCCAAGAAGATATTGGCGTCCGGCTTGGTGAGGTCGATCCCCTGAAAATCGCGGAAATCGACCGGGTCCGGCGAAGTAGACCAGACGCCGTTGAAATGATCAGGATAGGTGATCTGCAACCAGAGGCTGCTCCACCCTCCGGACGAGTGCCCCGTCACGAAGCGCGCCTGGCCGGTGCCGATGCCGCGATACTTGGCTTCGAGATACGGAATCAACTCTTCAATGAGGGCGCGGCCGCAGGGGCCGTTGTTGGCCGAATCGGCGAAGACGTGATGGCCAAAACGGCAGCTCGGATCGAGGACCACGTAAATCATCTCGATACCGGCCACGTTGGTGGCGTCACGTTGCGCAGCGGCGTGAGCAGTCCAGTGCGTGCCGCCGAAACCGGGGACCTCGTAGACCACCGGATAACGCCGCTGCGGCTCGGTCGTAAACGAACGCGGCAGCACCACGCCGGCCCGCAAATGTGTCGAGCGCCCGTGGAAAGCGGTCAACAGCTTGCTCTCGAGGTCCACCAGCTTGACGCGCTCCGTTTCTATGAAAGGGGGCGATTTGTAGACTTGATCGATCCGTAATTCGATCGGGCCGGTTGTGGCACCGTCCAGTTCGCGGCGGAGGGTGCGGCTGTAACCGTTGCCCTCGGCGGTGCTGAAGCTGCGTTCGCCGCGGTCGAAGTCCATGACGGCCTGGATCGAGTACGTCGCTTTCGGCGTCTTGTCCATTGTTGCTGGAAAGCCCAATGACTTCCCATCGAGGACAAGCGGTTGACCGGGCTGCCAATCCTTCACGTCCTTGGCGAAGAACGGATCAGGATGAAACCAGTCGGGACCGGGGCGCAGCTCCTTCACGTCTTGCTTGAAGAGCATGACATAAACGCGGCCGGTGAACGGCTGGGTGGAAACCTGTCGATCGAAAGTAAGGCGGAACTCCAGCGGCCGCGCTTGCGCCAAGGCGGAAACAGGCGTCAGAACAAGCAGCACAGACGCAAGTCGCACAAGAAGATAACAAATCGGCGAGGGCATCATGAGAAATTCCAAGAGGTCCGAGGTCAGAAAAACGGAGGGTCTTATTGTAGCTCTCCCAACCGTACCGCAACAGACGAATCCTTTACGTGGTTTTGCCACTACATTAAGACGAGCGGGGTTGCGTCCGAATGAGGGGCGAGCGGGGGGTGTGAACCCCCCGGTAGCACAACCGGGGGGTTCACACCTCCCGCTCGCTGGGACATACGCCCCCTCCTCGTCTCAATAATGTAGTGGCAGGATCTCCTTTACGCTGGCGCCCCTTCGAGGGAGCCTGGCGTCTTGCAGAGCGGTCCCCATATACGGGTTGAGAACCCTGGCGCTCGCTGATAGGATTATTTCCGTGGCGATTGGACCAGCCGAATCTTTCTCTCTCCCTGCGGCCACATACCTACTTTGGAAATGACGATGAGCAGCAACGGCACGGTACATGATCCCGAAGATTATTTCGCCGATACCCGCATGACTTTCGGCGACCACCTGGAAGAGCTGCGCCAACATCTTTGGCGCGCCTTTGCCGGCTTTGTAGTGGCCCTGATGTTTAGCTTTTTTATCGGCAAATATGCTGTCGATTTCATCACCGCTCCTGTCAAAGAACAGCTGCGCGCCTTTTACAATCGCCGCGTCGAAAAGACGATGAAGGAACTGCAAAACGATCCTACTCTTCAGAAAATCAACAAGCCGACCGGTTTCACCAAGGTTTATTTTCTCCGCGATCAATTGCAAGCCGCCTTAAAGGGCGCTCCCCGCGCAGAACTCGAAAAGTTCAAACATCCCATCCTGCGCCGCGATGAGGCAGGCAGCGACGAGGCCTCGATTGTCAGCCGATTAGTAGGCGGCGCAGGCGACAAGGACCAGCCTGGAGAAGACGAAGAAATAGTCTCCGAAGAAGCCCTCGTTCCCCTCTGGATTGCCTATGGCGAGCCGCTCAAGGCCGCGGGCCTGCTTCAGGAAGCGACGCGCATCGTCGGCGATTTCGATAGCATGACGACGTTGAACATCATGGAAGCGTTCATGGTATGGTTCAAGGTGTGCCTGGTGTGCGGCTTCATTCTCGGCAGTCCGTGGATTTTCTGGCAGATCTGGATGTTCGTAGCTGCTGGACTGTATCCGCACGAGAAACGCCTGGTCCACGTGTATCTGCCGATCAGTCTGGGACTGTTCTTGACAGGCGTCTTGATGTGCGAGTTTCTCGTCATTCCGCGTGCCATCGAAGCGCTGTTGTGGTTCAACGAATGGCTCGGCTTCAAGCCAGATATGCGGCTGAACGAATGGCTCAGCTTCGCTATCTGGATGCCGTTGATCTTCGGCCTCTCGTTCCAAACGCCGTTGGTCATGATGTTCTTGGCCAAATTGGGCATTGTCGATACCAATTCCTTCCGCAGCAAACGCCGCATGGCTTGGATGGTCCTCGCCGTTTTTGCGGCCATTATCACGCCGACGCCAGACGCCTTGACAATGCTATTTTTGTGGCTGCCGATGTGCCTGCTCTTCGAGTTCGGCATCTGGTTGGTCAAGCTGTCCTCGCCGGAAACCGAGCTGGGAGAAGACGTACCCGATTCGGAAGAATTGATCGAGGTGTGAATATATCTCAAGTCACCTATCCTGTGGCCCTTGTCGGCGCCGGTCCTGGTCATCCAGGCTTGTTGACGCTGCGCGCCGTGGAATTGCTGGAGCGTGCCGATCTGGTTCTGTATGACCGCCTGGTCCCTGTTCGTCTGCTCGACCATGTCCCGGAAAGCGCACGGCGGATTTGCGTGGATTCCCTGCACGGGACGCATCCGGAGCGTTGGCCGGAGATCTATCAGCTCATGATCGATGCCGCGCGACAGGGGCAGCGGGTGGTCCGACTCAAGGGCGGCGATCCATTCGTATTCGGCCGCGGTGGGGAAGAGGCCGAAGCACTGCAGCGGGCCGGCATTCCCTACGAGATAGTCCCCGGCGTGACGGCAGCGCTGGGAGCGGGCGCGTTCGCCGGCATTCCCTTGACCCATCGTCAGCATGTTAGCGCCGTGGCCTTCGTCACCGGCCATGAAAAGCCAGACAAAAAGGATAGTTTTCTCGACTGGGCGGGCCTGGCCCACTTTCCGGGAACCCTGGTGGTGTACATGGGCATGGCGCGATTGGCCTTTATTGTCGAAAGACTGATCGCCCACGGCAAGCCGGCCCAAACGCCGGCCGCCGTCGTCCACTGGGCGACGACGGGGCGGCAGCGCACCGTGACAGCGCCTCTGGCCGAATTGCCGGCGGCCGTGCAGCAGGCCGGCCTCAAGGCGCCGGCGCTGGTCATCATCGGCTCGGTAGTGAACTTGCGAACAGAGTTGGCTTGGTTCGAATCTCGGCCGCTCTTGGGCAAGCGCATCCTGGTGACACGTCCACGTCACCAAGCGCGCGAGATGATTGCACGACTGGAAGAACTGGGCGCGGTCGTGGCGCTGCTGCCGGCGGTAGCGATCCGCGAACCAGCTGACTGGGCACCAGTGGATCAGGCCCTTGCCCATCTTTCTACCTATCAATGGCTTGTCTTCACCAGCGCCAACGGTGTCGAGGCGCTGATGGGCCGCCTGCGCCAGACAGGCCGCGATCTGCGGGCCTTGGCCGGGGTGCGTCTGGCCGTCATTGGCCCCGGCACGGCCGACGCTTTGCGCCGCTATCACCTGGAGCCCGATTTAGTCCCGGCTGTTTACGATTCGGAGGGACTGGCTGCCGCCTTGAAAGACCATGTTGCTGGTCAGCGCGTGCTGCTGGCGCGGGCGGACCGCGGCCGAGAAGTCCTGCGCGAACAGCTGAGCAGTGTGGCCCAGGTCGAACAAATCGCTGTGTATTCCCAAGTGGACGCTATCCAACCCGGTTCCGAAGCTCTGGAGTTAGTGCGGCGCGGAGACATCGATTACATCACGCTGACCAGTTCCAATATCGCTCGTTCGCTGGTCCGCGCTCTTGATGAGGAAGCCTTGCAACGGATTCGTTCGGGCGCGGTGCAGCTGGTGAGCATCAGTCCCGTGACCAGCGCGGCGATTCGAGAAAAGGGATTGCCGGTAGCGGCCGAGGCACGAGAATCCACTACCGAAGGGGTAGTGCAAGCCCTCCTTGCCCTGAGTGGAGGCGTCCACCTCCTGCGGTGTACTCAGGAGACAACCGCTCCCCGCTCAGAGAAATATGTCCAGGAAAGCTAGTGTCCTGAGTTAGAAATTTGTTGATTTAGTCTTGCGCTTCTGGGTTTGTCATGGTATCTTTGCCTAACTCTGCAAAAAGGAGACAGCTCATGATTCGCTTCTCTTGGTTACGTTCGCTTCGACAGTATCCGCCCCGAATTTTGCCCAAGCGACGAGGCATCGCTGTACGGCGAAGGGTCCAGCTGTCGCTGGAGGCGCTGGAAGATCGCGTTACGCCTTCGACGGTGCCGGCCTTCACTGGCCTGACCGTCGCCGTCAGCCACTTTTTGCCGCCGGACCCATGCATTCAGCAATCGCCGGTCTTCGACCTGAACTTCCAACATCCGCCCGATCCCTGTACGCCGCTGGGGGCGTTGCTAGGCGCCTTCAACCAGGTCCCACCCTCTGCGATGCATTCGCCGGTGTTCGTTGGGGTGGAGGCGTTCCTGTCCGGCGGCGGCTCGACGGCGAGCTAAGGTTCCGGTCAAATTCTGATGAACGGGAAGCGTGGGCAACGAGACGCAAGGACCGATACCTCGCCGAGCGTTTTCGTGCTCACGCTTCCTACTCCCCCTGAGGCGGCGGGGATAAACCCCGCTGTAGAGGCGGCGGGGATAAACCCCGCCGCTCGCCTGCACCCACTTGAAACAGGATGCATTCTGGCGAGCGAGGTTGCGCCCAGCGTCCCGGAGGAATTTTTTCGGGGCGCTGACGCAACCCCGCTCGCCTAAATCGAGAGGCACGCCCTGCTAGCCTGGTAAAATCGGGGCTTTTCCTCATTTCCGACACGCTCCTTCGTCGATGAAAACGTCAACTCTCGACTGGAACAGGAGAAGGGAATGATCCGTTCCGCTGCCAACGAAGGGACGGCGCCCCGGAGAACAGAAGGCGTTTTTCATCTGGGGCATCGGCGCTGGCTGGATGGCCTGCGTGGAGTGGCAATCTTGCTGGTCTTGGCGTTTCACCTGGGGCTGTTGCCGGGAGGCTTTCTCGGCGTTGACATCTTCTTCGTCCTTAGCGGTTTTCTCATCACGTCCTTGTTACTGGAAGAATGGCAGGTCAACGGCTTAATCCGCCTCAAACAATTCTATCTTCGCCGCGCCTTACGGCTGTTGCCCGCATTTATTTTGTTGCTTGTGCTTTGTGGCTTGTCGATTCCTTGGCTGCCCTCGGCGCGGGAAAGATGGGCGCGGGTCCGGGAAATAGCGGTGGCGGCTTGCTACGTGAGCAATTGGCACATGCTGCACCAGACCTACATGCCGACTTTGGACCACACCTGGTCGCTGTCTGTGGAAGAGCAATTTTACCTGCTCTGGCCGACCCTGCTCTACCTCATGTTGCGAGCGAGACTCTCGCGGCGGCGAATTCTGGTGCTCGTCGGCGGTGGTATTGGGACGTCGGCACTCCTGCGTATGGGGCTGTATCATTGGTATCAAAACCACGGCGTTGACCGCGGGGCCGCGATCACTCGCCTCTATCGAGGCTTGGATACGCGCGCCGACGCCCTCCTGGCCGGCTGCTTGCTCGGTCTGCTCACCGCCTGGAACCTGCTGCCCAAATCTCCGCGTTTCATCCGCTGCATCGGAGCAGCCTCATTAATCAGCTTCATCTATCTAGGCTATCTGACGAGCTGTCGGCCCCTGGACCATTCTCAGTTTTACCACGGCCTCTTCACCGGCGTGGCCCTGATGACGGCCCTTATCCTTGCCCGCCTGTTGGCGGCACCGGCGCCGTTGGCCACTCGCATCCTGGAGGCTGCGCCTCTGGTCGGCACAGGCCGCCTCTCCTATGCGCTGTATCTCTTTCATATGCCGATCATTCGCGCTCTCAGGCCGGCTTGTGTGTATTTGGCCCTTGCTACCAGCTCGTACTTGGGTCATACGGTGTTAGTCTTTCTGGCCGTTGGCTTGTCGTACTTGGCGGCGTTGCTCTCTTACTATCTCCTTGAACGCCCTTGTCTGCAGCTGAAAGATCGTCTCCGGCCCCGCATCGCCGTCGATCTGCCCCTTCCGCCCCTACCAAACTCCCCCCAGTTGTCCAACTCGACTCCGGCGGCCGCCTGACCACTTCCCCTTGCTCCCCTGGCAAGTCGGTGGCAGGATATATAACCATGAGCATTTTCAGCCGAGACGAATGTTTGCAACGTCTACGTAGCCAGGTAGCGGCCGGGAAGCCGATCATCGGCGGTGGGGCGGGCACAGGCTTGTCGGCCAAGTGTGCCGAGGCCGGCGGCATCGATTTGCTTATCATTTACAACTCGGGGCGCTTTCGCATGGCCGGCCGCGGCAGTCTCAGCGGCATGATGCCCTATGGCGACGCTAATCAGATCGTCATGGAAATGGCCCGCGAAGTGCTGCCGATCGTGCAGCGGACGCCGGTGTTGGCCGGCGTGTGCGGCACCGATCCGTTTCGCATCATGAAACGCTTCCTCCGCGAAGTGCAGGCGGCGGGTTTCAGCGGCGTGCAGAATTTTCCCACCGTCGGCCTCTTCGACGGCTCCTTTCGCCAAGGACTTGAAGAGACAGGCATGGGCTTCGATAAGGAAGTGGACATGATCGCCGCCGCCCGCGACATTGGCTTGCTGACGTGCCCCTACGTGTTCACCGAAGACGAGGCACGGGCGATGACCAAAGCAGGGGCCGACGTGCTCATTCCGCACATGGGCTTGACCACCAAGGGGACCATCGGGGCCAAGACCGCGCTGACCTTGGAACAAGCCGCCCAGCGCGTGCAGGCGCTCTGTGATGCCGCCAAGAGCATCAATCCCGATGTGTTGGTCCTCTGTCACGGCGGGCCGATCGCTGAACCGGAGGATGCCGCTTACGTCCTCCGGCACACGCGCGGCGTCGTCGGCTTCTTTGGGGCTTCGAGCATCGAACGGCTGCCGACCGAAATAGCGATCACAGAATGTGTGCGTCGTTTCAAGGCAATTGGATAATTGGTGACCTTAATACCGGAAAATAATATCAAATGTCAGAGTGTAATCGTTGATTTCCTTCTGTTTGAGCAGCGGCCAGGTGATAGCGGCGCCGGCCTGGATGTGTTCGTTGAGCTTGAAACGCAGGCCGGGCGAAATGCCCAAGAAGTCGCGGCCGCCGACGTTCTTTGATCCGAAATTCACCAGGTCTAAACCCTCAAAACCAAAACCAGGGACGTTGGCGTTGCCGCCGACTGTATAATGGTACCAACTCAATTCTAAAAAGGGGAAAAACATATTGGTGTTGGCGATATTATAGTCCCAGTGCAACATCATATAGTAAAATTGAGAGCGTTGCTTGGTCACGGAGAAATCATAACCCAACGTGCCCATCAAGTTGGTGCTGCCCCAGCCGCAGGGCAAGCAGAAATTCTTGGCCGCTGACAAATACGGCGCCAGTCCCAGTGTGCCGGTGTTCTGAAATACTTTCGGCGAACCGGCAGGGATTTGAAAGATCAAACCGCCGGCCATCACGGTCTTCCACTCTTCGGAGCGCAAAAAGGTGTATTTAGGGCCTAGCTCGATCTGAGCGAAACCGGTGTTCTCACTGAACTTGCCCGGCGGTCCGGCGCTGGGATTGAAAGGGTTCAGGGTGATAAAACCCAGCTCGTTTATGGTCAGCGACAGGCGCTCGGTGACGGCCAAACGTGCTTGCAAGCCGTAGAATTCCTCATTTCCGCCTCGGAAAATCGGGTTCGAGCGCGGGGCCCCGGCGTAGATGAAGAGCGGTTTCAGTTCCGTCAGCGCCCGCGGGTCCTCGAAGAGAAAGGGATTGGTGACGGGCGAGGCGAAATAGTCGAAAGCATGATCGCTCTGGAGGAGACAGCGCCCCGTCGCGCTGGCGTCTTCACCGCCTCCGCCCATGATCCATTCCTTACAGCGGTCCCAGAACGAATGCTGCAACGGCTTATCGATGACCACGCCTTGGTTCAAAGGCACGTCGCCCGGCGGGGGCGGCGGCGGCACCGGCCCGGAGGCGGGCGGGGCCGGCTCGGGCGGTTGGAGGACCGTGTGGACCGTAGGGGGCGGCGGATCGGGCGGCGGCGCATTGGTCGGCTCTTGGAACGATACCGGCGCCAGGGAGGAGTGGCTCAGCTCCCGTAGCGGGCGAGCACGGGCGCTATTGTCCAACGCGCGGGGGCATTCAAGAATGACGACTGGGCCGGGACCGGCTTCGGGAGAAGCCACCGGAATTGTGTTCACGGCCTGCCACGGATCGTCCTCGGCGGCAGCGGCCAGAGACGACAACAACACGGCCAAGGTTGCGACCCACCACGGGCTTCGCTTGGTCATGGTCCCACCCTCTCATCCTTGAGGCCTCTCACGTTTCGGGTGCTTCCTTGCGCGCGCCGGTCCTTGATTCCATCTTTTCTTCGGCGCCGCCGCTACACGTTCCTCCCAAGAATCAAGGATTGAAGATCGAGGAAGGAGGATTGAAAGCCGCAATTTGGTTACAATCCTCAATCCTCAATCTCCCATTATCCCAGCGACTGCCAACCGTCGCCGAGCAACTCTCGTTTGCTGAGGACCGGCGGAGGGTCTGTCTGCGTCTGCGGCGGCGGCGCCGGAGAAGGCGGGGGCGACGGGGCGGGGGATGGAGATGGGCTGGGCGGCGGCGTCAAGGGATTGATATTCGGCCCCGACGGTATCACTAAACCGAAATCGTAGGACATCGCATCGCCGCCCTCGGGCAGCGCCAGCAGTATTTGATTGCCGGACACTACGCCGCCGTAGTTGCCCGCTGTCACCGCACCCGCTGTATATCCCGCCGGGATCGGCTGATCGGTCACCGCATAGATACCAGGCTGCAAGTTGGTGAAGCTGTAATGACCGTTGGCATCCGTAGTAGCGGTCTCCGAGACCTGCTGCTGGGTGAGTGTCACGCCGGTCAACGTCACCGTCACATTGCTGACCCCGGGATCCCCCAGAGCATAAGGGGCCGTCTGGTTGGGGGCCACATACACAATGCCATTGATGGCAGCCGGGCCGGTTGGTGTCGTGTTGCAGTCGCAGTCGCAGTCGCAGGTGCAAGGCGGCGGACTCGGCGGTGGACTTGCCGGCGGCACAGGCGGCGGGGCCGGCGGCGGCGCGGGCGTGTAGGTGTAAATCACCGTCACCGTCCCTGAACCTTGTGAAGAGATATGGACTTGTTCGTTGCCTGAGCCGGACACCGTCGAGGACGATTGCGCTGTCTCGGTCAAGGACACATTGCCATTACCCTCCCAGGCCGACAGATTGTTTGTCAGCGTGATCGTTTGCTGCGCCGACGCCGACTGTTCGCCGAAGTCGTGCCCACTGGAGCCGCCGTAGTCAAGGACGCCGTCGTAGGCGGACAGCTGGGTGCTGTTGTCGGTAATCGAAGGAGTGACCGATAGCAACGTGCCGCCTGGCCCTTGCAGTGAAAGGTTGCCGTTGACCTGAGCGTTCACTGTGGCTGGTGCAGCATCGAGGTTCTCAACCTTGACATCGCTGGTGAGCGTGCCATTGAGGATAATCTGGACACTATCGAGAGTACCTAACGCAGGATTGAATTGGGCTACCGATTGCGTCTGGCTGGCGCCGGTGGTGAACGGGGTGAAAGCGGCCGATACTTGCTGGGTCTGGACCGCCGTGGAATTGGTCGTGGTAGTTGCGTTCGCGTTCAGGCTGTTATAGCCGGTGCCGAGCAGCGATTGCAAGCTGCCGGTAGTACTGGGCAGCCAACGCTCTTCCAGCGCCTCAAGAGTGGGCGTCACGTGATGCCTGGTTTTCCAGTGAACAGCGGGGCGTTTGGATCGGCTCAGCAGTCGAAACCAAGAAGCAAACATAGCGAGAAAGCCCTCCTGGCAAGGTGTAAAAACGACTGTTCGCCCCACTGCCGCCCGGCAAGGGATGCCCTTGCCGGTGCGGCAAGCGGGTGGGGGTCTGGAGGTGCAAAATCAAGGTGCGTCTCAATCAGCCTTGTTTTCATCGGCCTGACCGGCGATGGGTAATGAGAAGATACAAGACAGCGAGGGCACGCGAGGCAAGAAGTGTAGCGGTGGCGCCGGCGGTAACGAGAAAGCTGCTTGCGCCCTCGACCCTGCCCCCAATTGGGGAGGCGAACAGAGAGCGCAAGCAGCTAAAGAGATTGAAATACGCTTTTTATCACCAGCGAATATCGAGGCCCAACGTGAGGCCCTGTGCCCAGAAATTGGAGCCGTTGAAACTGAAGGCCGGCCGATTAGGACCGCCGGCAACCACAGGTGGGATCAGGTTGGGATTGACGACCGGGTCGATCTGCTCGCCGGGCCGAACTACGCTACTCCAGAACAAGAAATTGTAGCCGACGAAGCCGCGTATGTGGTTGGTGAACTGATAGCCGAGGTTAACGCCGATTTCTTCGACAAAGCTCACCATGCTGTGGGTGTGCGGCCCGATGTTCGACGACAAGGCCAGCAGACCGCCTGGCGAGGTCGTGGGGAGGACGCCCGGCGCTGCAGAGGTGGTGGAGCCGGCAATGTTCACGAACTGTTGCGTACCGCCCAGAGCGATCCCCTCGCGCACATTGATGCTCCAGCGGCCCAAGCGGTATTCTCCGATAACGCCGATCTGTCCACCGTTGAACAAGTTAGTCGTGCCGAAGCGATCATGCACGAGAAAGGTCGCGCCGGCCGGCAGTGACTGGTTGGCCGAACGGTAGATGGCCAGGTTCTCGGTCATGGACAACCCTTCGTTCAGCCCCAACAGGCGCCAACCAACGAAGCCGTCGATGAACCAGTTGCAGCCGCAGCAGAGGTTGCGGCGCAGGTTGGCTTCGGCGCCATAGAGAAAGAAGGTGTTGACGGCGGTAAAGGTGCCGGCCAAGCCGGTGGGTGCGGCCACGGCCTCAACATCTTGAGTGCCGGTCAGGGCATTGAAGAATGGACGGGCCAAAAGCGGTACGCCCATCGACGAGGCCGTAAAGGTATTGGCATTGCCGCCGAGGAAGAAACCGCCAAGGTCCAATCCCAAACCGTGGTTGTCATTAAACCAGTACCCCCCCCGCAGCCTGAACCCGGAGTAGGGGTTATTGTTGTAGCCGGTGCCGCCAAACAAGACCTGGGTACCTGGCTGGCCGAGCGCGCCCGGCACGGCATCGACGACCGAACCGCTGGTCAACAAGGGAGGCAGCATTTGCCCTTTGATGAACCACAGCAAGTATTCGGCCGAGCCATACCAGCGGTTGCCGAAGCAGCAGTCGTTGCCGCAACAGCCGCTCCAACATCCACAGCAGCCCTCGCAGCAAGTGGCATCGCAACAACCCGGGGCGCAACAACAACCCGGGGCGCAACAATCATTGCCGCAGCAGCCGCCGTCCCCGAGGGGAGTGTCCATCGGCCCGGAAACGACTCCCGGCGTAACAACCGTCCCCGGCGTGGTAGTGCTCCCCGGAGGAGAAACGATGGTCCCTCCTGGCAGACCGGCGTCCACGCCGAAGCTGGTGCCAGGCTGCGTGTTGGGCGTTGGGACCAATGGCGCCGACAAAGCGTCTTGCGACGCCGGCGCCGAGACCGGCGGTTGCCGCCATGAGTACGGCACGTCCGGCGGCGGTGCGTTGAGGATCGGCGCAGGCATCGGCAGAGAAGAACTGCTGCCGGCGGGGCCGACCGGCATCGGCCGACCAAGCGGGAAGCTGCCGCCAGGGCTGAGGGCAAAGGCATCTTCACCGCGGTTGGCAAATAAGCCGGTGGGCTGAATTTTCTGATCGACCACGGGACGCTCGTCGCGCAAAGGGATGGGCCGATCCAAACAGACTGCCGGCGCCGCTTCCGGCCCTTCTCGTGGTGGAGCTTTCGGCGACGGCATCTCCACGGGCGGATAGGGTTCAATAACGGGGGCCGCCGTCTCTGCCCCAAGGAACGTGCATTGCCCCAGCACCACAACGCCCAGTGACAGGGCCAGACTACGAAGCCATCGCTGTCTCATGCCAGTGGTCCTCCCTGACTCGGCTGCAAGCTCCCCGCTGCCTGGACGCGGTCGAGACCGCGACGATGGGACCGACTTTCGCCGGTCAAGGGGGAGAAACGGAATCAAATCCTGTTGCATCCTGCCGGTTGTTATCCAGTCTCCCAGCTTATGAATTCGGTTGCCGCCCTCTCCGGCGAACAGCCCGACTGGCCCTCTTGGCCAAACGCCGCCTTACCTGGCTAACCCCGTTCCGCACAGCCGGCAAGGTTTACCCCAATACCGCTGTCCGCCGCGCCCCAAGAAACGCCCTTGCGGGCGCAGCGGATGGGTGCATGAACAGGTGGAGAAATGGTTACTCCAGCCCCGCCCCGCGCAGTTTACGCTTCGCCGCTTGGGCCAGCTTCGTCCGCGGCGAACGTTTCACCAGCAAACGCAGCACTTTCCCGCCGAATTGTTTTTGCTGTCCGGCCTGCTCTGCAAAGTGAAACCCCAGATAGTACAGATCTTCTGGACTCAGCCATTTGATCTTTTCTAACGCCGCTGACAATTCCGCCTCGTAGCCTTGGCAAAGCGTGGCGAACTGTTGCAAGCACGGGTCGCTCGCCCGCGCTTCCGGCGCCAAATCGTGGGGAGATACTTTCAATCCACAGCATGCCAACTCCAGACGGATCGGAAACCCGCTCGATGGATCGCGGAGCAAGAGCCGCAAGTACAGCAGGGCGGTTTCATAGGCTTTTTTCTTGCGCCAGTAAAGCGCTCGATCTTCGAGGCGCTGGCGCAGCTCGGTCGCATCTGCTTCGCGGAGCAGAAACAGAAGTGCATCAGCGCGACGGTCGTTGGATTCAAGATAATCACAGACTTGCGCAAACACCTGTTCCCGCCATTCTGCTGGGTAGGTACGGACGAACGGCGCTTGTGCCCGCGCCAACATCCACGCTCTGTCCGGCGAATCTGCTTCCAGCAGGGCCGTCGTCAGTGCTTTCCGCCCCTGTTTCAATTGGGTCAGCCGCGCCAAGGCGCTGTCGCGCAGCGAACGATCGGGGTGCTGGATCTGTTGCAAAAGCGCTTTGGCCACTTCTGCCGTGTCGCGGTCGCCGATTTTATCCAGGGCCAGTTTGCGCACCGCCACGTCGGATGCTTGCAACAGCGTTAGCCATTCTGGCACCGTCCGTTCACTGACCGGCAGGTCTTTGAGGAGCACCAGCGCCGGCGCCGCCAGACGGAAATCGCTGTCGGCGGCGCAAGCGAACAGCCGTTTAAGCTGTTCTTTGGTGGGCGACGTGGCCCATTTGCCCAGCGCCTGTAACGCCGCCGTGCGCACCTCCAGCGGATAGGGCGGTACAATGCGTTCCCACAACACTGCTTCGGTGTGCGGATCATCCAGCGCAGCTAGCACGCGCAGCACAACTACTTCCGTAGACGCACTTAACGGCTCCTTTTTATTGCTTATTAGCGCTAACAATTGGTCCGCAAGCGCCTTGCGATGCGCCGGTGTCAATGCTGGCACTTGGGCCAACAGGGAGCGACCGGCAGCCTCCACTACTCCTGGATCGCGGTCAAGCAGCACGGCAACAGCAGCGGTTTCCGCACTGGCCGTACCTGCCGCTGCCAGTGCCGAAGCGATATAACGCCGCAGGCCCGGCGCTACTTTAGGCATCAGCTCTTGTAAGGCGCGCGTGCCTTTGGCCCCCAGCTTCGCCGCCGCCTGGGCGGCTTGCTCCGCCTCTTCGCCTCCCTCCTGGATGCGCTCCAGCAAGTGCGGCAGCGCCGCCTCGATGCGCAGCTTGCCTACTGCTTGGATAACGTGCATCCGGAGCCGCGCTTCGCTGGCTTTCAATGCCTCGCAGAACACTCGCGCCAATTCAGCGTCTTTACCGCCGATCTCGCTAAGTACCAAAACGGCGGCGCAGCGCACCTCCAGCGGCTGATCCGGATGCAGCAACCGGAGAACCTTCTTGGTCGTATCGGTCATGGCCTTCCCATTGTTTGCACATATTGGTCCCTGCTCGCAGTTGATTCTATGGCCTTTGCCTTGGAAAAAGTGCCCTCTTGTGGATAGTTTGGCGACTCATGCCGTCCGGCCTTCGGCTGAATCTGATAGAGCAGAAGAATCAAAAAATGAAAAAATGATAAAATTATGTGGATAAGAAAAAATATTGCGACTCCCTCTCCCTGACAGTTAGAATCAAAACCTCAAAGGAGATCGGTCCCACAGGAAGTTTGGGAGGCTGTTCGCATTGGCCGTAGATTCGGACGACTATCATGGCGGAATGCTCGCCTTCCTTGCCCGACCGTTTGCGAGCCGTTGATTTCGGCTCGGCGCTGGCCTTTCTTTGTTTCAGCGTAGCGCTGTTGTTCACCTCGTTCTATTCGTTAGGCCCCTACATCAAGCCCCTTGCCGGTCTGGGATTGCTAAGTGGGCTGCTGGGCGGTGTTGTGCCGGCGCTCTGGCGAAAAAAGAATGCCATCCTCCCTTTGTTTATGGTGATCTTGTGTCTACTTGGGCTGCTTTTTTTAGGGAGTTGGCCAAGTTTTTCTCCTCCGTCTCCCACGCTGCTGAGGATCCCCCTCAAGCAAAACGGGATGGCTGCTTACCAGCCCGTCGGCGAGGAGGATTGGGTAGATGCTTCCGCCAACGCCCTGAAACGCGGCGACGTGCGCGTAGAAATCGTCTCGGCCCAGATCGGCCCGGTGGAGTTGAAAACGAAGTCATCGACCAGGAGATCAGCAGAACGCTTTCTTACCATCCGGTTGCGGGTCAGCTACGAAGGGATTGTTTTTCAACAGACTCCCTATGAGCCGTGGGCCGATCTTGTGGATTCACCCTCCAAGCATTCGCCGACCCTGACCGATGACCAGGGGCGCACCTATGCCCAGAAGACGTTCGCTCCCAACTGGAAAGTGGTCGGCCGGGCGGATAGCGATGCGCTCAATCCAGGGCACCAGGTGAAAGAAGTGCTGGTTTATCCGGTCCCATCGGGCAACGTGGGCTATCTGCGGCTGATGTTGCCGGCCTCGGCTTTCGGCTTGGCCGGTGTGTTTCGTTTTCAAATCCCCCGGAGCATGATCGCTGGCTTGTAAAGGCGGCGGTCCCTGATTGCGAGGCATGTCGTGCAAACGCAAAAGACGACAACAATGCGGCGCGGTGGTTTCACTCTTATCGAATTGCTCGTGGTCATTGGCATCATCTCGCTCTTGGCGGCGCTCTTGCTGCCTGCGGTACAGAAAGTGCGCGAGGCCGCCAGCCGCGCCAGTTGCAGCAATAATCTGCACCAGATCGGTCTCGCTTTCATCATGTACCATGACAACTATAGCAACCTGCCGCCCAACCGGCTCAGCGACTTGCACGCTACATGGGCCGTCCTGATCCTGCCTTATGTCGAACAAAGCAACCTGTACGCTCAGTGGGATCTCGTTAAGGTCTATTACGATCAGTCCGACCTGGCCCGGTTGACGCCGGTGCCGACCTACTTTTGTCCTTCGCGACGCACCGCGCAAACCGCTCCCGGACACAGCATCTCAGGAGACCAAAACGACGACATCGGCCCGACGCTAGGGCCGTTCGTGCCGGGGGCGCTGGGTGATTATGCCACTTGCACCGGCACAGATAACTGCGATGGCTGCGACTGCGACGGCCACGTTTATAATGGCGCCTTCCGCGCCGCCATGAACCAATATGGCCAAATGCTCGGCTACCTGTCCTTTACGGACATTCGGGATGGTCTTAGCAATACCCTTTTCGCAGGCGATAAGCACGTCCATATCCAATACTTCGGTTGCGGCGTGCTCGATTGCTCGCTGTACAACGGTGACTACTGGATGTGTTCCAGCCGCTCGGTCGGGCCGAATTATCCCATCGCCCAGAAACCGACTGATACCGTCATCGGCTTCGGCGGCTATCACACAGGCGTCTGTCAATTTCTTTTCGGCGACGGCAGCGTCCGTGCCCTGGCCAACAATGCAGATCCCAACACCCTTGCCCTGTTGGCAAACATTTCGGACGGACAAGCCATTCCGGAGCTTTGATTCGCACCAACAGGGTTGTCGCGCTGTGTCCACGCCGCTATCGTGGCGTACATGAAACCCGATCTTTTCCCTCCCAGCCGCCGGGCCGTTTCACGCATCGCCTCGTTTCGCCATGCCTTCGCCGGCTGGTGGTATGTGCTGCGCACGCAACACAACGCCTGGATTCATGCTGTCGCTTCCGTCGTTATCCTCGGGGTGGCTTTGTGGGCGGGCTTGGAACGCATCGAGTGGGCGATCCTTATCCTGACCGTTGCCCTGGTATGGGTGGCCGAGTTCGTCAATACCGCCGTCGAAACGTTGGTCGATCTCTTGTCGCCGGAACTTCATCCCTTAGCCAAGATTGCCAAAGATATTGCGGCCGCATCGGTGCTGATCGCGGCGCTGGCTGCAGTTGTGGTTGGACTGTTCGTGCTAGGGCCGAAGCTGTGGAGATACCTGTCAGGATAGCGGCGTCAAGAGCGCCATCATAACGGCTTCGCTGCCGGTAGGGTGCCATTGGTCCCACCATTGCAGAAAACGACGGCGTTCCTGGGGCAAGCGGCGTTGGTGAGAACGCAGCAGCTGCTCGAAGCCGGGTTGCAAGCGCGGCCAGGCCGTCGGGCAAATCGCTTGCAGACGTGTGCGCAAATCACTCAGCCTCTCCAGGGCAACGTGGCTGTCATTGGCCCGGCCGAGGATCTCTTGCAGTTGCTCAATGCGCGGATAGAGGGTCTCGCGGAACGTCGCATCGAAACAGTCTGCAAACACCTCCATCGCATAGCGTAGCCGTTTGCCAGCGATGCGCACCTGATGGAGTTGGGCGTAATCGCTTAGATCACCGAGGGCGGCTTGCTCTAACTCCTTCAAGCAACTGAACAGCACCGGCCGAGCAAGGTCCACAAGGATGGTTGGAGAAGATGGGCCATCAGGAGGCCGAATCGCCTCGATAGTACGAAGGAGAAACGCCTCGAACGTTGGGCCTTCCTTTTGATAGACGGCTTCCAGCTCGGCATGAGCAGCGGCGCGCTGGCCAAGGGCGTAGCCGACGAGGAAATCCAATCCGCCGCGGTGCTTGGCGTCGGCGTTCTGTTCACGGTGGAGCAGGTCGGCGAGAAAGACGTCCCAATCGCGGGCAGCACCGGCGGCGCGGCGGATTTTCCTCAAGCGCCGCCGCGCTTTGCGATAGGTCTTTCGCGGCAGACATTCAGCGAAGATACGTAGTGCCGCGTCGGCCCGGCGCGTGCCCACGCGGAGTTGATGGACATATTCCATGTCCTTGTCCGCTTCCAGGGCGGCGCGCGGGAGATAATCCCGGACCACCTGCAAGCGCACAAACAAAACATGCCGTGCCGCCTCGGCCAACGGGGTCTCGGGCTTCAGGTCGCTGATCCATTTACCTTGAGCCATAAACGATCCTTAATTACTATAAAGATCTTTAATATTAGCTAATTGCTCTCGTTCGTGCAGCCAGGAGGCGACTTCGGTGGCTTCGGCACAGATCTTTTCGATGGAGCGGCCCTCGGCACGCAAGGCTTGGGCCACCTCACCAGGAACCGGGGCATAGGTCGATTCCAACTCGCGACGGATGCGCTGTTCCAGGCGGCGGCGGAACTCGCTGCGAATCGCCGGCCAGCGCAGGCGCAACACCAGCGTTATCAGGATATGCAGTAGTCCCAGAACAATCAGGACGATGAAGAAGGGCAAGAGAATGTCCGCGAGGCTGGGCGCTGGACTGGCCGGCGACGGATTAAAGTAGCGCCACAACAGTACGATGAGAGCGGCCAAGAGTACGACAGGCGGCGCCCAATTGCCCAGCCAGACAACGGCCCCTTGCAGCAGGCGGCGCAAGCCGGTCGGCTTAGACCAGTCGCGCTCGACCTGTTGCAGGACTTCATTAAGAATGCTGGCGTAGCGCTGGCGCCAATCGAGCGCCGAACGGGCCTCGACCGGTTCGGTTAACACATCGAGCGGAAAGCCCTGGTCATCGGCTGTGACAAGTAGCTTGTTGGCCAGTGCTTTGCCGCGTGCGTCGAGATCGCGGTTGCCCGCCACGTCGCTGCACACCTTGGCAACCGCCGACAAGTCCCAAGACGCAGGCGCGCGGGCATTCCTTTGCCCGTGCGGTAGGAAAGGGATGCGCTCGCGCAAGGTGCTGCTGACATACTTGGCACGAGTGAACATATGCAAATACCAACCCATGATGCCGTGAAAACGCCGCTGCTCTTCCAGGGCGAAATGGTGTTCCATCTCGCACTGATAGGGTTCGAGTGTATTGAGGAGGACATCGCTGGTGGTGGCGGCTTCCTCGGCCAAGACCGCACTCCAAGCGGCGCAAGTACGTCCGGCGATACCGATAAGGTCTGGTGGGCTGACGTCAGCTAGCGTGCGCCGCACGTGTTGGAGGAGTTGGTCCACGCCTCGTGCTTTAATTGCTTCGATCTCCAACCGAGTCAGGCCCATCTCCAGCCATTGCACGAGTTCGGGAAACTGTTCGCCTTCCGGCAATTCGGACGCTGCTTCCCCCTTATTGACCGTGCGATCGACCCACCGTTGCGCACAGGTGCGGAACAGGCGCGGCGAGGGAAAACCTTCCGCTTGCAGATCGCGCAGCAAGTCTACATCGGGCCGCACGCCGCTGTCACTTTGCAGCAAACAGCGGTCCCATTTGTTGAGAATAAAAGCGAAGGCGCGGCGCTTGCGTTGTTGCAGAAACAATTCCCAGCCAAGCCGATCGTGGTATTTCTCCTGCGAGCCGACGTAAAGTACGATGTCAGCTATCGGCAACAGCTGCATCAGCTTGTCGCGATTGCTGAGGTCGTTGCTGTCGAGGTCCGGCGTATCCACGAGGACTTTTTGTTCCAGTTCTGGCCGATCGTGGGGGACAAGCCGGCAATTCCGCAATGCGGGATCGAGGCGATCGGGCTTGATCGCTTCGTGATAGTAAACGACCGGATCGCGCGTCGTTGGCCGAGTGAACGATGCCGGGGCGATGGTGTCGCCAGCCAAGGCGTTGAGCAGTGTTGATTTACCGACACCTGTGCCGCCCATCAGCAGGATGACCAAGAGCGGCCGGTCCATGTCGAGCGCTTCGGCTTGGCGGTGCAGATCGAGGGCCAACCCTTCCAAGGTGGCGCGGTGGATCGTCGAGAGCGGGTAGCGGTGGGGAGCATCCAGCCAGTTGCGCAGACTGCGTTCAAGTCCGCGCAGCGCCGGCGACAGCGTTCGCAAGAGAGGAGGCATGTCCGTTTTTGAGACTGCGTCGTTCATGGCGTCCGCTTTCGATCCTTACTTTATATTAATTTGACTCCGCCGCTGAAGTCGGTACATCGGAATGAAACGGCAATCTCGGCAGCACGCCACGATTGGAGCGAGCGGGGTTGCGTAAGCGCCCCGATCCGCCTTTTTCGGGGCGCTTACGCAACCCCGCTCGCCTGATCCGTCTTCCTCAGGGCGCTTGTGCAACCCCGCTCGCCTAAATTATGCAAAAAGGCAGCGTCTCCTGTTGGGAACTTCACCTATTCCAGAAAGCCAATACGATTAAAATAGACAAGAGAAGGACAAGTAGGACCGTTGGAGCAGTTATTATGGCGGACAGTATGCGAGGAAGCAGTCGAAGTATGGACCGGCCCGACGCGGGCTTCCCTGAGTCGGGCCTCCACAGCGATAGGGAGAACGGCACGCTCACCAATGGAAGCAACGGCCACATCGAGGCTACCTTCTGCGACAGCGTGCGGGACATCGATCCGGTCGAAACCAAGGAATGGCTCGATGCTCTCGATGCCGTCCTGCAAACCAGCGGTGAGGAACGCGGCCAATTTCTGCTCACCCAACTGAAAAACAAAGCCGTCCGCAGCGGCGTGGAGATACCCTTTACGGCCAATACCCCCTACATCAATACTATCCCTCTTTCGCGGCAACCGCTCTTTCCCGGCAACCGCGAGTTGGAACGGCGCATCAAAAGCCTGATCCGCTGGAACGCCATGGCCATGGTCGTTCACGCCAATAAGGAAGATCCAACCATCGGCGGCCACATCGCTACGTTCGCTTCATCGGCAACTTTGTACGAAATCGGCTTCAACCATTTTTTCAAGGGGCCGGAACATCCCGACGGCCCCGACCAGGTGTATTTCCAGGGCCACGCCTCGCCCGGCATCTACTCGCGTGCCTTCCTGGAAGGCCGACTCAGCGAAAAGCAACTGTACAATTTCCGCCGGGAATTGCAGGAAGGCGGCGGTCTGTCGTCGTATCCGCATCCCTGGCTGATGCCGAACTTCTGGCAGTTTCCCACCGTGTCAATGGGCCTCGGCCCGATCATGAGCATTTATCAGGCGCGTTTTAACCGCTACCTGGAACATCGCGGCCTGAAAAAGACATCGGGACAAAAAGTCTGGGCCTTCCTCGGCGATGGCGAATGTGACGAGCCAGAAACCCTGGGCGCCATCACCTTGGCCTCACGCGAGAAGCTCGACAACCTCATCTGGGTCATCAACTGCAATTTACAGCGGTTGGATGGGCCGGTGCGCGGCAATGGCAAGATCATTCAAGAGTTAGAGGCCACCTTCCGCGGCGCCGGCTGGAATTGTATCAAGGTCATCTGGGGCAGCGATTGGGACACCCTTTTGGAGCGCGACAAGACCGGCCTGTTGGTACAGCGCATGGGCGAAGTCGTGGACGGCGAATTTCAGAAATACACCGTCGAAAGCGGCGCCTACATTCGTGAACATTTCTTCGGTAAATATCCCGAATTACTCAAATTGGTCGAGAACCTCTCCGACGAACAGTTGTGCAAGCTCAAGCGCGGCGGCCATGATCCGGTGAAGGTCTATGCGGCCTACAAGGCGGCGGTGGAGCATCGCGGCCAACCGACGGTCATCCTGGCCCACACCGTCAAGGGCTACGGTCTGGGCGAGGCTGGCGAGGGCAAAAACGTTGCTCACCAAGTCAAGAAGTTCGATGCCAAGTATCTCCTGGAGTTCCGCAATCGCTTCGGCTTGAGCGTCTCCGATGAGACGGTCAACAAGGTTGGGTTCTACAAACCGCCGGAAGACTCCAACGAGATGAAATATCTGCGCAAGCGGCGCAAGGAGTTGGGCGGCTATCTGCCGGTGCGCCAGGTTAAATGTCCGCCCTTGAAGGCGCCTCCCGTCGAGTTCGTACAAAACTACACCAAGGGCAGCGGCAACAAGGCGCTGTCCACGACCATCGCTTTCGTGGACATGCTCGATCGCTTACTCAAGGACAAGGAGCTGGGCAAGTGGATCGTGCCCATCATTCCCGATGAAGCGCGTACCTTCGGCATGGATGGGTTCTTCTCCAAGTACAAAATTTATTCCAACGTCGGCCAGCTATATGAGCCGGTAGACGCTCAGTATCAGGCGGCGGCTTATCGGGAGGCGCAAGACGGCCAACTCCTCGAAGAAGGCATTACCGAAGCTGGCTCCATGTCGTCGTTCATCGCTGCCGGCACTGCTTATGCCACACACGGCGTCCCGACCATCCCGTTCTTTATCTACTACTCGATGTTTGGTTTCCAGCGCATCGGCGATCTGATCTGGGCAGCCGCCGATATGCGGACACGCGGCTTCCTGCTCGGCGCCACGGCTGGACGCACCACCCTGGCCGGCGAGGGGCTTCAGCACATGGACGGCCACAGCCATGTCTTGGCTTCGACGGTCCCCAACCTGATCTGCTACGATCCGGCCTACGCCTATGAACTGGCCGTCATCCTCCGCGACGGCATCCGCCGTATGTACGAACATGTGACGGAAGATCATTTCTACTACATCACGCTGTACAACGAAAACTACCCGATGGCGGCCATGCCAGGCGATGTGACCGACGGCATTCTCAAGGGGCTTTACAAGTTCCGTGCAGGCCCTTCCCCTTCTCCGCCGCGTTCTGGGGG
Source organism: Planctomycetota bacterium (assembly GCA_021324515.1). Taxonomy (GTDB): domain Bacteria; phylum Planctomycetota; class Planctomycetia; order Gemmatales; family Gemmataceae; genus JAJPHU01. The sequence goes on from JAJPIY010000240.1 coordinate 24,708, forward strand.
AAGCAAAGCGGCGACGCTGCCCAAGGTCCACCTATTCGGCAGTGGGCCGATCCTGTTGCAAACGCTGCGGGCCCAGGAACTGTTGGCTGAGCATTTCGGCGTTAACGCCGATGTGTGGAGCGCCACCAGTTACCGCGAGCTGCGCCGCGACGCCTTGGAAGTAGAGCGCTGGAACATGCTGCACCCCGAACAGCCGCCGCGGCGGAGCTATCTGCAACAACTGCTCAGCAGCGAGCCGAACAGCGTCTTCGTGGCGGCCAGCGATTATATGCGACAGGTGCCAGAGATGATTGCTCGCTGGGTGCCGGGCGGGCTGTTTGTACTGGGTACCGACGGTTTTGGCCGCAGCGATGCGCGGCCCGCCCTGCGCCGCCACTTTGAGATCGATGCCGAGTGCATCACTGTGGCCGCCCTGTGGCAGTTGGCCCAGCGCGGCGCCGTTAAGCCGGCGCTGGTGCAACAGGCCATCCAAAAGTTCGGCATTAACCCAGACAAAATCAGCCCTATGCGGGCGTAAGCAAAAAACTCCCCCCGCTTTGTCTTTCTCGGGCCTTCTGGGACTCTGGCTGGGATTCGTTTTCTTGTAGGATAGAAACACGATGGCGAGTGAGATCAAGCTGCAAGCGCTCAAGGAAAACGTTGACACTGTCGAGGTCAACGCCGTCAAGGTGTCGCCGGGCGAGGTGGTGGCCAAAGACCAGCCGCTCTTGGAAGTGCAAGCCGATAAAGCGGCGCTGGAAGTACCCTCGCCGATGGCTGGCCGCGTCGCCAAGATCCTCGTCAAACCCGGCGATCAGATCAGCATCGGCCAGGTATACTGTGTCATCGAAAGCAATGGCGAGCAGCCAGCGGCCGCTCCGGCGGCGAAATCCGAACCTGTGCCAGCTGTTAAAAAAGAACCGGCGCCGCCCGCGTCTCAGCCCACTCGGTCTGTTGCTGTACCACCGCTGCACAAACCACAGCAGCCAGTCATCGAACGTCCTTCGCCGGCGCCGCCGCCGGCCCAGGAGAAGATTGTTCCGGCGGGTCCGGCCACCCGCCGCCTGGCCCGCGAGTTAGGCGTTGATTTGCGGCAGGTGCGCGGCAGCGGTCGGCATGGCCGCGTCGTCGAAGAGGACATCAAGGAGTACGTCCGCCAGCTGGCCTCTGGGGCGGCGATGGCAGCGCCTGTTGCCGGTCCTGGAATTCAGCCGCCGCCCTTGCCTAATTTCGAGGAATGGGGGCCGGTGGAAGTCCAGCCGCTGGGCGCCGTGCGCCGGGCGACGGCCCGGCAAATGAGCCTGGCCTGGGGCCTCATCCCTCACGTCACTCAGCATGATCTCGCCGACATCACGGATTTGGAAGCGTTCCGCAAACAGCAGTCCGAAAGCAAGGGACCGAAACTGACCGTGACGGCCTTTGTGCTGCGCGCCTGCGCCGTCGCTTTGCGCGAATTTCCGACTTTTAATGCCAGTATTGACATGGCGAACGGCAAGCTAATCCTCAAGCACTACTATCACATCGGCGTGGCCGTGGACACCGAGGGCGGTTTGCTGGTGCCGGTGTTGCGCGACGTGGACAAGAAGCATGTCCGCGAATTGGCCGAGGAATTGAATGCTGTCGCCCAGCGTGCCCGCGAGCGCAAACTCGATGCGGCGGAACTGAAAGGGGGCACGTTCACTATCACCAATCTCGGCGGCATCGGCGGCACGGCGTTCACGCCTATCGTCAACTGGCCGGAAGTGGCGATCCTTGGTCTGTCGCGCAGCCGCCTAGAGCCGGTGGTGCGCGGCGGCCAGATCGTGCCGCGTTGGATGCTGCCGCTGTCGTTGTCCTATGATCACCGCGTCATCGACGGCGCCGCCGCCGCCCGCTTCACGCGCCGCCTGGCCGAATTGCTGGAAAACCCGCTGATGATGTTGCTGTAACAGGAGTGTCCTTTCTGTGTTAACACGCGAAGAAGTAAGTCTGTTTTTGGAGAGTTACAATGACTCCCGCCGTACCGCAGTGACTCTATTGAGTAAGCAGAGCGGAGGCTTCGACTTGCATGGCTGATGTCATCGAAACACAACTGATTGTCTTGGGCGCCGGACCCGGCGGATACCCGGCGGCGTTTTTGGCCGCTGACAAGGGCATGAAGGTCACGCTTATCGATGCCCGTGAACGGCCCGGCGGCACCTGTTTGCATGTCGGCTGCATTCCTTCCAAGGCGGTGCTGCACGCCGCCAAGCTCCTCACCGACGCCCGCGACGCCACCCACATCGGCATCGACTTTGGAACGCCGAAAATCGACATCAACGGTGTGCGCGGCCATTGGCAGCGAGTGGTCGAGACGCTTACCGGCAATCTCGGCCGCTTGTCGAAAGCGCGCAAAATCGATTACGTCACCGGCCGAGGCCGATTTGTTGATGGCCGCACCATCGAAGTCGAAGGGCGCGGCCGCTATCGCTTCGAGAACTGCATCGTGGCCACCGGATCGGTGCCGGCGTTGCCACCGAGCCTCCATCTGGCCAGTTCGCGCCTCATGGATTCGACCGGAGCACTGAAATTGGAAGACGTGCCGCCGCGCTTGCTCGTCGTGGGCGGCGGGTATATCGGCCTAGAGATGGGGTATGTTTACGCCGCCCTGGGCAGCAAAGTAACGGTGGTGGAGATGACCGACGGCCTCTTGCCCGGTTGCGACCGCGATCTGGTACTGCCTCTGCACAAGCGGCTGGAGAAATTATTCGATCGCATTTATCTCAAAACGAAGGTTGCCAAGCTGGAAGAAACGCCCCAAGGCATCCGGGCGACCCTGGAAGGCGAAGGAGTCGTCGACAAGCAGCCGGTCTTCGAGCGGGTGCTGGTAGCGGTCGGCCGCCGGCCCAATAGCCGCGACATCGGCCTGGACAAAGCGGGCGTCGCCATCGACGAGAGAGGATTCATCCAAGTCGATGAGCGGCGGCGGACGACGGCAGAGCGCATCTATGCCATCGGCGACGTGGCCGGAGAGCCGATGCTGGCCCACAAAGCGACCTATGAAGGCAAAATTGCCGTCGAAGTCATCGCCGGTGAACCGGCTGTTTACGATGCTCGCGCTGTGCCGGCGGTCGTCTTCACCGATCCGGAAGTGGCCTGGTGCGGCCTGACCGAGACCGAGGCCCAACGTACCAACCGCGAGATCAAGCGCGTGCGCTTTCCGTGGGCCGGCTCCGGCCGGGCCATGACCCTCGATCGCACCGAAGGGCTGACCAAATTGATCGTCGATCCAGAGACGGATCGCGTGTTGGGAGTGGGCATTGTCGGTGCCGGCGCCGGCGAGATGATCGCCGAGGCGATGTTGGCCATCGAGATGGCGGCGTCAGCTCGTGATCTGGCCATGACGATGCATGCTCATCCGACACTGTCGGAAACGATCATGGAAGCAGCCGAATCGCTGTACGGTTTGGGCGTGCATCAGATGCCAGCGAAGAGATGATTCCTCCAACCTCGTGCCGCGTCCGCAAGGACATCTCTTGCGGACGCGGTAGGCGATAAGAAGGTTCATTCCGCTCCCTTGCCTTCGCGCACTTCTTGGATGCGCTTCAGCACTTCGTTGCGGCGATCGATACGTTCTTTGTCGTTGGTGTCTTTAGCACTGTTGCGGGCCAGCAACTTGCCGTCTGGAGCGAGCATCAGTACTTCGATGGCGCTGTCGTCGGTGGTTTTGGAATTGGGGACAGGTAAGCGGCTGCCGCCCTCAAAATCTACCAGGATCAGATTGTTTTCCGGAGGATCTTGGCCGAAATCCACATCGATGCCGGTGGGCACTTTGCCGCCGGCGCGCGCACTGGGCTTTTGTACTTCGGCCGGGAGAATAAAGGTGTTCTGCGTGTACTTCCAGATGGGAATGTCGATATTGACCTTTCGGCCTACGTATTCGCCGCGGGCGACAAAGACGCGATCGGCCACTGCCCATTCCCCGACGGGAATTCGCTCCGTCTCTTTGCGGCTTAGCTGGGTTGCTTCTACCCAGCGATGGAATTGGAAGACTACCTGTTCACTGGCGGGGCTTGGGGCGGTGGCCCTGAGTAGACGGTACTGAGCGCTCTCTAACGGAAGCGCCCTTATATCTCTCATGCTCATACCCCGCGCTTCATCTACCACATAATAGAATGTTTCTTCCGGCACCTTAACAATCTGCGGTAGCTCATACCACTCACTGGATTCCAAGGTTTCTTTTTCCTTGTATTCCGGCGAAGCTACGTCTGAGCGCTGGTAATTGGGATTGGCCATCTTGATCTTGAGCCGATAGCGATAGAACTTGCCTGGCTCAACATTGACATCCACCACGCGGACCAGAACGTAGTCGGGGACATAACTCTGTTCGGCGTTGGCCCCACCTGGTTGGGGGGTGGTTTTAAGTTGGGGCTGAGCGGCGTTGTCGCTGGGCAGGGCTACACGAGGATCAAAGGGATCGCCAAAGTTGGGCTTTTGGAACTTCGGCTGGGCGATTTGATTGGGTTGCGCCTCGCGTAGTTTGTCCAACGTCTCCTTGATTTTCGGTAGCTCGGCGGCAACGTCCGGATACTTGGTTTTGTTTTCTTCAGCCGGCGGCGCTTCCGGCGGCCGCGCCATGCCGGGGGCCAGCGAGCTTCTCCCTCCCATCATCATCATCATTCCAGAAAGACCCGGCGCTTTGGCCTGGCTGGCATGAAATTCCCGCAGCAGCGGCATCACCAAACCTTTGCCGTCGTTGGGCATAACGGAAGCATACTTGGGATCTTCCGACTGGAAGGGGTAATACGTGTGTTGCAGCCACACCTGATACGATTCCTTCAGCTGGGGATCCTGCCAATTACTTATCGGTTTGCCGTTGGCATCTACTTCCATGCGTTCCACTTCCACGCCGCGGAAGTCAAAGGCCGCCGATTGTTTGTCACCTTCTCCTATTGTTTCGCTGAGTACGGCATCGATGCTCTTCAGCCGGAGCTTGTGCATGTGTTCTTCCAGCTGTTTTTTGTACGGGAAGCTACCGGCGATGATAGCCATGCGCAACGGGAGGAGTTGGTGCGCCGTTAACTGCTGTTCGTTCCAATCATCGACGGGAATCCACTTGGCCTCGTATTCAGGATTATTGCCGGCGCCGAGGAGCGAATTGAGGGCGCCAAGGTTCGGGTTCCCTAATAGGGACTGCTGCCTCTGGAGAAGGGGGTTGTTCGGCATCATGCTTCCCATGCCGCCCGGCATGCTCCTCTGAAGAGGAGCGAAGGGATTCATTCGCCCAGTATTGCTGGGGGCTGCGACCTTCCGGCCTTTATCTTCAAGGACCAAAATGGACGGCGGTTTCGCGTTGAAGCGAAATAGATAGGTATCGATGGGCACGGCAGCCACTTTGGCGACGGCTTCTTCGACGTTGTAAATCTTAGGCGGACGCCGCGACTTGTCTTCCTTCATGCGCGGCTCAAACCAAGTTCCTGTAGGGTAATTGTCCGGCAACAAGAGGGTCGTATCGAGATCAATTAGCTTGCCCTCGCGGGTTTCGGGCAAGTCGCTTTCCTTGGGTTGGTTCGTTCGCAGGGCCGTCTCCAATTGTTCTGTGCGTTCATTCAACTCCTTAGCTTTGGCAGCAGGGCTACCACTGAAGAAGCCCTGATTGGGCATGAAGAGACTGAGAATCAGCATAAGGACCATCAGCGTGACAGCCACACCGAGGCCGACTTGTTCGCCTTTCTCCAGCAGAAATTGTTTCATATCGAATTCTTTACGGCTCATGGCATTTGTATCCTCTGGCATTCCTCTGCGGAATAGCATTTCGCAATCTTCTTGTTGTGCCCGCAAGGAATGTACTTGCGGGCATAACAAGATCGTCTTCAACTTTTTTTGTTTCCGGCCGGTGGGGGCGGCGGCGGTGCTTTGGGCTGATCAGCGGGTTTATCCGCTTGTTTCGTCTCAGGCGGCGGCGTGGAGTTGGCACTCGGCGTGGTCGGAGCAGGCGACGGCGTGGCCGGGGCTGTTGCGGGCGGAGCCGCTGGTGACGTCGGGGAGGCTGACGGTTGCTGGTGGCCTGACTGAGGGGCTGATGTCCCGGACAAGCTAGACTGTTCCGCAGTCGGGGGGGCATCCGGTGCGCGATACAAGGTGGCGATACCATAAATGGTCAACTCCACCAAGTTATCGTCGAACGAGTTCGTTTCGGATTGTTTGGCGTCTATTGTGCTGACCGGGAAGTTCCCACCCCGCCGTATGCCACCGGGCGCGGATAAGTAAGCCGGCGGTCCCGAGGGGCCTGCCATCCCGCCTGAACCAGGCAGCGGGGTCATCATCCTCTGGGGCATCATCCCCTGTTGCATTTGCCGTTGCATTTGCATTTGCCGTTGCATTTGGATCTGTTGCATCTGCGCAGCTTGCTGCTGGCCTCCTTGTTGCATGCGCATCTGCATTTCCATTTGCATGCGCATCTGCTCCGGCGTCGGGCCGCCAGCCATACTGGCGCCGGGCATGCCAGCCATGAAGACCCGCGGACTTGCTGTATCCGTACCGTCTTTTTGGTTTTTTTCGTCCTCGCTCTGGGGCACGTAATCCTTGGCGTGCGTGAACTCGACCTGCGTGATCTGGAAGCGCAACCGCGAGTTGGCTAAGGCCAAAAGTACATCGTTGATGTGCGTTTGCTCAACGATCAACTGCAAGGCCAAAGGCAGATGACGGCTGGGCGGATTGATTTTCTTGTCCTGGTCTGCGGGTTGCAAATAGCGATTGCGTTCGATTTCATTGTTAGGCGTCTTATTGCCGGCCGATGCGGTGCCGGTCATACCCGTTGGTCCGCCCATCATCATCATCATGGGCGCACCGCTGCTGCTGGGCATACTACCGCCGGGCGGTCCACCACCAGGCGACCCGGCGCCGGGGGGCATACCAGGGCCGCCCGCCGCGCTGGCAGCATTCTTTTCTTCATCCTCCGGAAGAGCGTCGAGCGCCGCCAAAATGTGATTGGGTTGTAAGGGCCAGATGAACGTCCGACTATCTTGCTTGGCTAACTCAATGGCATTGATACGACGAATCGGGCAATTGGTCTGATCGAAGCCTTGGCTGACGACAATCGGATGCTCTTTGACCCATTCCTTGTCCCATTTGATGCCGCTGAGCGGATCGGGATAGTTTTCCTCGCTGAACTTTTTCGTTTCGTTCCAGACTACTGGCTCGCCTCGGACCTCGAAGAGCGTATGCACGCTGTCTTGAGCGACGTTGAACCAGATGCCCCGGCCTTTGGCGCTGGTGAGCGGCTGAGGATGCCGGCTAGGGTGAATATTCTTGATGGTGCTGTCGCCGCCGATGACAGGTTGGCCTTTGTCGTTCTTGCGGATATGGAGCGTGATTTCCCAGTTCTTATTGCGGTAGCGATAGCGGGCCTCAACACCTTTGGGCATCGGTTCTGCCTTCTCGTCGATCGCCACTGGCTGCATGAGGGCCTGGCGAGCCATGGCGTCATAAACGACCACGAGCAGTTCACGCTTGACCCAGAAGTCTTCTTGGGCTAGCCAGATCTCTTCGCGCGTCGGCGTCTCTTTCCAATCTTTTTTCGGATTGAAGACGTTGTCGAAACCGCCTTTGAACTCTACGGGATTGAGCCACTTGGGCGCGTAAGTACGCAAGTTATTGATCTGATTGGGATAGAGTTTATCTCGGTACTCGGCGCGGTCATCTGCGCTGATCGGAACCTGCGGATCGGTCAGGCCGTTATATTTCTTGATCCACTCCGCAGGCCAATCGTACATGCCCGATTGATAATTCCAGGCATGCGCCCAAATGACACTTTTGTGATCGCTGAAACTCTTGGCCTCCTTCTCCCACGGTGGCAGGAAAGTGGCCGTGTTGACGGGACCGCTGCTTTGGGCGGTTTTGACAGAATTGGCCGCCTCGTCATATTTCTTCTTAAGCCCTGCGATCTCGTCGGGATAGGTGAATTTCATCCACATCACGGCGACGAGCCAGAGGAGAAAATAGCCTCCCAGCAGAAACCAGAACTGGTGCTTGGCAACGGTTTCTTGATCGAGCTTCATGTTTTAACCCCCTTGCTGGGGTGGTCATAGGTGATGGTGTGGCAACCCTTTTTCCTCAGCCCGCAGTGCCGGCCCGGTGGCGCTGCGAACGGGTTTATCACTACATTCTTCTCTAACGTCCCTTTTGACGCCCGCGGCCTCTTTTGGGACGAGAGAACCCAGGCGACGAGTTGGAAGAAGCCGCCGGGGCCACGGCCCCGCTGCTTGAATCGCCGCTTGTCAAGTTGCGCAGGCGGTCGGAATCGGTTGGCTCCTTCCAGATAAGCAAGATGACGAACTCGGTTCGCTTCAGCCCACGATTATTCTCTGAGGGCGGCATGCTACCGTTGGATTGCATTCCGGCTGGCGACGCACCGCTGTATTTCTTCATCATGTCCATCTGGCGGCGCATCCGCTCGTCACCGCCAGCTCCACCCGGCATAGCAGCGCTGCCCCGCTTGCGCATCATGTCCATTGGTCCTCCCATGCCGGATCCTCCCATGCCGGAGCCTTTTGTCGCAGGCTCTACACCCAGCGGCGTCCAATCTTTTCGGCTGGGAGTGGTCGAAGCGCTGGGGCCTCCAGACGGACCTCCTGGGCCGGCCATACCGCCCGGAGGACTGCCGCCGCTGGCGCCGCCGCCTGGAGGGCTGGCGGACGTGCCGGAGGCCGAAGTCATGCCGCTGGGCATGGGGCCGCCAGGCATGGAGCCACCACCAGGCATGCCCATGCCGCCAGGCCCCATCCCGCCTGTGTTCACGATGCCCAAGGCCAACTCCTTGACTTCCTCATGCGTGCTCTCATTGAGAATCTCGAAAGGAGCGTCGGCGGACGACTGGGCCGTCTTGTACAAGACTACATGGCTAATGCGGTTGATGACGGGGCCGAGCGGTTCCAGTTCCTTCTGCTCTGCTCCCGCAGAGGCACTGGCCCCGCCTGGAGGCGACGCCGGGGCGCCTGGCGGGGCCGCAGTCGGGGTTGCTGCGCCCGCGGGAGCTGTCGCTCCTCCGGCGGCGGCATCCGCTTTCTTTTCTCGAATGCCCAGCCGCGCGAGGTTTTCTAACAGCGTGTTCTTGATGAAGCTCTCTCCATCGCTATGGTAGGTCCAACCGTGCAGCTCGATGATCCAGCCGGCCCCCTGGGGAGGTTTTTGGAAGTGGTCCTTGGGGCGGACCCATTCCTCGCGATTTCTTTTCACGCGATCGCTTTTCTTCACCAGGTCCCAGTAGGTTCCCAAGTTGTCGCAGAAAAAAGCTTGCACCGACTCGATGTTGAACTGAACGAGGTCCTGCACGCTTTGATTCGGCTCGTCGGCGCCTTCCTTGCTTCCTGAGACAACGCGCTGCGAGAGATACTCTTGATAGGCCTTCGTGGCCTTGGGCACATACTTGGTCTGCACCTCCGGCAGATCGAAGGGGATGTCGTCCAGTGTGATCGTTTCGGCGACGTTGCCGTCTTCGGCGAGGACTTTGTATTCCAGCTTTTTGCGGATGTCCGGTTGCGGGATAGCGGCGTTGAGGAACTTGAACAACTCCGGCCAATTGTCGCGTTCGAATTGACCGGCGACAATCGTGCGAACCGCGTCTTCTTCGTCCCGTGCTTTCTTCTTGGCCGCATCCAGGGCGCTCTTGGCGGATTGGGCCTTCTTGGCGGCATCGCCGGCGGCAACGACGGCTTTCTCAACCCTTTTATCACCCCAGGTGCGTTTCTCCAGGCCATAGCTAAGGGCCATACCAAGACTGCCAAAGAGGAGAGCGGCGGCAGCGGCAGCGGCAAACGGCTTTTTGGCCTTGATGAGACGCTCAATTCGGATCTCGTTGGGCAGCAGGTTCGTCAACAAGCGCGCCCGTTTGAGTCCTTGCAGGGCCAGCCCATAGGCTACCCCGAACGTCAGGATATTTTCCGTGAACGCCTGCTGCGCGATCACCTGGTCGCCGTTGATGCGCTCCATCTTGGTCAGCTTTTTGACTTCTAGCTGGAGTTTTTCGCTGAGGAACTTCTGTAAACCCGGCAGACGGAAGGCGTTGCCCAGGCCGATCATGTATTCGATATGGGCGTCGCGGTGGGTATTGGTGAAATAGCCCAGCGAGCGCTGCACTTCACCGACGAAATCATTGAGCACCGGCTTAAGGGCCGCCAAAATCTTCTTCAAGTCCGGTGACTTGGTGGCGTTGCGCTTGAGGTGCTCGGCCTTGGCGAAAGTCAGCTTGAGGTCTTTGGTCAAAGCACGGGTGAAGTGGTTGCCGCCCAACGGAATGGGACGCTGCCAGATGATGCGTTCGCCATCGGTAATGACCAGGTTGCTGCTGTCGGTGCCGATGTCCAGGGCAACGACGCATTTTTTGTCGCCGCCGCCTTCGCTGGGTTGTTCCGCATCCTTGCCCAGAAGATCGAAAGACACATAATTGCACAGGGCCAACGGCGCCATCTGCACTACATGGACGTCGATATTAACGTCTTTGAAGTGTTGCAAATAGCGGCCCACCATGTCGCGCTTCATGGCAAACAGACCGATCTCCGTTTCCATTGCGAAGCCATCGGTGACGGTCCCAGAGCCGATCTTCTGATAATCCCAAACCACTTCATCGAGATTGAAGGGGATCTGCTGCTTGGCCTCAAAGCGCACAATATCGGCGATCTTCTTTTCCTCAACCGGCGGCAGTTTCACGAAGCGGGCCAATCCACTCTGTCCGGGGACGCTGATGGCCACGATGTCGCCGCGCAAGTTGTTGCGCGACAAGAACTTGTCCAAGGCTTCCCGAGTGAGTTGGTCGGGGTCCGCGTCCGGTTGACTGAGGATTTTAGGATGTTCGACATAATCAAAAGCGGTGGCGACGAGTTGTCCGTCGATTTCTTGTAGGCGGATCGCCTTTAAGCCGCACTGGCCTAGGTCGATGCCCCAAACGCCGATAGGCTGAACTGCCATGATGTCGTATCTCCCGCCGCTGTAGAGCGAATGCACTTCGTGACCGAAACGATGTTGTTACGGTAACATGCGGCGACGCACCCTGTCAACCGCCCCGCGCCGCCGCGGAATAATCTACATGTAGCATAACAAACGGGAAGGCGATTTGTTGGCGAATACTTCTTAGCGCGGCATCAATCGCGGCCAATGCAGCTCCACGCCGTCGTCCTGAAGACGTTTTTGGAAGTCAGCTAACAGTTTGCCGTTTTTGCGCACCTGCCGCGGCGGTTCTTTGCGTGCCAAGCAGAAAGCGGCCAAGGCGCCGGCCGCTTCACCGATGTTCCACTCCACCGGATGTAAGCGGTAACAGCCGTTGGTTATGTGCGTTACGCCCACGTTCTTGCACGCCGGCAACAGGTTTTCCACGCGACATGGCAGCAGTGCCCCGAGCGGAATCTGAAACGGCAGCGAGCTGATGTCAAGATAGTTGTCGCCGCCGCTGCTGGGATGCAAATCGATGCGATAGCTGCCGATGCCTACGCTGTCGGCGAAGTGTTCTGCGGTCAATGCCTCGCCCTTTTTGCCGGTCAACTTTTGTCGGGCCTCGGTGCCGACGTGTTGTTCGAGGACCGTGAATTCCGCGCGAATGCGCCGGGCTTCGCGGATGTAGGGATACTTCGCCAGCCCGTCGGCGGTATCCACAACGTCGGGCCGCAGACGTAACCCCTTCCACCCGACGCCGCCGTCCGGCCGCGGGGCTTGTGTCTGCATCCAGTACAACAGCGAAAGACTTAGCTGTTTGGCGCGGCGAAGATGGCGGGCCGCCTCCTCCGGCTTCACATTGCATAGATTGCCGAGCCAATAATCGTTCTGCGGCCAATTGATGAGGGAAACATCGCTGCGATGACTACCGGAACGAAAGTTTCGGCGATCCAGGATGCGGCGATACAGCCAAAGGTTCATCCCCCCCGTTCCTGGACCTGATGGATCGAACGTCACAGCGCGCTCTTGAAGCGTGATCGGATTGGACATTTTCCAGCTGAGCAGCGGTCCCGGCCAGGCCGGTGCCAGCTTAGGGACATATTTACTCCAGAAATCGTATTCTTTGGGCTTGGGGATTGTATGGTCTTCGCCGGGCAGATAATCGACGGCGAAGCAGAACGTGAACGCTTGCTGGTTGTCCGGCTGCGCTTGGGCAGGAGCGTGCGGTTCGCCGGTCTCTTTCTGGGACTCGAACCCTGTGACGAACTCCGTCCCGGTCAACGGCAACAAGTCGCCCAGTTCGGTGGCATCGAGAAAGTAGGCCCCGGTCAGTATCACGGAACAATCGTTGCGCGTATCGTGGACTTTCACCGCCGTGACGCGGTCGCCCTTGACATCTGCGGCGACAGCTTTGTGACAGAGAAGCAGTTGCACTCGTCCGCTGCTGATAAAGGGAGCGAGCATTTCTTGTAAAACAGCCAGTGCGACACGCGGTTCGTGACACAAGCGGGAGACGAGACCATTGCCGGGATTGAAGAAGACAGCTTCGCGTGCCTCGGCAGTCAGCGGATAATGTCGCCGGTAGTAGGCGCGGACGCCGTTCCGAAAGCGGCGATAGGAGCGTGTACAGCCGAACGATTCGATCCAGGGGTGTTCGTCGGGCGGCACGGCTTGTTGGGTCAGCTGGCCGCCGATCCAGTCGGTTTCTTCGGTGAGCAGGACGGAGCAGCCGGCCCGTGCCGCTGCCAATGCCGCCGCGCATCCGCCCACACCGCCGCCGAGAATGACGACATCGGCACGCCTCGCGCGGGCGCGCGGTTCGTTTGCTTGGAAGGAAGCTGTCAACAACGGCGATAAGGCCGCCGTGGTAAGAAAGCGACGTCGGTCCATGCCCTGAGTATATCAGACCACAACAAGAAGGGGCAAAGCGCCGATTTCGGATCTTCGCTCGGACGGATAAAACGCCTCCCCCCTTGTGGGGGGAGGGAAAAGTCCGCCAACTCTTATCTCAAATATGACCGGCGAGGGCCTCGCGCATCATCAAGCGGGCCCGGCGCAGTCGGCTTTTTACTGCCGCCACGCTGAGTTGAAGGGTTGCGCTGATCTCGGCATTGCTTAACTCTTCGAGGTCAGCCAGAACGTAGACTTCTCGATAAATCTCCGGCAAACGGGCGATAGCTTGTTCAATCAGTTCCCGCCTCTCATCATCGAGAAGCCGCTGATCCGGACAAGTATGGGCTTCTGAAGGTGCGTAGATCTGCTCGGCGAGGGGGATGTCCGTCTCATGTTCTCGGCGTCGGAGCGATTTTCGGCGATGTTCCAAGGACGCATTGACCGTCACGCGGTGCAGCCATGTTGTTAGCCGGCCTTCCCCGCGAAAACTATTGAGCTTGCGCAGGACGCGCAACAACACCTCCTGAGTCACATCTTCTGCGTCGGTCTCGTTGCCAAGCATACGGCAGGCCAGGTTGTACACCCGAGGAGCGTGGGCGTAAAAAACTTGCGCCGCTGTTGCGGCGTCCGCGTCCTCGACAGGACGCCTACGCTCCAGAGGCCCCTCATGGTCAGCAATACTCGACCAATAATCAAGAAGCGTCATCGGTCCTGCCTCCGGTGTATCACCCAGGGTGATTTCACAGGGAGCGATGCTTTTACAAAGGGCTGGCGGACTTTTCCCTCCCCCCCCTGTGGGGGAGGGAGTTGTATTTGTTCCCTCCCCCCTTGTGAGGGAGGGAGTTGTATTTGTTCCCTCCCCCCTTGTGAGGGAGGGAGTTGTATTTGTTCCCTCCCCCCTTGTGGGGGAGGGTTAGGGTGGGGGGTTAGAACTCCTTGTCTGCATTGTACTTACCCCCCCACCCCAGCCCTCCCCCACAAGGGGGGAGAGAGTTTTGTCCGTTAGCCCATTACAAAGTATCACTCACCAGGTCCTTCCCTGCTATCATGACATTCTGGAATTGACTTGCGGGAGTTAGGAGCAACTATCATGCCGCCGCCTGGGCTAAAGAATAGCTTGAGCGAAGTCCAAGACCTAACGATGAATGATTAAAGGAGTTAAATGCCGTCAGAAAACTCCCAGATTGTGCAATTTCTCGCTTCCGCGGGAGGCGGACGTTTCCAAAAAGAAACATGGCTGTAAACACATGTTGCCAATCCTTAACAGAAAGACGCTAACTACCAAATCGATGATATTGCGCCCTCCTCTCGTACCGGAGCGCAAACGCCGAAAGGTAGACCCGCCTTGTCAGGGGCCATTTCCCTGTCCCCTTGTTTTGGATAAACTCATCTCAACTCCGGCAATCTTCCCTCTCTGCACGAAAGGGAGCGACCATGAGTCAATCTGTGCAACCCGCTCTTGGGTTGGAACTTCTCGACGGCAACATCGCGCTTGTGACCATCGATCAACCCGGCAGCCGCGCCAACACGCTTGGTCAAGCCGTGCTCGCGGAGTTGGAAGCGATGGTGGTGCGGCTTCGACAACACAGCGACTTGCGTGGTTTGATCTTCCGCAGCGGCAAGCCGGGCATGTTCATTGCCGGCGCTGATCTGCGCGAATTAAGCCGCGCGCCGCAAGATCCGGAGGCGGCTCGCCAGCTGGTCCAACGCGGCCTCGATCTCATTGCCGCTTTCGAAGCCCTGCCGTATCCCACCGTCGCCGCCATCGAGGGCGCCTGCATGGGCGGCGGGCTGGAGCTGGCCCTGGGCCTGGATTATCGCCTGGCCAGCACCCATCCGAAAACCGAGCTAGGGCTGCCGGAGACCAAGATAGGCCTCATCCCCGGATGGGGGGGAACGCAGCGGCTGACGCGCCTCCTTGGGCCGTCGTTGGCCGCCGAGATGATCTGCACAGGCGAAGCCGTCAAGGCCGAACGCGCCCGGCAAATCGGCCTGGTTTTCGACGCCGTGCCTTCGGAACGCCTGTACGACGAAGCGCGGCGTTTGCTGGAAGAAGTAGGCCCTGCCTCACGCCGAGCCGACGAATGGAAAACGCTTCGCAAACGCAAACAGCAGCCTGTCGGATTAAGCGAAGAGCAGCTGTCGTTCACTTTCGCTGTCGCCCGTGCTCAGATCTTGGCCAAGACCCGCGGACAGTATCCTGCGCCGCTGGCGGCGCTGGAAGCCATCGCCCAGGGCTGCAATTTGCCGTTGGAAGAAGGGATCAAGAAGGAGACTGAGCAATTCGTGCGGCTGGTGGGCAGTCCGATTTCGCGCAACTTGATCGCTGTATTTTTCATGACACAGCGCTTGCAGAAAGATCCTGGCGTCGGCAATGTCGCTGTGCAACCCAAGACCGTGCAGCAAGTCGGCGTCCTTGGCGCCGGCATGATGGGTTCTGGTATTGCCCTGGCGCACGTCCGTCGCGGTATTCCCACCGTGATGCTCGACAAGGTGCCAGCTGCATTGGAGAAGGGGGTCAATAACATCATCAAGGGCCTACAAGGGCGCGTTGCTGCCGGCCGTATGTCGTCCGAGGAAGCGGCTGGCGCGCTGGCGCGTCTGAGCACGAGCATGACGCTCAACGCCTTGGCCGATCGCGATGTTGTTATCGAAGCCATCACCGAGAACGAGGAAATGAAGGTCCATGTTTATCGTCAATTACACAACGTGCTAGGCCCCGATGCTATCCTCGCCTCGAACACGTCGGCCATCTCGATCACGCGCATGGCCCAAGCGGTTAAGCGGCCCGAAAACTTCGCGGGTATGCATTTTTTCAATCCGGTTGATCGCATGCAGCTTGTTGAAGTGGTCCGCGGCGACCAAACCAGTGACGAAACCGTGGCCACGCTTGTTGCCCTGGCCAAACGCATCGGCAAAACGCCGATTGTGGTCCGCGATTGTCCCGGCTTCCTCGTCAACCGTATTCTGTTTCCCTACTTGAACGAATCGCTGGTGCTGCTGCAAGAGGGGGCCAACCCGCGCGCCATCGACAAAGCGGCGACGGCATTCGGCATGCCGATGGGGCCGATCACCCTCTATGATCTCGTCGGCCTGGACACGTCGCTGCACGCCGGCAACGTCATCAACACCGCCTTCGCCGACCGGGCCGCACCAACCCGCATCCTCGCCGAATTGGTCGCCGCCGGCCGTTTGGGCCAGGAATACGGGGCCGGGTTCTACAGCTACGCCAAAGGGTCACGCGGTGTCGATGACCCGGCGCTCGAGCCGATCCTGGCGAAATGCCGCACCGAGCAACGGCAGATTAGCAATGAAGAGATAACAGATCGTCTCTTTTTACCGATGGTGACGGAAGCGAGCCGAGTGCTGAGCGAAGGCATCGTGCGCGAGCCGGGCGATGTGGACATGGGGTTGATTTTGGGCATCGGCTTCCCCGCGTTCCGCGGCGGCATCCTGCGCTGGGCCGACTCGCTGGGGCTGGCCAACGTGCTGGAAAAACTAAGGCCCTACGAGCGCCTCGGAGCGCGTTTCCATCCGACCGAGCAGATGCGCAAGCTGGCGGCAGAGGGCAAGGGCTTCTATCCCCCTGAGCCGTGACCATAGAGCGCGATGGCAACAACGGCCCCTGAAGCGCAGCCGACAGCTCTGAGGCCCCTATTCATCTGGGAAGGAGAAATAAGA
This sequence comes from Planctomycetota bacterium, assembly GCA_021324515.1. Classification (GTDB taxonomy): domain Bacteria; phylum Planctomycetota; class Planctomycetia; order Gemmatales; family Gemmataceae; genus JAJPHU01. The sequence goes on from JAJPIY010000240.1 coordinate 41,145, forward strand.
GATGGGAAAAAGCGCCTTTCGCCGAATCGAAAGCGTAGCGGCAATAGGGTTGCTTTTTTGGGGGCTGATCGAGAGCGGGCGGGGGAGTGGACTGCCGCCGGACGTTCCGACCGTCCTCAAGGCCGAGCCGGCCCCGGAGTGGGAGGCGAAGTTCGCCGGCAACAAGGGCTGGATCGGCGGCGATGGCGTGTATTCCGCCGTCCTCCCCGCGCGGCGCGTGCTTTGGCTGTTCGGCGACACGCTGCTAGGTGAAGTCCGAGACGGCCGGCGCGACGGGGCCATCATGGTGAACAACACAATTGGGCTTCAGAACGGTCACGGTAAGGAAGCAGCTATCAACTTCGCCGCCGGACGGAGCAGAGACGGCAAAGCCGCAGCGTTTTTCGTTCCCGCCGACGGCAGAGGTTGGTTTTGGCCACAAGCTGCTATCTGTACGGGCGGTCGACTCTTTATCTTCCTGGCCCAGATCGACAAGACAGGTGATCCCGGCGTCTTCGGTTTTCGGCAAGTCGGTCAATGGCTGGCCGTGATCGAAAATCCCGACAAGGAGCCGAAAACATGGCGTCCCCGGCAGCACAAGCTGCCGTTCGCTTCCTTCGAGAAGGGCCGCTCACGCTCGTGGGGTTCGGCCGTGTTGGAAGTAGACGACTACCTGTACATCTACGGTTGGGAAGAGCGCGGCAAGCAGATCGGTGTGCGCCGGCTGACTGTGGCGCGCGTGCCGACCAAGAAGCTGGACGATTTCACGGCCTGGCGCTTTCGTACGGCCCAGGGATGGAGCGATCAAGCAGCAGACGTGGTCTCACAGGCAGACGGATTGGCTAGCGAGTTTTCTGTCAGCAAGATGCCTGGCCGCAAAGGTTATGTGGTTGTATATACCGAGAATGGCCTGAGCGATCGCATCTTGGCGCGTTTCGCCGCTGCCCCGGAAGGACCGTGGTCCGCGCCGCTGCTTCTGTACCGCTGCCCGGAAATGACCAAGGACAAAGGTTTGTTTTCTTATGCAGCTAAGGCCCATGTGTGGGCGGCTTGTCCCGACGAATTGCTGGTCAGCTATTGCGTCAATACTTGGGACTTCGCTCGGCTGTTCCGTGAGGCCAAAGTGTATCGCCCCAAGTTTGTGCGCGTCAGGTTGAGTCCGGCGAAAGAGACGCAAGGACTGTCCCCCTAAAAAGACCAGAAGCCGGTGGCGAAAGCCACCGGCTCGCAAGAAAGTGCCAAAAAGATATGGGTCGTCGGTGTGCCAATGGGCCGCGGGAAACAGCCCGAGGGGATGTTTGATTTCAACGATAAGAAGGAAGAGCAAGTATCGTGCCAGAGATGGTCAAGGAAGGACCTATCTCGCCATAAGTTATTGGTGGAACAGAGCTTGAGATTTCTTGTCCGCGTCCGTGTTCTTCTTCCACCACGACCGATTGTGCAAATTTTACTGCTCGCGCCATGTAATAATGTCTTACAACGAATGAGCCGGAGGGGTAAGAGCTGCCAGTCAAGACTCCCTCCCCCTTGTGGAGGACTAGGATGGGAAGTAAGGACCAGCAGACTAAGAAACCAAGGGGGCTTGCCGAAAGAGGGAGGGCCAATTCGCGAGCGATGGGCTTCTCTGGCGATATACCTCCGCGATCATGCCGGAAACAGCTCGCGGTTGGCGATCACTGGGTCCCACGGTCTCAGCACATACTTGAGGAAAATGCCGTTCTGATGGAAAGGATCGCCTTGTAACAGCTTCTCAGCCTCCTCAGCGGAGGCGGCCTCGTAGACGATAAGCGCACCACTGTCGTCGGTGAACGGTCCAGAGATGGCAAGCTGGCCGCGCTCGCGCAGCGCAGCCAGATATTGTCGGTGGCTTGGCCGAATCGAGTGAATTTTCGCTTTGTCGGCACTGTACTCGATGATGGCGGCGTATTTCATGGCGTCCCCGTGGTCTTCTTTGTAACTATGCCCCATAACGGTGCTTATCGTAAACGGCCGTCGTCATGCTGACAAGCCCTTGGCACCCGCGGAGCGTTTGGCCCCGAATCGTCCTTTTTCAAGAAGGCACCTCACGGCGACTCGTTTGCCCAATCGCGCGGTTTCAGATAGATCTCGTACAACTCGGCCTCGCGCGATCCGGGTTCGGGGTGGTAGTCGTATTCCCAGCGGACGCGCGGCGGCAGCGACATCAGGATCGATTCGGTGCGTCCGGCCGTTTTCAGACCGAAGATGGTACCGCGGTCGTAGAGCAGATTGAATTCGACGTATCTTCCCCGGCGGTATTCTTGAAAGGCCCGTTGCTGCTCCGTATACGGTTCGTTTTTGCGTCGCTGGACGATGGGCAGATATGCCTCCAGAAAATGGTCGCCGCAATCGCGTACAAATTGGAACAGGGCCTTGAGGTCGCCTTCGAGGTAATCGAAGAAGATGCCACCGACGCCGCGGGCCTCGCCGCGGTGCGGCAGGAAGAAATACTCATCACACCATTTCTTCATCTGAGCATAATTCACCAACGGCTCGTGTTTAGCGCAGACGCGCTGCCAGACCTTGTGAAAGTGGATGACGTCCTCGCGGTAGGGATAATAAGGGGTCAGGTCGGCACCGCCGCCGAACCATTGGCGCTCGCCCTTGCTGAGATAGCGGAAATTGGCGTGGACGGTCGGTACCATCGGACTGCGGGGATGCAGTACCAGGGAGAGGCCGCAGGCGGTGAATTCGCGGCCTTCACCGGGCACCTGCGGCGCGAACTCTTCGGACAGTTGCCCATGCACATCGGAGAAGTTGACGCCGCCTTTCTCGAAGACGGCGCCCTCGCTAATGACGCGCGTCCGCCCACCGCCGCCGCCCGGACGCCGCCAGGAATCCTCTTGGAAACGCGCCCCACCGTCAAGCTCTTCCAGCGCGGCGACAATACGATCTTGCAGCTCCTGGAAATAACGCGAAGCGCGGCGGTGCATCGATTGGCTCGGCACGATGGTTCCTCCCAACAGCAGAGGGCGACCTATCCACCATTGTACAAACCCGTCCTCGGTG
>JAJPIY010000288.1 GCA_021324515.1 Planctomycetota bacterium
GCTTCTTCCCACTCTGCGGATAAATGGTGAATTTGCCTGAACCATGCGGCCAATCAGTAACTTTTACGGCGGTTTTGACGTGCCGGCAAGCTCTTCGCCAATCCAGCGAGGAGGGAAAGTCTCCGCGCGAAATTATATCAATCGTTTCCACGATTTTCATTCATCCTCTTTTCGATCCTGGCGACGAGCTTGCCAGCGGGTATTGCCAGCGCCTTACACAAGCGAAAGAGCATGTTGAGAGTCGGCGACTTTAAGTCTCTCTCCAGTAGGCTAATATAGGTGCGGTGGACACCTGCTCGAAACGCAAGCTGCTCTTGCGTCAAGCCTGCCTTCTCCCTCGCTTTGCGCAGTTCTTCACCAAACATCGGGTAAAGGTAACAAAGAATGGTCGTGGTATCGGCAGACTATAGTCTGAGGCAAGAAATGGTCTAAGCCAAGCCCTTGGCCAGTTCGCCTTGGATCTGCGATAGATCTTCGATGCCAACCGATAAGCGCACCAGGCCGTCGGTGATGCCTTGGCGCTCCTTTTCGTCTGGGGCGACGTAGCGGTGTGAGGTCGTGGCGGGATGGCTGCACGTCGTCGTGGTGTGGCCGAGCGAGGGACTGAAAGGAATACCAGGCGCCTGGTGCAGGAAACGATTGACCGCCGCGCGTCCGCCGGCCAAGTCGAAACAGAGCATATTGCCAAAACCGCCGTGCAGCACGCGCCCAGCCAGCTCGTGATCGGGATGGTCCGGACGTCCCGGATAGATAACTCGCGTGACAGCAGGATGATGCGACAACCAATCGGCGAGGGCGGCGGCATTGGCGCAAGCCGTCTTCACACGCAACGGCAACGTGTCCAGGCCGCGCTCCGCCAGCCAACAATCGAATGGACTGGAGGAAAACCCCCAAATACTGCTGACTTGGCTCAATTCCGCCTGCATGTCGTTGTTGCCGCCTACCAGACCGAGCGTCACATCGCTATGGCCGCCGATCAGCTTGGTCACACTCTCCACGACGAAATCGGCGCCCCATTCCAGCGGGCGGACCAATACCGGCGTAGCGAAAGTGTTATCGACCGCGAAGAAACAGCCGGCCTCATGGGCCAGTTGCGCCAAGGCAGGCAGATCGGCGATGCGCAACAGCGGATTGGACATCGTTTCCACGAACAACAGGTGCGCCGAAGTTTGCAGGGCCTCTTTTACTTTATCTAGATCGCTAATATCCACAAAAGTTGTCTGTACGCCGAGGCGTGGCAGTTCTTGCTGAAAGAGTTGGGTAGTGCGGCCGTAGAGACGGTGGCTGGCGACAATACACTGTCCCTGTCCCACGCTCGCCAAAACAAGAGCGCTGATGGCGGCCATGCCGGAGCTGGTCATGATGGCCCAGCGTGCGCCTTCTACTTCCGCTAACCGCATCGCCAGCCGTTTGGCGTTGGGGTGAGCATCGCGGGCATAAATGAAACCTGCTTCCTTGGCATCGAGGATGCGATCGAGCGCGTCGAGGTCCGGCAGGGCGTAGACTGCTGAGGGATACAACGGCGGCGTCAACGGCGTGCTCGGTCCTAACGCGGCCAGAAACGGTTGCCGTTCGTCCATGATAAAGTCGTCCCTTTGAGGGCCCTTTGTTTGGCTGGGAGGTCGGGAGCAAGCACGACAACGCCGCCTCTACGGCTCACGGCCAAACGACGGTTTGAGGTCCTTCAACAACTTCTCTACAGCGAGCCACATCTGAAGATGGGCGTCGCTACGATCCTGTTTGAAGCCGAGACGTTCAGCTTCCTCGCGCGCCTTTTCCTCCGTGGCTCGGTCCACCAGGCGGAAGTGCAAATACCACAGAGCGCCGGCAAGAGAGCCATCCTTATCGTACACAAACAGCGGCAGATTGTTGGCGTCGGCAACCAGGCGATTGAATTGCTCGACGATCTGCTGCGATAGTGTCTGCGGCGAAACTTCCAGGCTCAGGTATCGCAAGCCGCTCTGCTCGAACTGCTTGCGGGCGGCGCTATCGTCTTCTGTAGGCGAGCGGATGTGCAGGACGGTGCGATAGCCGTGGGACTTCAGCCAGGCGATGCCGCCGGCGAACGGCTCCTGTCCACTGGCGATGTTGGTTTTGACCGCAGCGAACTGCGGAATGTCCACCGGCATGGAAGGGCTGGCGGCACTGTCGTCGCGTGCCGGCGGCGGTTCCCGGGTTTGCGGCGGGTAGGTACGTTCTTCCGGGGCCGGCGTTGTCGGTTCCGGCTGCTGGAGATAGGCGCGAGGGGCAGCGGCAGGCGGCGAGGACGGCGACGACGTGCCTGGAGCAATGTAGTTGTTCTGTTGGACTTCGGGCGACGGCGAAGGCGGTGTCCCACCTGGCGGCGCTGCTGCGCCCGGCACAAAAGGCGCCGCGCTCGGCGCAGGCACAGCGGCCCCTGCCGGCGCAGGCACAGCGGCCCCTGCCGGCGCAGGCACAGCCACTCCGGCAGGCGCGGGGACGGCAGGCACAGACCCGGCGCCGGGAACGTAACGCGGCGGCAGCGGGCCGCTGGTAGCGCAGCGATCGCATGGGCCAATCCCTGGAGGCGGGCCAACATAGCGGACACGCGCGTTGTTCCTACAGTTGCAACTGGGCAGCACGCCCAGTATTAAGGCCCCCGCTAACAGCAACAAGACCTGTCGCCGATTCATGATTTGGCCTCCTCTGGTTTATTCCCGTCTCAATTCTACGCTGTGCAGCTGAAACAGGGGCAGAGGAAACTTTATTGTTTCTGCGCGAAATCGCCCCCTAGAGCATCGAGAGTAACGATTGCACAAGTTATGTGGCTTCGCCTCAGGCGAGTTGGAGACGAACACGGGCACGAAGGAGGCGGCGGCGATATTGTCCGGGTGACATGCCGAATTTCTTTTTGAAGACCGCGCTCAAATATTCGGGGTGCTTGAAGCCGCTGCGGGCGGCGATGGCAGCTAAAGACAGATCGGGTTCGGCCAGCAGTTCAACAACGCGCTGTAGACGGATACGGATGATTTCCGCCTTGGGAGAACGTCCCAAAAACTGCATGAAGCGGCGTTCGAGAGAGCTGGCCGACAACGAACAAGACCTCAGTAGCTCGGCAACGGTCAGACCGTCGCAGGCACGGGTGCGGATCAGCCGCACGGCTTCGGCGATCTCCGTATCTTCGATGGCCAGGACATCGGTAGAGCGGCGCGAGACGACGCCGCGCGGTTCCACAAGGATGGTACGGCGAGGCGTACTTCGGCCGCGCAGCATTCGGGCCAACAACATCGCTCCCTCGAACCCAATCTGCGTGCTGTTTAGATCGACGCTGGACAGCGGTGGATCAGACAGGTTGCACAAAACATCATCGTTATCGATGCCGAGAACGGCGACCTGGTCGGGTACGAGCAAACCCAACTCGCGGCAGGCGCTGAGGACTTGTTGGCCGCAAATGTCGTTACAGGCCAGAATGCCGACGGGCTTGGGCAGGCCGGCCAACCAGCAAGCCAAGTCGCTCCGGTAAAGCACGCCTTGTTGCTCGCGGACGGCCAGATCAGCAGACGGCGGGAAGCGGAGATACTGATAGACGTGACAGGGCAGGCCCGCATCATTGATACATTGGCGGAACAACGGCAGGCGTTCCTCGGAATAGTTGACGCCTTTGAAACCGCAATAGGCGATGTGCCGAAAACCGCGTTCCAGCAGATGGTCTGCCGCCAGCCGCGCCACCTCTCTGTTGTTGGTACGCACGCACGGCCAATCGCCCTTGGGCAACCAACCATATAGATCTACGACAGGCAGACGGAGAGCGCGGAGGGCGCGGGCCAGCTGCGGCGTGGCAATGCGGGCGAGGACGCCGTCGCCGTCCCAGCCGCGCAGCCAACGCGGCGGTGGATCGCGCAAACTGCGCTCCTGCCAGTAAATAGTCCACGATTCGTGTTGCCGCACGTACGAGGAGATGCCGGCCAGCAGCCCTCGGCCGTAGCCGCGCGTCGATTCCACCAACACAGCGATGCGCGGGCGTTCGTTCATGGTTGCTTCTCGCGCGCAAATAGTCCCACATGTTCCTGATGAAAAAGCTTAGCATTGTTGGCGAAAAATCTCAAGAGCAAAATGAGACCTTGCCAATCATAAAATGAACAACCAGAGCGAGTTATACTCCGCGCGGAAGAAATGGGCCCCCGGTTCGGAGCGTCCGCGCTGGACTGGCCCGGCGCAGATACTCCGAACCGGTGTCCCATCGACCCGTACTGTGTATGTTCCCCTTATTTCTTTTATTTACACGATCGATCGCATTGGGATTTTCCCGCGCAGCACTTCGACGACGCGCTTCACATCTGTCTCTGTGTGCGCAGCGGTGACGCTGAAACGCAAGCGGGCGCTTCCTTCGGGCACCGAGGGCGGACGGATTGCCGGAACCAGCAAGCCCTGTTCTTCCAGGCGGCGTGACAGCCTCACGGCTTGCTGTGCTTCTCCCACGATCAGCGGCACAATCTGACAACAGGAATCGCCGATGTTGCCGCCTATCTCTCGCAGTTCACGGCGCAGTTGTTCGGCCAAGGCGAGAATGCGACGGCGGCGTTCCGGCTCCTGCTGCACCACCGCCACAGCGCGCCGCGCTGCCGCGGCGGTCGGCGGGGCCAACGCCGTCGAAAAGATATAGGGCCGCGCCTGATTGATTAACCAAGCGATGAGGCGTCGCGGGCCGCACACGAATCCGCCTTGAGTGCCGAGCGCTTTACTCAACGTGCCTACTTTGAAGACACGTTCGGGCGACCAGGGACCGGGCCTCAGCGACTCGGTAACGCCGCGACCATGCTCGCCCAGCACGCCGGTGGCATGCGCTTCATCAATGACTAACAAGCAATCAAAACACTCCGCTAACTCCACCAATTGGCCAAGGGGAGCGATGTCGCCGTCCATGCTAAAGACCGTATCGCTGACAATCAGGCGGCGGCGGGCGCTGCGGCCCTGCTTGCGCAGCAAATCGGCAAGGTGATCGGCGTCGTTATGGCGATAAACGTAGACGGCGGCACGAGACAGACGGCAGCCATCGATCAAGCTGGCGTGATTAAGAGCGTCGCTGAACACGGCGTCCCCTGGCCCTGCCAGCGAGCGGATGAGCGCCAGATTGGCAGCGTAGCCGCTGCTGAAAACAAGCGCCGCTTCTGTCCCCTCCCAAGCGGCGAGGGCACGTTCGAGAGCGCGTAGCGGCGGCGAATAGCCGGACACCAACGGCGACGCTCCGGCCCCGCAACCGTAACGCCGCGCGGCGGCCGCAGCCGCGCGCGCCAAACGCGCATCCCCTGCCAAGGCGAGATAATCGTTGGAGGAAAAGTTAATCAGTTCTCGACCGCCCAGACGAATATGCACCGCCTGCCCCGACTGCAAGCGTCGCCGCACACGGTACAACCCGCGCCGCCGACGCTCCTCCAGGTCGTCATCTATCCAGGCAAACATACATGGGGTTCAAATCACCAGCCCGCCGCGCCAGCAAAAGCATCTCTCGCGGGCGCGGCAGGTTGGCCAGGTTAAGACAACACAGGGAGTTGCCAGGTTGTCATCGGCGGCGGGGCGATGGCGGGGTCGGCGTCGCCGACACGGTCGTCGTGCCAAGTCAGCTCCAGATCTTCGATCATCTGCAAATCTTCCTCGTTGGGCCGGCCAAGGGTAGCCAGGTAATTGCCGATCAGGCTGCTGGTGGCGCCGACGTAGAAAATCCAACTTTGCAGATCGCGTAAGTTCTTCTCGCGTCCGCCGGCCACTTTCAGGTCCTGGCGCGGCAGGATCAACCGCATGACGGCAATGATTTTCAAAATCTCCATCGGCCGCAGCCGTGGGGCCTTTTCCAACGGGGTGCCGGGAATCGGGAACAGAAAATTGAGCGGCACGACGTTGGGGTTCAGCTCCTTCAAACTGAAGGCCAAGCTGACCCAGTCGTCGATGGTTTCGCCCATGCCAAAAATGCACCCGCAACAGGTCTCCAGGCCGACTCGCTGGGCCAGCCGTACTGTGTCTACACGTTCCTGCCAGGTGTGTGTGCTAACGATGTGCGGATAAAACTCGCGTGAGGTTTCGAGGTTATGATTGATGCGACGGACACCGGCGGCCTTGAGATCGCGCGCCTGCTCCTCGGTGAGCGTGCCCAGCGTGGCGCAGTGGCAGATGCCGTCCACTTCTTTCATGGCCCTGACCGCTTCCATGATTTTCGGCCATTCACGTTTGGTGGGGCCGCGGCCGCTGTTGACGATGCCAAAAGCGCTAGCGCCGCGCGCGCGGGCATCGGCGCAGGCTTGGGCCACTTCGGGGCCGTCCATCATCGGATGGGGCGTTATGCCCGTGTCATAATGGGCGCTCTGAGCGCAGAACTTGCAATCCTCGCTGCAATTGCCGAACTTGGTCGGCAGGATGCTGCAAAAGGTCACGCGATTGCCGTGAAAATGACGGCGGACCTTGTGAGCAGCGTAAAACAGATCGTACAACGCCTCGCCTTCCAAAGCGAAAAGCTGGCGAGCTTCCTCGCGGGTCAACTCGCCGCCGTTGATGATGCGGCGGCTGAGGGAGAGCAGATCAGGTAAGTCGGCAACCGACATGTAAAGAGGTTCCTCCTCGGCGTTCAAGCCTTGCGGCTGGGCATAAACACAATCGTCAGGACCAGCATGGTGTAAATCACCATAGCGACATGGGGCAGAGCAGAAGGTCCGGAACTGCTTTTCTCGCTTTCTGCTGTCGGATCGATTTTGACTCCGCGCTCGATAGTCGTATCGCTTTGCCCCGCTGCAAATGGCAGCGCCAGCGACAAGGCCAGAAGAATAGCAGCGAAACCGCGAAGCAGACGCACTCGCATGATGTTTGTTCTTTCTTTATCCGGCGCGGCGGTGAAACCATTTTTCGCCCCAGGCCCATAATCCTTTGGGCGTGGGTTTGGCGGGCGGCGGCGGCGGCGATGGCGGCGTAAGCACCACCGGTGCGGGTTCCGGTTCGGCGGCTGGCTCCGTTTGCCGCTGGCGCCGCCGCTCCCCCAGAAACTGGACCAGTACGCCCAGGACGATCAACGATCCGCAGCCCCAGTTCAACAGCGGGCTGTTCTTCTGCGTCCAGGCCACACTATCCACCATATGAAGCCGATCCAATAAAGCCAAGGCGCTGTAGATCAGCACCAAAGCGCCGATCAGGCTGGAGAACGTGATGATCCAGAAGCGGTAGAGGAAAACGCCGGCCAATCCGCCGACGAGAAAGACGGCGATCGGTTCGTCCCAGGCAGGAGCGAGGGTATGTATCAGTCCCAGGGCGGCCAATCCGCCGGCGGCAAAGAGGAGGATGCGCACTAGCGACAAGGCCAGCGCTCCCGCCGATACAGCCAGCAACAACCCCGCCACCAACGGCTGCATCCCGTAATCTTTACCCAGGGTCAGCCCCAGCAACCCCGCCGTCAGGGTCACGCTCATGGCCAACCAGAAGCGATGTGTTCGGCCGCCCAGCGACCATAACCAAAAGCCCACGACCAATCCCGCACTGCTCCAAAGCGGCGAAAGCAGCCGAGCTTCCTCCAGAATGTCCGGCGCTACCAGCTGCATAGGCAGAAACTCCCCCGTTCTTCGCAACCGCTCTCTGAGAGTCGCGGCCCCTGTGGCATCATCCGATTGGAGCGAGGTTATCGGGGGCGTCAAAGTCTGTCAAGTCAGGAAGTTTTGAAAAAAAGAGCAATTGAGGCACACTTTTTGCTCTTCTACCCCTCATTGGGCGGCGAAACTCCTTTCCGAAAGTAGATGCGTGAGATCTACCTGAATCGGCTCTTTCTGGATAGAGTTTTCGAGAAGCAATGAGCAATCGGTTGCCGGTCGACTGGAACGCGTCTTCCAGTTTATGCTGACTATTCTGAAGGGGCGAGAGGAACGGAAGCGTCATGGGGACCAATGTTGACGGCGAACAAATGTCCTCTACTCACTTTGTTGAGATGGTTGTCCGCACTTTGCGCCATGAAGTCGGCGACCTCTTGCAATCGGTGTATTCGGCGGTGGCCATTCTCCAGGAACGGCTGCCACGCGGTCAATCGCTGGAACGTACTATCCTCACCGACCTTCGCGGTCGGGCGGAGATGTGCAAAAATGAACTGGACGCCACGCATGATTTGGTTTGTCCTCTCCAGTTGAATTTAGATTGGGTGGAGTTGAGTGAGTTGGCCGCCGGCATTGCGGCCTCGTTTTCGTTGCGTCATCCGGGCCTTCAGATTATCTGCGAGGCGCCGCAGCCATTAAGGGTCTGGGGCGATGCTAGCAAATTAGGGCAGGTAGGGACAATGTTGCTGATGTCTTTGTGCCAGACGGCGCGGAGCAAAGTCCTGATGCGTGTGTCTAAACAGCTGTCTCAAGGGCCGATCGAATGGTGTTTCACGCACGACGGCCCGGCCGCTACTGCCGAGCAACTGAGCTGGCTAACAGCGCCGTTCAGCACCACGCGGAACGCGCGTTTCGGCTTAGGCTTGGCTTTGGCACAGCGGGTCCTGGAACTACAAGGAGGCCGTGTTACCGCGGGTGAGGCCGCAGAGGGCGGCTTTCACGTGGTGTTGACGTTGCCGTCGGGACCGACCCCGAACTGAAAAATTGTACTGGCAACAGGTATAGTTGCCAGGTATAATTATCTGTTAATCTAAATGAAAGTCGTGTACTTTTCCCAGTTTTGATCGCGGACTGGCATTGCAGTTGCTGTCTTCCTCAATACGACGGACGAAAACAACTGACAAGGCGGTGCAGCGAGGTGAAAAGGACGGAGATGTGGAGGAGGTTGGCGTCATGCAACCATCGGCGTCCACGTTGGGGCCTTTAAAAATTGTGGTCGTCGAGGACGACGCCACGGTACGCCTGTTTTTGAAGGACACCCTGGAAAAGAAGCTCGGCCATCAGGTCGTCGGCGAGGCCGCCACAGGTACGGACATGGTCCGCACGGTGCTGGAGTTGGAGCCGGACGTGGTCGTCTTCGATATCCACCTGCCGCGCCTGAATGGTTTGGATGCCTTGCGGCAGATCTATCAGGAGCGCGTTGTCGCCGCCGTGGCCATCACCGGCGACCGCGATCAAGATTTGGTTCGCCGCGCCCTGGAAGAACACGTTTTGGCCTATCTGGTCAAGCCGATCGAGGAGCATCAGCTTGGTCCGGCCATTATGGTCGCCCGCGCCCAGTTTGCGGAGCTGCGCGAACTGAGCAAAGAAAACGCCTCCTTACGGCAGGCGCTGCAAAATCGTAAGATCATCGAGCGCGCCAAAGGCGTTTTGATGAAGCGCTACCGGTGGACGGAAGCGGAAGCGTTCCGTCGCCTCCAACGCGGCGCCATGAATCGCCGTACCACGATGGTCGAGTTGGCCCAAAACGTGCTTAACGGTATCGAAGTGAATTTATGAACGTGAGGGTCAGCGGCCTGTTCTCGCCCCTGGGGAGGCCATAGGGTTTTTCGTTTAGCCGCGAGCCGTAGGCGAGCGCGACAGCGCTCGCCTACGGCTCGCGGCTAAACGAAAAACCGCGGAATTCCCCCCATCGCCGCGATCAACTTCGCATAGTCTTCTCCCTTCGCTTCGATAAGGGCGCGGCGCGAGGTTTCCCCTGTCGTTTCCAACATAATACATAGATGTTCAGCTGGCAAACAGCCTCTCACACGATCGGCCCATTCGATCAAGCAGACCCCACCGCCCTGGAAATACTCGTATACTCCCAAATCAGCGAACTCGGCTTCCCGGTGCAAGCGATAGGCGTCGAAATGATAGATCGGCAGCCGTGCTGGATATTCTTGCATTAGCACGAAGGTTGGACTGGTGACGATGCGGCTGTCGGCGAGGCCAAGTCCTTCGGCAATAGCCCGTACCAGCTGCGTTTTCCCTGCCCCCAATGGGCCGATGAGGGCGACAACCGCACCCGGCCAGAGCCGCTGCCCCAGCCAGCGCCCGAACGCTTGTGTCGCGGCGAGATCGGGTAAATCAATGATGCGCATAATCTCTTAATTTTATCCGCGCTGCGACCGCAAAGGAGGGGCAGAGTGCCTTGTTCCCTTTATGGTCATGGCACGGACGACTGGCTGGCTTCATCAAACGGCTTTGAGCACCAGACAGGTATTGCTGCCGCCGAAGCCGAATGAATTGGAGACGGCGACACGGACTTTCGCTGGCCGTGCCTCATTGGCGACATGGCAAAGATCACATTCCGGATCGGGATCGTGCAGGTTGATGGTCGGCGGCAGAGCGCTGCGTTCCATCGCCGCCAGACAGGCCAATGCTTCGACGGCTGCGGCCGCGGTGAGTAGATGGCCGGTCATGCTTTTGGTCGAGCTAATGGGGACGTGATGAATGTGATCGCCGAAAACAGCGGTGAGCACACGTGCCTCGGCGATGTCGCCGACGGGCGTGCTGGTGGCGTGGGCATTGATGTAATCGACGTCCTCCGGATTGCAGCCCGCATCGTGCAAGGCTTCCCGGACGGCGGCGATGGCCGGCCCGGGATCGGGGCTGGGAATGACCATGTTAAACGCGTCGCTTCGGGCCCCGTAGCCAGCGACTTCGGCGTAGACGCGGGCACGGCGGCGGCGCGCCTGGGTGGCGGGTTCGAGCACAAAGACCGCCCCTCCGTCACCCATGACGAAACCGTCGCGCTGGCGATCGAATGGCCGTGAGGCGGCTTGCGGCTCGTCATTGCGGCGCGACAAGGCGCGCAAATTGCCAAAGCCAGCCAGGGCCATCGGCGTGACGGCCATGTCACAGGCGCCGGCTAGGCACACGTCCACCCAGCCCAGTTGCAACCAGTGCCGCGCCTGCGAGAGGGCGACGTTGCCGCTGGCGCAGGCAGCGGAGACGCTTACGGCCGGTCCACTCAAACCGAGGACGCGGCAGGTCCGCGCGATCATCGATTCGCCGTCCTGCTCCAGTTGGTAGACACGCCGGCCGCCGGCTAAGCCGTCGGACTCCCACAATTCCAACCACTCGGCGCCGACGCCGAGGACCACGCCGATGCGGACCTCACTCCGCCGTTCCCACCAGTCGGCGTCGCGTAGCGCCGCTGTGCAACACCAGCGCATCAACAGCTCCAAGCGGTGCAGCCGGCCGAATTCTTCAGGACTAATGCCGCACGGACAGGGCACCTCGTGCAGTTGGCTGGCGATCTGACAAGGATGCTCAGAGACATCGAAGCCCCGGACGCGCTCGACGCTGGATCGGCCGGCCAACAGGTGGTCGGCGAAGGCAGCGTAGGTGTGGCCCAGCGGCGTCGCCGTGCCCACACCTGTTATCCAAACGGCGTTGTCGGGGTTCACGTGGCTCTCTCCGCGGCTATCTGGTCGGCGACTGGAAAGGAAGCCTTGCCCAGATCCGTTCCCTTACAGGGGCGGCTTGGACAGCCCCTTAGCTCCTTTTCTAGGTAGGCTAGTATGGCCGCATCCGGAACGCCGTCAACAAGGTGCAAGCGTTGATGTTCCTCTCTCTCCTCCCGGTGCTGGGGAAGGGGGGAGGGGATCGGGGTCAAGGCCAGGGCCAGCCCGACGGCTTGGGTACCGGGCGGCATCCGCCCGGTCTCCTCCGGGGGCGCTTCCGGGTTTAGGCAAGTCAGCACCACCCATACGCCCGGCAACTTTTTCCCTTCTAGCAAAGCCGTGGCGGCCAACAGCGCCTCCCTGGTTCCTCCCGGTCCTCCGCCGACGCCGAAATTCGGCCCGTGGATCTTGAGCGCTTGACTGATAGTACCGGAAACGGAGTGGAGGGAACGATGCGGGATCAAATGCGGTGAGACGCCCCAGGCGCCTTCAGCGGCGAAGCGCTGCAAAGCTGCCGCCATGGCCGGACGGCCCAGAAAACGAGGTGCAGCCACTACGCCCCAGTCGCCAAAACAGGTCGTCTGCCAACCGGCCTTGGCGATCGCCTGATACACCGCGCATAAACCCACGACCGTCTGCTCATCGGCATGTTTGAGCAAGGATGCCGGCAGCGGTTCACTGGGGCAAGGGCTGGGATTGCGCCGCAGCTCGGCCAGCGACTCCAGGCTGACATGCACCACGGCATCCGCTGCCACCTCGCAGCACACGCCGCAGCTCCAGGCGAGCGATTGGTCGTTAAGCGGCTTCAAAGGACACGAATCCTTTCGCCTTCCTCTCCATACACGCTCGTCCTGCACCGAGTTGCCAACACGCAGACCCGGAGAGACGAAGTATGAGAGGACGTACCGCAATTAACCAAATCTGTCAACGGGAGATCATGCAATTCCCGCACATTCCTTTCGTCCGTTCCCCCCTCCTTTCCGCGAACCACTCTTCCTCTTGGCAAGTTCGCGCATCGCTCGCTAAGCTAGATAAACTAGGAGGTCTCTTGGAATAACTTGGTTTCACCGCGAGTCCTAGGCCAGCACGACCGCGCTGCCTGTGGCTCGCGGCGGAACAAGCTCTCTCGTTTTAACAGGGTCATGCCGATGCTGCGCTTTTGTCACGTCTGCCCGGCAATCTTCCTTTTTATCTTTCTTGCCGACCGAGCCGGCGCCCAGGAACCGATTCAGCTGGCCCGCACGCCGGACATTTCGCCCGACGGCAAACTCGTCGCCTTTAGCTACAAGGGCGACATCTGGGTGGTGGAGACGATCGGCGGCACAGCGCGGGCCGTCACCTCGCACCCCGCCCACGACATCTTGCCCGTTTTCAGTCCCGATGGACGCACCCTCGCCTTCAGCTCCAACCGCCACGGCAGCTATGATATTTACACCGTGCCCGTGCAAGGAGGCCGACCCAACCGCCTGACGGTGGACTCGGCTGCGGAGATGGTGTGCGGCTGGTCGCCTGACGGCAAGAACATCCTCTACGCTTCGACGCGCAGCACCGCCTTTCCGCCCAGCTACGAGTTGTACACCGTGCCGGTCGAGGGGGGCATGTCGCGGCGCATTAGCGCTGCGGAGGGCAAAGAAGGCGTTTTTTCACCGACCGGCGATCGTATCGCTTACGTTCGCGGTCCCGGCACCTGGTATCGCAAAGGCTATCGCGGTTCGTCCAACGACGACATTTGGATTTGCAACGCCGACGGCAGCAACAATCGGCGTGTGACTTCTTTCAACGGCCAGGATGGCTCGCCTATGTGGAGTGCCGACGGCCAGACGCTCTATTACGTCAGCGAGCTGCACGGGACGACGGCCAACATTGTGCGCCTCTCGCTCGACGCCGGCGCCAAGCCGCAACAAGTCACGTTCCACACAGACGACGGCGTTCGCCGGGCGCGCATCTCCCGCGACGGGCAATGGATCGTCTACGAATGTGGCGCCGATTTGTGGGTCGTCTCCACGCGCCCTGATGCCAAGCCGCGCAAGCTGGCCATCGAAGTCAACGCCGACGATAAGAGCAATCCGGAACAGCTGCAAATCTTCACCAACCGGGCCACCGAATTTTCGCTGTCCGCCGACGAGAAATTCATGGTCTTCGCTGTCCACGGCAAATTGTTCCGCAGGAAAGTCGGGCCGGACCCCAAGGTGGTGCAGTTGACCGACGGCCCTTTCAACGACCACGGCGCCGCCTGGTCGCCGGATAGTTCGAAGCTCCTTTTTATCTCCGACCGCAACGGCCAAGAAGACATCTATCTGCTTGAGGCCGATGATGCGGAGCATCCCAGGCTCACCGAGGCCCATCGCTTCAAAGTCAAGCAGATCACCAACACACCGGAAGCTGAGCTGGGCGTCAGCTTCGCGCCCAACGGCAAGCGCGTCGCCTTCCTCCGCGCCGGCAAACTGTGGACCATGAACCCCGACGGCAGCGACCCCAAAGCGATTGTCTCGGACGTTCATGTGTTCGATTATGATTGGTCGCCGGACAGTCGCTGGATCGTCTATGCCCGCCGCGACGGCTCTTTTGCCAGCGAACTGTACATTGTGCCGGCCACAGGACCGACAAACCTCAACCCGCCGCGCAACATTACCCGCTACGCTACCTACAACGCCGATGTCACCTGGAGCCACGACGGCAAGAAACTCGCCTTCCTCAGCGAACGGCACGACAGCGGCAGACCCTATCCCTACGTGCTGCCGTTGCAAAAACCGGCGGCGGCGAACGTAAAAGAGCAGAGTGGCTTGTTCGGCAGCAGTTCGAGCGTGTCCATCGATTGGGACGACATCCATCTGCGAGCCGAGCCGGCCGCACCCGTGCCGGCGTTGACCGCAGCCATTTCGCCCGACGGCAGCAAGGTGGCCTTCGTCGATGCCAAGGAGCGCGACTTGTGGGTGGCCAGCCAGGGCGGCCAGCTTACCCGCTTGACCACTGGCCACGTCTGGCCGCGGCAAATCGTCTGGTCCAAACCGCGCAGCGCGATGGCTTCGCTGGGCAATGACATCCTCTACTATCTCGATCGGGCCGGCGCTATCCACCTGGTTCGCGCTTCGGGCAGTCCCGGCCCGTCGTTGTCTTTCCGCGTCAAATTGCGCATTCGCACCGAGGATCTGTACCGGGAGATGTTCGATCAGACTTGGCGCTATCTCGCCGAGCATTTCTACGATTCCAACTTTCACGGCCGCGATTGGAATGCCATCAAGGCCAAGTATCGGCCGCTGGTCAAGCATATCACCATGAAAGAAGACCTTTATGCTCTGCTTTACCTGATGCTGGGCGAGTTGAACGCCTCGCACCTGGGCATCGGTGGCCACCTCAGCTTTCCCGATGAAGAAACGGCCGATCTCGGCTTGATCTTCGACGAAAGCTATCGGGGCCGCGGTCTGAAGATCGCCGAGGTCCTCAAGCGCGGACCGGCCGATCGCCGCGGCCTGAACATTCGGCCCGGCGAATACGTCCTCAACATCGATGGCAAGGAAGTGACCGAGAAGGAAGATCTGAGCCAACTGCTCAACGGCAAGGTCGGCGAAGAAGTGTCTGTGCAAGTAGCGACCCATCCCGACGCCCCGCCCAAGGAACGGCGGCACGTCGAGATCATCGCCGCCAGCCGCGAGACCATCCAACCCTTGATGTACGATCGCTGGGTGGAGAACAATGCCCGCCGCGTCGCCGAATTGAGCCAGGGGAAGCTCGGCTATATCCATATCCCCAGTATGGACGAGGCCGGCCTGGATCGCTTCTTACGCTCGCTGTATTCGGACAATTACGACAAAGAAGGGATTGTTCTCGACGTTCGCTACAATGGCGGCGGCTTCACCCACGAGAAGATCCTCAACTATCTCGGCAGCCGCGAACATACTATTTTCCGGGAACGCGACGGCGGCGAGGGTTTGGTGTTGCGCTCCAGCGATCGCAAATGGCACAAACCGTTGGTGCTGCTCATCAACAATCGCTCCTACAGTGACGCCGAAATCTTCCCCAACGCCTTCCGCACCTTGGGACTGGGCAAGTTGGTCGGCCAACCAACCGGCGGCTGCGTGATCGGTACCGGCTCGGTGCAGCTGATTGACGGTTCCATTCTGCGCATTCCCCGGATCGGCGTGTACACGACCAAGGGCGTGAACATGGAAAAAGAAGGCGTCTCCCCGGACGTGCTCGTTGAAGACCATCCCGATCAGTTGGCCAAAGGCATCGACGCCCAACTCGTCAAAGCGGTCGAAGTGTTACAAAAGGATGTGGTTGTCTGGAAGCAGAAACACCAAGGCGGCGCCCCAAACAAGTCCAGTGCGTCCAACTCCGCTGCGAACCCACCGGCCGCGCCGCCCTCGGTCGTCCCGCCCATGCCGCCGGCCAAATAATCCATACAATCCGCATTATGGTTTTCTTCGGTCCCGCTCCCGGTGGGAACGAGGAAAGCTGTGTTTCGGATCCGACTGGTGTTCAGCCAAGAGGTGCGCACGTGAGCAATTCTTTGCTCGTCGAGTTTTATCAGCAAATTCCGGAAAACGGTCCCCAGGCCAAATCGAAAGCGACCCGCAAGGAGGCCATCGAGGCCTTCAAGCATCACGTCGCCGAGCGCTACACCGAAGGCACTCTGCTACGTCTTTTGGCCAACGGCGATAACCAGGCCCGCCGGGCTGCGTTGCTCGCCCTGGGCTTGCTCGGCACCATGAATGCGTGTCCCGGCGTCGCTGCTTGCCTGCACGATGACGACCATGAAACCGCGCAGATGGCCGCCGATACCCTGTGGTCGTTGTGGTTTCGCGCCGATGCCCCAGACAACAACCAGGAATTGCAACGCCTAGTCCGGCTGCGCGATCGCGAGCAGGCGCTGGCCGGCCTCAACGCTCTCCTCGAACGTGCTCCGGAGTTTGCTGAAGCGTACAATCAGCGCGCCATCCTCTACTTTCGCCAAAAGAAATTCGAGTGCTCAGCCGCCGACTGTCAGAAGGTGCTCGAATTGAACCCTTTTCACTTCGGCGCTCAGGCCGGTCTGGGACAGTGCTACATGCAGATGCGCAAGCACCGGGCGGCCCTGAAAGCCTTCCGCGCCGCCCTGCGCCTCAATCCGCGCCTGGAGGGCATCGCCGAAACCATTCGCGCGTTGGAGAACGCCCTGGGCGAAGAAGGCCGCCGCGATGATAAGAAGTAACAACCCAAAATACGGGTCGGAAGCGTAAGCGATGGACGATCCTGTTGCTTGCGCTTCCGGCCTGTATTTTTCACCCTAACGGTGGTCCTGCTTCAATCACCAGGTTCCCCGGACGGCACTGCACTGCCGTCAGATGAATGCCCAGGCGCAGCTTCTGGATGGCGGCATGTTTGCTCAGATCGACCTGGATGGCATCGTCCACGACGCGCACACTCGGTTCCTGCGCCAATAAATCGCGCAGCGTTTTCAACAACACCGAACGCAGCATCGCGATCGGCAAACCTGCTATCTTTGCCGAAGCCAGCCGCGCTTCCACAATGCTGCCGACGCCCTTCACTTCCCACAACGTCTCAAAGGCCATTTTCATCAGCAGGGCTGAATATTCGCCCAAGACGACGATCCCGTCTGAGGTCAACTGGATGCGCAGGTTCTGAATATTGTTTTTGCCCAGGGGCAGCGACGCTACCAATTCATTGAGTTCTTGTTCAGTAACAGACAATGTCAACGCCTGAATTTGCATGTTGGTCTATTTGTCCTTATCACCCCATTTTCCCAGCGTCCCTTCGCTGACACTGGTATACCAAACAACCGCCCCGTTCACCAGATCGACCTGGATGGGCGGATTTATCGCTGGCAGGTCTGGTACAAGGAACTCGAAGGGTTGTCCCTCCGCCGTCGCCGTCACGACCTGATAGCCCACAACCGAACGACTGAGCAGAAGATACAGTTCCAGCGGCCGCTCGGCCGCACCTACGACCTGGCCAGACACGTGTAAATCTACGCTGTCCCCTTTTGGGACGACAAAACTGCGTACATCGCGCAAAAAGGCGGTACAACGGACCTCCAGGGCCACTTCGCCCCCGAAGCCGCCCTGCTCGGTGGTGCCCTCGATTTCAACTACCAATTCGTTGCGCAGCCGCAACATCTGGGTCACCTCGAACTCGGCAGCGGCGATGATGTGTCCCAGCAAATGATTGTTAAGGCGCACCTCGGCCTTGCCGCCGATGCCCGCGAATGTCAGCCATACTCGTTCGTAGGCGTCGATGCGTCCGGGATAACCGAAGCGGCGGCGGAAACGCACACGGCCGGCGCCCATCGGTTCACGCTCCCACGGGCCACGCAATCGGATTCGATGGGGATACGTCATTTAAATGGCGTGCAGTTTCACCAGGATGGGGCGATTCGGTTGCAGGGTCAACAAGGGTTTGGGTACAACGGGCGGGCCGGGCGGCAGCGAGAAACGAAAGCGCTGAGCAATCGTCGCCAGTACCAGGGGCAATTCCATGAGGGCAAAGGTATTGCCAATGCACACACGCTGGCCGCCGCCGAAGGGAAAGTAGGCGTAGCGCGGCAAGCGCTTGGCCAGGCCATCCGCCCATCTTTCGGGATAAAAGTGCTCCGGATCGTCGTAATAGCGTGGGTCTCGATGTACCACCCATTGGCTCATAAGGACGGTCCCGCCAGCGGGAATGGGATAACCGCCGATCGTGCAAGGTCCGATGGCCTGCCGGCCGATAGCGTAGGCCGGCGGATAAAGACGCATGACCTCCTGAATCACCATCTCTGTGTAGGGAAGGTTTGGCAGATCGGCGGCGGTGGGTGTTCGGCCGCCGAGCACCTGGTGCAGCTCCGCGTGCAGTTTTTCGACGACGTGGGGATGTTGAGCCAACAAATAGCCGCCCCAGGCCAGGGCCAACGCTGTCGTTTCGTGTCCGGCCAAAAACAGCGTCATGGCCTCATCGCGCAACTGCTGGTCAGTCATGCCGCTGCCGTCGCTTTCGTGCCGCGCGTGCAAGAGGACCGAGAGCAGGTCTTTCCGTTGCCCCTCGGCGCGGCGTTGATTGATGAGGCCGTAGAGGATGCGGTCGAGCCGGCGGATGGCCTTGCGAATGCGCCAATTGCCCAGCGTCGGCACGTTATCGGGCAGAGGAATGATGCGGAAGAGGCGCTGATCGAAGGTGCCCATCGCCTCGCGGAGGGCGCATCCGACCGCCGCAGCTTGGTCTCCGGCATCGACGCCGAACAGCGTTTTGGTAGCGACGGCCAGGGTCAATTTTCGCATTTCCATGTGCAGATCGCGCACCTCGCCGTCGTGCCAGGTATCGATTTGCCGCTCGGCGCAGGCCGTCATGTCGGGAGCGTAGGAGAGGATGCGTTCGCGCTGAAAGACCGGCTGAATCAGCCGCCGTTGTCGCAGCCAGAACGCGCCTTCGCTGGTCAGCAAACCGTTGCCCAAGAGCAGGCGGTTCATGCGCAGGGCGTAGTGTTTGGTGAAGTTGCGGCTGTGCAACACCTGTTCGATGAGTGTCGGATGGTTGACGAACCAAACGCGTTTGAGGCCGAAGCGCACGCTGGTGCAATCGCCGTACTGGCGGGCGCAGTGCAGGTAGAAGCCGAGCAGGTCGCGGCGCATCTCGGGCAGATGGCCGCTCAAAAAGTGCCCTTCGGGACCGGGTGGAATCAAACTTTTGCCCAGCATAGGCGTTCTCGGTGAACAATCAGTGTTTCCAATCACGTAGCAAATACGAATAATCGGCATACGGAGTTTGGCAGGGCGGTCCTTGGGCGTGCAGGTACGTACTATCCATCTGCTCCCGATGGAGGGCGATGAGAGAGCTGGAGACGGTGCCGCGGTCGCTGGTATGCAAGCACATGGGCGGATGATCCGGCTCGTGCTGCGCACACAACTCGCACAGTATACGTATGCAATCCGCTGCCGAATGGTAGGACCGCCGACTCAGCCAATTCAGGGCATATTTCAGGCGCGGATCACGGAGATCATTGACATCCCCATTGGCCAACACGTGAATGCCGGGCGGCAACGTCCGGAGGTGTAGGTATTCGCCGGCTTGCAGGACAACAGCCCAGCTGGCGTCGGCGCACAGAAAATTGGCGCCCGCATAGGGGGTTTGTTGCAGCGCATGAAGAGCATACTCGACCGCTGCTGCGGCCGAGGAACAAGTCAACATCTCGCGGACTAACAAGCCCCGGCTGCGCGGCGCCTTCTCTTCCCGTCCCGAAGGAGAGGAGCATTTCGGCCGATTGGTGACAGCCGCCAACACCCCGTTCTCATTGACGCCCAACCATGTTCCTCCAGCGACCGGATCGATGCCGGCTACGGCGCGGATCGGCCCGGGCAGCAAACGCGGCGGTTCACCGCCGCGCACATAGTATTCTTCCCGGTTGGCCCCGACTACCACGGCGGCATCTTCGACGACTCGAAAGAACAAGGCCAACAGACACATCGTAACAGCCCTCCCCTCGTCGCGCCGTCAGCGCTGGCGAGCGGGGGATGTGAACCCCCCGGTTGTTTTGGGCGAGCGGGGGATGTGAACCCCCCGGTTGTTTTGGGCGAGCGGGGGGTGTCAACCCCCCGGTTGTTTTGGGCGAGCGGGGGATGTGAACCCCCCGGTTGTTTTGGGCGAGCGGGGGTGTGAACCCCCGGTTGTTTTGGGCGAGCGGGGGGTGTGAACCCCCCGGTGGAACAACCGGGGGGTTCACACCCCCCGCTCGCCCGCCCTTGTTGGTGTCACTCGATACCGCGTCCCGTATAATTGTACACAAAAGGAGACTTTTTTGGTTGGCTTCGCCCAGTGTGACAGATGGTAACAGATTTTTTCATGGCGTGGCTCTTTGGACTGACTTTGTTCCTCAGCTCCGCTTTGCTCTTTCTTGTGCAGCCGATGATTGGCCGATTGATCTTGCCTCTTTTAGGCGGCACTCCGGCGGTGTGGAACACGTGCCTGGTCTTCTTCCAGGCCGTCTTGCTTGCTGGCTATGTCTACGCCCATGCCGTACCGTCGTGGCTGGGCGAACGCCGTCATGTCCTCTTCCATGTGGCTTTCCTGCTGCTCCCGCTGGTCTGCTTGCCGATCGCTCTGCCCCGCGCTTGGACGCCTCCCGAGGAAGCATCGCCGGTCGTCTGGGTGCTGGGATTGCTGCTGGTCTCCGTCGGCTTACCGTTTTTCGCCGTGGCGACAAGCGCGCCTCTCTTGCAACGGTGGTTTGCTAATTCCGGATATTATTTCTCTAGAGATCCTTATTTTCTCTACGCAGCCAGCAATTGCGGCAGTCTGGCGGCCTTGCTCGGCTATCCGCTGCTTGTCGAGCCGCTCTTGCCCTTGGCCGATCAGGGGCGCTTGTGGACGGCTGGCTATCTCGTTTTCCTTTTGCTTACGACGGGATGCGCCATCTGGTCCTGGAAGACGGCAGCGCCGACTGGGACCGAAAACAACACGATGGGACCGTCTCCTGCGGCGCTCGGTTGGAAGCGACGCCTGCACTGGCTGCTGTTGGCGTTCGTTCCCTCCAGTCTGATGCTCAGCGCCACCACCTATCTGACTACGGACATCGCCTCTATTCCTCTGCTCTGGATGATACCGCTCGCCTTGTATTTGCTTACCTTCGTGCTGACCTTCGCCCGCAAAGAATGGGTCCCCTATCCGTTGCTGACGCGCTGGATGCCGATCGTTGTGTTAGTTGTCGTTCTCGTGCTTTTGTCGGAGGCGACCGAACCGATCATCTTGCTGCTCACCTTGCACTTGTTCGGCTTATTTTGGATCAGTCTTGTCTGCCATGCCACACTGGCGCGGGACCGTCCACCCAGCGAGCGGCTGACGGAGTTCTACCTGTGGCTGTCGCTTGGCGGCATGCTCGGCGGCCTGTTCAATGCCTTGTTGGCGCCGCTTGTGTTTTCGGCCCCCGTCGAGTATCCTTTGGTGCTGGTCCTCGCTTGTCTGCTGCGTCCGGCCCCGGTGCCGGCGTTTCGCGCGCTCGACCTCGTGCTGCCGCTTGGGCTAGGAGGCCTGACGGTCGCCCTCATCCTGAGCGGGCCGAGGCTTTATCTGGAACCGGGGCCGAACAGCGTCGCCTGGATGTTCGCGGGGCCGTTGGTCGTTTGCTACACCTTTTCGGAACGGCCGCTGCGCTTCGCCCTGGGTCTCGCCGCGATCCTGCTGGCGGCCAACACTTATGACGGCATTTACGGACGCACCCTGTACCGGGCGCGTAGTTTCTTTGGCGTACACCGGGTGACGCTCGATCCGACCGGCTCTTATCGTTTGCTGGTGCATGGCGACACCATACACGGCCAGCAGAGCGTCGATCCGGCGCGGGCCCGTGAACCTTTGAGTTACTATTTTCGCACAGGGCCAATCGGTGA
>JAJPIY010000235.1 GCA_021324515.1 Planctomycetota bacterium
CCCCAGACGATGGGCGAGGAATGCCCCTTGCCGGGGAGAGGGATTTTCCAGCGGACATTGTGGGTTTCGCTCCAGGTAAGCGGCAGGCCTTTTTCGATGGAGGTGCCATCGCCGCGCGGGCCGCGCCAACCGGGCCAATTCTCGGCGTGCGCGACGCAGGTGGACAAAACCCAAACGATCCCTGCGAAGAATAGGGGCCGCATCCAACTGTCTCCTTTTCCCAATTGGCGAACAGAGCATGTCCCGAGTATTTCTGTGGCGAGCGTCGCAGCGTCAGCGCGACGTGTTCGGGGCGAGCGGGGTTGCAACCGCTTTTCATTCCAAGGTATGCACATACCCCAAGGGAGGCAACGGTCGGCGTCGGCCGTTCTCTTGCAGCCATAAACCGGCTTCGGCAACGCACTCGCCGATAAGAGTTAATCCGGCGATAGGCGGGATGCGCAAGAGTGTTTCGGCCTCGGCCGGTGCGACGGCGAAGACTAGCTCGAAGTCCTCCCCATCGCCAAGGGCATGCTCCAAGGGCGTGCGGTCATCGGCCATAGCGTGGGCGGCCTCGGCGATGGGGATGGCGTCGGCATAGAGGAGGGCGCCGCAGCCGCTCTCAGCACACAGATGAGCCACATCGGCGGCGAGGCCGTCGCTAATGTCGATCATCGCATGCAGATCAACGGCGGCGTGTAAGGCCAACGCCTCTCGGACGCGCGGCATAAAGTCGAAGTGCTTGCCCAGCAAGCTGCCGCCAAGCGGGCCGGTCACGAACAACCGATCGCCGGGACGCGCTCCCTTACGGCGAACAGCACCACGCGGCGTCGCCTCGCCCAGGAGAGCGACATTGATGACCAAAGGGCCATCCCAGCTGTTGGTGTCGCCGCCGATGATGGCGGTGTTGAAAGCGTCCGCCCTCTCGCGCAGACCGAGGTACAGCTCCTCGGCCAAAGCGCGTCCGCCTTTGCGGGGGAGGCCGATGCTGACGACGGCGGCGACAGGGATCCCAGCCATAGCGGCCATGTCGCTGAGATTAACGGCCATCGCCTTACGGCCGACCTGCCGCGCTGTGCCGGCGCCCCGCGTGCCGGGATGCGTTTCGGCCAAACGGAAACAGCTCCCCTCTAAAAGCATGTCCGTCGTCACCAGGCAATGGGGGCCTCTGGGCCAGCGCAAAATGGCCGTGTCGTCGCCAGGCCCCAGCAGCACGCGCTCCGTCGACGGCGTGCGCTGCCTTAGCCACTCCAGGAAAGCGAATTCCCCTGTCGTCATCTTTTCCAGACTAGCGAGGGAGCAGCCGACATGCCAGCGAAAATCCGGCTAAAGTACAAGCAGGACCACCCTGCGACCCTGGCCGTGCCACGGATGACATGCCTTGCTCAGGGGCTTTTGCTTTGCCTTCGCATTCTCCTGCGCCGTAAGATAAAATAGAAGCGCGATCGCAACCGACCTGCTTCCGCCAGGCCGCACAGGAGGAAGGTCCATCGTATCATGGAGCCGTTGACCAAGACCACTCCGCTTTCCGCTCGCTTGCCGAGCGGCGAGTTGGACCTGACTGGCCGTACCCTTGCCGATTTCCGTGTTCTTCGCCATCTCGGCCAAGGCGGCATGGGGCAGGTCTACCTCGCCGAGCAAATCTCCCTGAAGCGCAAGGTGGCGTTGAAGATCCTTCGTCCGGAGACCGCCGCCGATCCGACCGCGCTCCAGCGTTTCAAGGCCGAAGCTACCGCTGTCGCCCAGGCCACCCACGCCAACATCGTGCAAGTTTATGCCATCGGTGAGAGCGACGGTATTGCCTACATGGCCCTGGAATACGTCGAGGGCCGCAATCTCCGCGAATATCTGCTCAAAAAGGGGCCGCCTGACCTGCTTTTGGCCCTGAGCATTATGCGTCAAGTGGCATCGGCCCTTCAACGTGCTGCGGAGTTGGGCATCATCCACCGCGATATAAAGCCGGAAAATATCCTGCTAACGCGCAAGGGCGAAGTCAAAGTGGCGGACTTTGGCCTGTCGCGCTGCTTGGCCGGCGCTCGCCCCGCACTCAACTTAACGCAGAGCGGCGTGACCATGGGAACGCCCTTGTACATGAGCCCCGAACAGGTCGAGGGCAAGCCGGTTGACTGGCGCACCGACATCTACTCCTTCGGCGTCACCTGCTATCACATGCTGGCCGGCCATCCGCCTTTTCAGGGGGACTCGCCGTTTGAGGTCGCCCTGCAACACGTCCGCAGCGAACCAAAGTCGTTGGCCGCCATTCGCCCCGATTTGCCGGCGGCCCTGTGCGCTATGGTCCACAAAATGATGGCCAAGGATCCCGCCGCGCGCTATCAGACGGGCCGGGAGTTGCTCAAAGACATCGCCCGGTTACGCGAAAGCCTGAGCGGTCAAACGGCGCTAGCGGCGCCCCAGTCGCCGTCGGTCGAGTTGGTGCCGGTGTCCGCAGCGGAGGCCGCAGAGAGAGCGACCCAGTCTGCGAAAGCTGCACCGGCAACAGCGATCATGCCGAAGTGGTATGCGCTCCACGGGAGATGGCGAGGAGCTATCTTTGCTGGCTCCCTGTTGGTGGCCGGCATGGTTGGCATCGTTACCGCCTGGGTCCAGCATCGCCTAGCTTTCCCAGCGCGCACGGCGGTTGCGCCGGCTTTGGAAGAATCGGCGGCCAACAAACTGGAGACCAAGGAACAGGCGTTGCGCACCCTTCTCGAACCCTATCTGGACACACGTCCTGGAAACGCCCGTGAAGTGCAAAAAGGGCTTGAACAGGCAATGGATCTGGGCGTGTTTTATTTGGAGCAAGATCGACTCGACGATGCCCACGCCCTTTTTGTCCGACTCGAACAGAATGCCGTCCCTGCTTTTCGCGTGCTGGGGCACTTAGGGAACGGGATCGTGCTGGCCTTGCGAAATCAGCCCCACGAATCTAACGAGTATTTCCTCAAGATCCACTTCGAGACACGCGGCAAACAGCCCAATCGAGTAGAAAACTGGGTTCGCGCCGACCCGAAATGGCGTTACTGGATCACGAAGGCGATCCACTACAACTTGCAGAACGGTCTGGACCGGCACAAAATCCCAGCCCCTTTTGACCAGTTCGAGGCGCGCTAAAGCATCACGAAACCGCTCCGACGCTTTTGGCGCTGGGCAGTTGTATTCGGTCCTTGTCTATTACCGATCCTTCTTATTCACTTTATCAATTTGCGCATCAGTGACCTGGAGACGGATAAACACGTCGTTGTTTTCAACTTTCAGCTGGATGCTGTCGATCACTTCTTTGACGATTCGGCTGCTCTTGTCTTTGCCAGCGCCCAAGAAAGCGAGCAGCGGCATCAGTTCATCGAGCTTGCCTTTGATCTGCGCAGCGGCTTCCGCACGGTTGGTATGGATCACGAGTTGGAACTGAGCGTCGTTATTCAGTTCCAGAGCGCCCGTGACCGATTGGAGAGCGGCAACACCATCTTTGGACGTATCGTCGCTTTTGAGCAGCTGTTTGATTTCCTCCGTAGCAATCATTGCCAGCCACATCTCTTCGCTGCCCTTTAAATGAGTAAGGGCCGCTTGCATGGCGGTGTTGAGCTTCCGCGGCGTCTGACCGGCGCGGCGGACGACGGCAGCAGTGTCTTTTTCCGACGCCGTCATCACCAGCGTTTTGTTATCGGCGAAGGCGGCGTAAACAGACTTGCCGTCGCTGTGGATTTGCCACATCGGCAAGTCTCCGTCCTTGAAACTTCGGAGCCGATTGGGATGTTTCTTGGCGTAGTCGTCGGCAGCCGTTCGCACTTTATCCGGGGCGAAGTTGCCCCGCACGACCACCAATAGTTTGCCGTCGGTCAACGGATGGCCGGACGCACCCACAGCGATTGTGTCGATGTCCTGGAAGGGTTCCAGCCCAGCAGTGCGGAGAAACTGGCGGGTTTCGGCACGGTGTTCGAGCAGCGCTTGGAGGAAGTGCAGAGCGTGCTTCTTGACGATGGGTGTTTGCAGCAATTGGCGGACGTTAATTTGCACTACTAACTCTGCATCGCGGGGCGTAAGACGGTCAGGTTCCGCGGCGGCCGATGCCAAAGCAACGGGAAGAAGCGCCGCTAGGCCGATCGCCGCGAAATCTCGCCAACTCTTCATGACAGCGAATCCTTTCGAAATAGGGAGGTTATTTGTCCTTCTTCTTGAGCGCCTCTTCGATGAGGTCGCTACTGATGCGTGCTTTGACGAAGACGGTCTCTGCCTTGTTCATAACTCGCAGGGCCTTGATGATTTCAACGACAAGCTCTGCTTGCGGATTGTCGGCATTTTGGGCGAGGGGAGCAGCAAAGCCCAAGATCAAATTGAGGCCGGCCTTCGCAGAATCGCTCAGTTCTTTGGCCTCCTTGGTATTTTGGGTGGTGATGGCTAATTCCAGCTTGATCTCGTCACGGATGGTTAAGCCGCCGGCCAGCGCCTGAATCTTGTCGATCATGCCCTTGATGTCGCCGGGTGCTTTGGCGAGGATCTTGGTGATGTCGGGATTGGCGACGGCTGCCAGGGACAGACTCTGTTGGGTGTCGAGTTTTTCCAGCAGCGCCTGGAATTGCTTATTCTTCAGGACCGGTTTTGTCTCTTTGGCAGATTTCTTGAGGGCATCGATGATGTAATCTTTGCTCGGTGAAGCCAGCAGTGTATCACGGCTGGCGACGGCCACGAACAACGGATCATCCCAATCGGGGTAATTGACCTCGTACAACAGATGTTTGCCACCAAGGACTTTGTGGATCTTCAAATAGTCGGATTCGTCTTTGGCGACTTGCTCGGCCTTGGCCTTAAATTTGGCAACATCGAAGCGGCCATGCATGATGACCAGACCGCGATCTTTCTCGGTGCTAACGGGGGCCGCAATCACGATGCGATCGAGGTCCTTGAACGGATCGAAGCCAAGGTCCTTGAAAACGTCCTGGATCTGCTCATTGTCGCGCAGTGCTTCTTGGGCCAACTCCAGGAAGTTTTTCTTGATTAACTCTGCATCGAGAAGCTGACGAACATGGAGGTTAAGGATACTTTCGGTGTCTTCGGGCAGATACGGGTCCAACTCGACGGCGTGGCCGAGGGGAACGGACAACAGAAGGGCTGTAACAACGGCCAAGACACGGTGAAACAACATCGGCGGAGTTCCTTTCGTGATTGGGATTGGGCGTCGCAGATTATACCCTGTCAGACGAGTACAGTTTCATTAACGCACATGGGCGATCAAACATTTCAAATAATGCGACTCCAGGCATGACACCGAAACCGGATGGTCCGGCGCTGCCCCCCGACGCTGGAGGACTTGGACGAGGCGTTTTTCCTCAGCAGCCAGCTGGGCCAACAAGTCCTCTAACATATCCATGCTGATAACTCCGGAGCAACAGCAAACGACCAAAAAGCCGTGCGGTTCGAGCAAGCGCAGGGCCAACGTTTGCAAACGGCGGTAGCCACGCAACGCTTCGTCGACAGCCTGTCGCGTCCGCGCAAACTTCGGGGGATCGAGCACGACCATGCCGAAGCGCTCGCCGCGCTCCGTTAAGGCAGTCATCTCCTCAAAGACATCGCCCTGCACAAACGTCACATTGTCTAGCTTATTAAGGCGCGCGTTGTGGTGCGCCAGCTGGAGGGCCGGCCCCGATTGATCGATCCCCAGTACCGACGCCGCTCCGGCGCGGGCCGCATGGAGGCCGAAACCGCCAGTATAACAAAAGGCATCGAGCACGCGCCGTCCCTGTGCCAGAGGCGCCGCCGCCTGCCGATTGTCACGCTGATCGAGATAGAACCCGGTCTTCTGCCCTTCCGCCAGATTGACGAGGAAACGCACGCCGCCTTCGGTGATCTCGATGGGGCCCGGCGGCGCTTCACCCCACACGAGTTCATCGCGCGCCTCCAGACCTTCGAGCTGGCCGATGCCACGCTCGGTGCGTTGGAAAATCCCTGCTGGTCGTAAGAATTCCACAAGTGCTTCAACAAACCACTCGCGCCGCTGGGCCAATCCCAGGCTGGTGAATTGCAGCGCCAGCCAACGATCGTAGCGATCCACCGTGCAGCCAGACAGACCGTCGCCTTCACTGAATACCAAGCGACAGGCTTGCCCCGGCCCTTCCAATCCCAGCAGGCGTCGCAACAAGAGGGCTTCTTCGAGTTGTTTGCGGAAGAAAGCACGATCGAGGGGGACATCAGCATCCCACGTGTAGAGGCGGACGCGGATTTTGCTACGACCGTTGTACAGACCGCGGGCCACGAAATTGCCGGTGTGCGAATATAGATCGACCACGTCGCCATCGGTCGGGTCGCCCTCGACGGCGGCAATGGCCCCCGCATAGACCCACGGATGCCGCCCATAGAAGGGCCGCGCGCGCCGGGGTCGCAAAATCACCCGTGCGCTCATGGCACTTTGCCGCGCTCGACGCCTTCGATGTACGCCAGGGCGCGCTCCAGATCGCTCTTCTTTTCTCGACTGCGCAAGAGTGCGCCAACGCGCAGCAGCAAGTCGGTTTTGTTGATCGGCTTGGAGATAAAATCATCCGTGCCGGCTTCAACAGCCCGATCCATGTCGCTGGACTGATCGAGCGCGGTAATCATGAGGATCGCGATGTCGCGCGTGGCCGGATCGCTGCGCAGGCGCTTGCACACCTCGAAGCCGCTGATGCGCGGCATCATGACATCAAGGAGGATCAAATCCGGTCGCCAGGAAGCAACCAGCTGGAGCGTTTGTTCACCATCGCTGGCCGTACGCAGATCACAATCCATCTCGCTAAGGTAGACTTCGAGTAATTCCGCCCCCAGCGGATCATCCTCGGCAATGAGGATACGCGGCGTCGCAGAAGGGGTTGGCATGTGGCGCCTCCTTTTTCCCATCGCTCCTTAACCGTCGCCGCCCCGTCTCATAACAGGGCCGTCCGTTGCCGTTCCATCTGTTCGCGGAGCTGCGCGAAGTATAGTTGCACGTCCTTCGGCTGCACCGCGCCGCAGCTGTTGCAACTGCTGCAACTGCTGCAAACGCCGTCGCTCCTTCGCCCGCAATCGGGCCGGCCGCAGCCTGGCTGTTCTGCGCTGGCTCCTGCTTGGTCACGGCCCAGATCGACCAGGGTGATGTGCAGGCCAAACTCACGCGCCAGCGTGCTGACGAACGGCCTTATGTCGGCATTCTCTCGCCGCAGTTGGTGCAGCACCGCATGTTCGCCGTCGAGCAGCACCTCCACGTCGAGCAGCACCAGCGGCAAGCCCATCTCAACGGCCAACTGTTCGCCGCGCTCGAAGAGTTGTTGCGCCCGGAGACGCATTTCGCGTTCGCTCTGC
>JAJPIY010000271.1 GCA_021324515.1 Planctomycetota bacterium
CCGTTTGCGCTGCGCTTCCAGAAACTCAAGGCCGACGTGCATCGCCAGTTGGTTGAGATGATCGACCTCTCGCAGCTGGGCAACTGGAAGCCGGAACGTCTTCGGCGGGAAGTCCGCAACTTGGCCGTGCGGTTATCGAAGAACACCGCCGAGTTGCTTGGCGAGGTCGAGCGCGAACGCCTCGTTGACGAGGTCATGTCCGAAGTGTTCGGTTTGGGACCGCTTGACGTGCTTATGAGCGATCCCAGCGTCAGCGACATTTTGGTCAATGGGCCGTCGATGATCTACGTCGAGCGGCATGGCCGGCTGGAAGCGACGGATCTGATCTTTGCCGATAACGCTCATCTGCTGCAAATCATCCAGCGCATCGCGGCCCGCGTCGGCCGGCGCGCCGACGAGATGTCGCCGATGGTGGATGCGCGGCTGCCCGACGGCTCGCGCGTCAATGCCATCATTCCGCCGCTGTCGCTGGATGGGCCGGTGCTGTCGATTCGCCGTTTCGGCGTGCGGCTGAGCTGCGAGGATCTGTTGGCCAATCAGACCATGACGCCGGAAATGCTGACTTTGCTCCGCGCCTGTATCGAAGCGCGTATCAGCATCCTCATCTCTGGCGGCACCGGCAGCGGCAAGACCACCATGCTCAACACGCTGTCGGCGTACATCCCCGCCGATGAGCGCCTGGTGACCATTGAAGACTCAGCAGAGCTGAAATTGCAACAACCGCACGTCGTCCGCCTGGAGACGCGGCCGGCCAACCTCGAAGGCGTCGGTGAAGTCAAGCAGCGCGACCTGGTGCGCAACGCGCTGCGTATGCGGCCGGATCGCATCATCGTCGGCGAGGTGCGCGGCGCCGAAGCGTTGGACATGCTGCAAGCCATGAACACTGGCCATGAAGGCTCGCTGACCACCATCCACGCCAACGATACTCGTGATGCCCTGACGCGCCTGGAAATGATGGTCCTGATGGCCGGCTTCGAGTTGCCCGTGCCGATCATCCGCCAGTACATTAGCTCGGCCATCACCCTGGTGATCCAGTTGGCGCGTTTGAAGGGCGGGTCGCGTCGCATCCTGCGCATCTCGGAAATTGTCGGCGTTAAGGGACGCCGCTATGTCGTCAAGGACGTTTTTGGTTTCCGTCAAACTGGCGTGCGCGAGGGCGTGGCCGTCGGCGAGTTCTACGCGACCGGCTATGCGCCGCGCCTCCTGAAGCGGCTGACGGCGTCGGGCATCGATCTGCCGCCGGAGTTGTTCGCTCAGCGCGTTCTCCAAGCCGGAAGGAGGGAACGGTGACGCCTAACCTGGGCATCCTGTTGTTGGGGGGGATCGTGTTTGCCCTGGCACTGGGCCTGTTCCTGGGGATCACCCATCTCTTGGAAAAGCGCCGGGTCATGCTGGAACAGCGGCTTCGCATCCCCAGCAGCGGCATCGGTTCGGGAGGCGTCGTGCCGACGTCGTCGCAGGGATGGGCCGGACGCCTAGACAGCGCTTTCAACCGCATGGTCGAGCACAGTGGACTCGAGGTGGAGCCGGCCCAGGCGTTGGCTTTTATCGCCTTGGCAGGGATGGGGTTGGCCGCATTATTGTTCGTGTGGCGCGGCGAGCTATGGCTGAGCGTGGTTGGCTTGATCGTAGGCGGCGGCGGCGTCTTGCTGGTCTTTGTGGTGCTGCGCAGCCGGTATCGCCGCCAGATCGCCGAGCAGCTGCCGGACGCTCTGTATCTGATGGCCCGTTCGCTGCGGGCCGGCCTGAGCTTGGAGCAAGCCATCGCTATGACGGGCGAGCAAGGCGCCAAGCCCTTGGCGGACGAGTTCCGCCGCTGCACCACGCAGTTAAAACTGGGATTGGCCGTCCCAACTGCTCTGGCCTTGATTGCTAAACGCATCCAACTGCTCGATTTTGATGTGTTTGTCAGCACCGTCTCGCTGTACTACGCGATGGGCGGCAACCTGGCCGTGTTGCTGGATCGGCTGGCGGCCAGCATCCGCGACCGCAATCTGTTCCGCGGGCATTTTCGCACGGCCACGGCGCTGAGCCGCGTTACGGCCACTTTTATTGGCCTGATGTCCCCGTTGCTTTTACTGTACTATGCCCTCTATCCCCCCGATCATGTGCGGGCCTTTTTTGAAAGCCCCACGGGCTGGATTGCCGTAGCTGTAGCCGTAGTCCTCCAGATCATCGGGATCGTCTGGTTGTATCGCCTGATGAAAGTGGAATATTGACTTTTTCAGGGGACAGAGGGCAAGGGTCAGGGTTTCTCCTCATGTACGAATGGCTGATGATAGCTCTGACGTTCGCGGTCGTGTCTGGCAGTTTGTTCCTACTGTTGCAGTGGAGTAATGCCAAGCGCCGACGCCTGGAGAAGCGTTTGAGCGGTAGTCAGACCACCGAGGCGGAGACGAGCCCTCCTTTGATTTTGGGCGAGTTGACGCCGGCCATAGCGGAGCAGGTCCCTCTGACAGAGAAGGGCCGCAGCGACCTTCAACGCGAGTTGATCGACGCCGGTTTTTATCGTCCGACAGCGGTGATGGAATACGTGGCCCTGCGGACGGTGCTTCTGTTTGTGCCGTTGATTGGGACTGCCCTTGTGGCCCTCCTTGTGGAGCCGCGCCAGGTTCCCATCGTGGCTTTCGTCGGCATCGTCCTTGCTTTATTGGGCTATAGCCTTCCGCGTATCTTCGTCAATTATCTGGCCCGCATCCGTACCCGCCACATTGAACGCGGGTTGCCTGTGGCCCTGGATCTGATAACGCTCGGCCTCTCTTCCGGTCTGACCATCCTGGCGTCGATCCGCCGTGTGGCCCATGAATTGAAAAAAGCCTATCCGGTGTTGGCTTATGAATTGGAGATCGTCCAACAACAAGCCGAGCTGCGCAGCCTTGAACATGCCTTGCAACAGCTGGCCGACCGCGTGCGCATTCCGGAAATTCGCAACCTCGCTCTTATTCTGGTGCATTCGGAGCGCCTGGGCGCCGATGTCGGCAGCACCCTGCTGGAGTTTTCCACTGCTTTCCGGACCACGCTGAAACAGCGCGCGGAGGCCCAGGCCAATAAGACCAGTTTTTGGATGACCTTTCCGACCGTCCTGTGTCTGTGGGTTTCCGCAGCGATCATTCTGGTCGGGCCGATGTATTATGAGTTCTGGAACCGCCGTACGCAGACGCAAGATTTGCTCAACCGCCGTATCGAACACCTGAACAAAGGCAAAGCCAAGGCCAAACAAGAGATCAAACCGTTGCAGCCGCTCGGTGGAC
>JAJPIY010000284.1 GCA_021324515.1 Planctomycetota bacterium
AACGCGCCGAACAAGAAAAACAACGCGCCGAACAAGAAAAACAACGCGCCGAACAAGAAAAACAACGCGCCGAACGCTTGGCGGCCCAACTTCGTGCCTTGGGAGTTGAGCCAGAGGTGTAATCGCGGAGGCAACCGTAATGGATGTGCTTCGTCTCTCCGACATTGCTCACGGCCGCAGCGGCGATAAGGGCAATCATGCCAACATCGCCGTCATCGCCTACACGGCGGCGGGGTTCGCCTGGCTGCGACAGCATCTCACTGCCGAGGTGGTGCAAAGCTATTTTCACAGCCTCCATCCGTCGCGCGTGGTCCGCTACGAGGCGGCGAACCTCCTTGCCTTGAACTTTGTGCTTTATGATGTCCTGGCCGGTGGAGCCAGCCGATCGCTGCGTGTTGATTCACAGGGCAAGGCGTTGGCCTTGGCTCTTTTGCGCATGTCGCTGCCGCCTCTGGATAATGTTGCTTCCATGCTGCGTCCCACGAGGGGAGATTAACCATGAGTAATCATCTGGTTCGCTATGAGTGGCGCCGGCCCGCTGTGGTACTGACCCTGAATCGGCCTGATCGCCGCAACGCTCTCAGCCGCGATCTCATTACCGCTTTGACTGAAGCGTTTGGCCGCGCCCGCGCGGACGATCAGGTGCGTTGCGTCATCCTCACCGGCGCTGGCAACGCCTTCTGCGCTGGCATGGATCTGGCCGAGTTGCAGGAATCGCTGGCGGCCGGCAAGGGAAAGCAAGCTCCCGTCTGGGACGACGCCCTACAGCTGGCGAAGCTGTACGACCTGATCTACACGCTGCCCAAGCCGACTATCGCGGCTGTCAACGGGGCCGCTGTGGCCGGCGGCGCGGGGTTGGCGTCGGTTTGTGACTTGGCCGTGGCTGTGCCGGAGGCGCGTTTCGGCTATCCCGAAGTGCGACGCGGTCTAGTAGCAGCGATGGTCATGCCGCATCTTTTACGGCACGTCGGCGAACGTACGGCCCGATATTTGTTACTTACCGGAGAGCTAATAGACGCTGAGGAAGCCTGTCGGGTCGGCCTCATCAACGCCGTAGCGCCGGCCGAGCAATTGCTGACGCGCGCCCTGACCTGGGCGCACTCGTTGGCGGAAGGCGGGCCGAACGCGCTGGCACGGACCAAGGAACTGCTGCAACGCTTCTCGCGCCAGGCGAGGGGATTGGAAGAGGCGGCCCAAGCCAGCGCCGCCCCGCGCCTGAGCGACGAGTGCAAACAAGGGCTAGAAGCGTTCTTCAACAAACGGCCGGCCCCGTGGGCGCCGGGCTATTGAACACGCTGCTTGTCCTCCTTACGGTAGCGATACTTCACCGTGTTCGGCGTCTCCTTGGGCGGCAACTCATAGGGCAGCGATTTCAAAAATGCCACCAGGTCATCGATCTCCTGGGGTTGGAGATGACTGGTTTTGCCGTGCTTGTCGCCTGGGTTGCACGTCGTCAGCACGTCGCGTAGTGTCTGGGCTTTGCCGTGGTGCAGATAGGGTGCCGTGCGGTAGACGCCGAGAAGCGTCGGCGTGTCGTATTTTGGCCCTATTTTCTCCGAAGGATCGTCCTTGCCGGTGCCGACATCGTGCAAGTGAAACGGCTTTTTAAGAGTGCTATCGGTGTAATACGGGCCACTGTGGCACTTGGCACAGCCGACGGCTTCGCAGAAGAACAATTTCCGGCCGCGCTCGGCGGCGACAGAGAGTTTCCCGGGCGCGGGAATATGCGGCGACAGGGTGAACTCGAACGAGTTGCAGTAAACCGCCAAGGCGTCGAGGTCTGGCGAGCGCCCGGCAAGGTCTTCGCTAAGCTCAATTGGTTCAAAGCCGACCTTCGGTTTAAGAGGCCCGCGCAACAGGCCCGGTCCCTGCATGAGCCGGCCGCGGATGGTATACTCGAAATCCTGGACTTCATCGCGGTCGGCCGACCAATGCAAAGGATGCGTGTGCGCCAGCCCCATAAGTGCCGGCGTCTTGCGCAGCCCTTCCGGGTTTTGCCAGACGCGGCCGTCGCTGTGGCCGTCGGGATGGCAGGAAGCACAGGCAATCCAACGACGGCTGGTCAACGGGCGATTGGCCGTGCTGAACAGGATCTTACCGCGGACCCACTCCGGCGACTTGGGCGGCGGACACACCGGGATGCGCGCCAGACGTTCCATACTGCCCGCGTCGTGGACGGTGACATCAAAGTCCAGAGTGTTGGCGATGTACACCTTTTTGCCGTCGGGGCTGACGCGCACGGCCCGCGGGTTTTGGCCGATGCGGACAGCCGAGCCGACCCGCTTGATCTCCTTATAATCATCATCGACTACTTCCGATATGTTCATGTCATTGGTGCCGGCGTAAATCGTGTAAAGACGTTTCCCATCGGGAGACAAGGCCGCCTCCCACGGGTTGGTGACCACATAAACGCCGTTGTAGGTATCCATACCGAAGGAGGTACGCCGCTTCTGGCCGTTGGGCGGCGTCAGATCGCAAATGCTTAACTGGGGGAAAATCGAGCCGCGGCCGTCAATGACTTCGATCTTCGAGCGGATGTGTGGCAGATATGCTTTGGGCCGCCGGGGATGCACCACGACGTTGCGGCAGAGGTTGTCGCTGGAATGTCCCGTCCACCGATCCACGATAGTGCCCGTTTCTCGATCCAAAGCAATGAGGACGCCGGTGTAAAACTCCGTGACATACAACCGCTTTTCATCGGGGCTGAAGGCCAGGCCGCGCACCCTTTCGCCGGCCTTCATCTCGCGGAGGACTTGTCGTCGGCCCAGGTCGATCTCGCTGACGAC
Source organism: Planctomycetota bacterium (assembly GCA_021324515.1). GTDB lineage: Bacteria > Planctomycetota > Planctomycetia > Gemmatales > Gemmataceae > JAJPHU01. The sequence goes on from JAJPIY010000284.1 coordinate 2,787, forward strand.
GCCGGGATACTCGTGCGTGACGTAAGCCCGGCTGCCGTCCTTGGTGACGACAATGCCATAAGGTTCGTCCGAGACGCGGAGTTTTTCGACGACTCTACCTCTATTGGTATCGACAAAGGCGACAATGTCCTCGTTGTAAACTGTGACGACGGCAAGGGGACCGTTGCCGATCCAGGCAACGCCTTCGGGCTTGTCGCCGACGGCGATCTCGCCGAGGGCCTTGTTGGTCAAAGCATCGATCACAGTGACACTACCGTTGTCGGCATTGGCGACGAGCAAGCGCTGACCATCGGGCGTGATATCTAGAAGACTATTGGAGGAGCCAGCGTCAACGGGGCAAAGCGGACAGAAGAAAAGGGCAGCCGCAATCAGGCGAGCAGATAAACGCAACGACATCGACTTTTCTCCTGAGAATACGTTCCGCAGGCGCGAATTCGGAAAGTACGGTTATTATGGTGAATAGAATACGAGAAGGCAATTCGCCGTTCTCAAGCGACCAATCTCGGTACAATACCCATCATGGCCGAATACCTGAGCGGCATCATTGAACGGGTGGCGTTCCACAATCCCGATACGGGCTTTGCCGTGCTGCGCGTGCAGGTGCGCGGCCGGCGCGGATTGGTGACGGTGGTAGGACAAATGCCCTCCGCCGTTGCCGGCGAGCACGTTCAGGCCACCGGAGAATGGGTTCAGGACCGCACTCACGGTGAGCAGTTCAAGGCCGAGGAACTACGCTGTACTCCGCCACACACTGTCGAGGGGATCGAGAAATACCTTGGTTCGGGGCTGGTCAAGGGCATTGGGCCACACTTCGCCAAGAGGATCGTTGCTGTCTTCGGTGAACGTACCTTGCAAGTCATCGATGAAAGCCCGGCGTTCTTGCAGGAAGTCAAAGGCATCGGTCCGCGCCGCATCCAGCGCATTCGGGAAAGCTGGCAGGAACAAAAGGCGGTGCGCGACATCATGGTCTTTTTGCAAGCGCACGGCCTTGGCGTCGGCCGCGCCGTGCGCATCTACAAGACCTATGGCAATCAAGCGGTCGAGTTGGTCAAGAGTAATCCTTACCGCCTGGCAACGGATGTGTGGGGCTTCGGCTTCAAAAGCGCTGATGAGTTGGCTGGCCGGCTCGGCATCGATCGCGCTTCGCCGCTCCGCGCCCGCGCGGCCCTGCGCTACGTGTTGCAAGAGGCTAGTCAGGAAGGACATACGGGGGCGCCCGAAGGAGCCATCGTCCGACAGACAGCGGAACTAACGAACATTTCCGAAGAGATCGTTCGTGCCGCTGTTGAACACGAACGGCAAGCTGGCGAGGTGGTGCGCGAGTCGGGCGGTACTGAGCCGTGGTTGTACCTGAAACCGTTGTTTTTGGCCGAGGTAGGTGTGGCTCGCGCAATTCGCAAATTGTGCGCGGGAGGCCACCCGCTGCCAGCCCTCGACATCGAGGCAGCGCTCGCTTGGGTTGAGAAAAAAATGGGACTGCAACTGGCCCCCAGGCAGCGCGACGCCATCCGTGCGGCGACGCGCGAGAAAGTGCTGATCGTCACCGGCGGCCCCGGCGTCGGCAAGAGCACGATTGTTCGCGGCATCCTGGAGATTTTCACCGCACAACGCCAACGTTGCGCCCTCTGCGCTCCAACGGGACGGGCGGCCAAACGACTGAGCGAGACCACCAGCCGCGAGGCCAAGACCATTCACCGTCTGCTCGAATTCGATCCATCGTTTGGCGGTTTCAAGCGCGATGCGCTCCAGCCGCTCGATCTCGATCTGCTCGTGGTGGACGAGGCGTCGATGGTCGATGTCGTTTTGATGTATCAGCTTTTGCGAGCGGTGCCAGCACATGCCTGCGTGGTTCTGGTCGGCGACGTCGATCAACTACCGTCGGTGGGACCGGGGCTTGTGCTTGCCGACCTGATTGAATCGAAGACGGTGCCGGTAGTGCGTTTGACGGAAATATTCCGGCAAGCGGGCCAAAGCTGGATCGTCCGCGCTGCCCATGCCATCAAGCACGGTGAAATGCCCGAATCGGCGCCGTCCGGCAAAGGAGATTTTTACTTTGTAGAGGCAAATAGTCCTGAAATTATCCTTGAGCGCATCCTTACGATGGTCCGCGAGCGCATTCCCGCACGCTACGGTCTCGATCCATTGCGCGACGTGCAAGTGCTGACGCCGATGAATCGCTCCGAGTTGGGATCGCAGGCACTCAATCTCCGCTTGCAGGAGGCACTCAACCCCTCCAAGGGCGGGCCGCAAGTGCAGCGCTTCGGCTGGACATTTCGCGTCGGCGACAAGGTCATGCAGACGCACAACAACTATCAGAAGGAAGTTTTCAACGGCGACATCGGCTGCATCACCGCCATCGACGAGACAGAGCGCGAAGTTACCGTGGACTACGACGGCAAGTCTGTGGTTTACGATTACGGTGAATTAGACGAGTTAACTCTCGCTTTTGCCTGTACGATCCATAAAGCACAAGGCTCGGAGTATCCCGCCGTAGTGATTCCGTTACACACGCAGCACTACCTGATGTTGCAACGCAACTTGTTGTACACGGCGGTGACGCGCGGCAAGAAACTGGTTGTAATCGTCGGCAGCCGCAAGGCGCTGGCGATGGCGGTGCAACGGCAAGACACCACCCAGCGCTATTCCGCTCTGCGGCGGCGTTTACAGGAAGGACGTTGACTTCATACGGGCCTTATACTGAATACAGAGAGATCGGACCTTCGGGCAAGCGGGGTTGCGTCAACAGGGCGAGCGGGGGGTTCACACCCCCCGCTCGCCCTGTTGACGCAACCCCGCTTGCCTATGTCTGTGTTGATCTCTACCGCGTCCGGTATGAGTCTCGGTCAACAGCCGCTTCCACAAAGCGAGCTGGACGGGCGCATCGCTTTGCTCGACTCATGGCGCGGATAGTTGTAAAATGGCAGTACGCACCTTGTGTGCCGGACAAGTAATCCCAATCCACTGCCCCAAGCCGCGAGGCCTGCATTCGATGAGTTCTCCTGTTGCGACCAGCGACGCCCCTGTAAAAGAAGCGAAAGAACCACATCTGCCGTCTTTGCATCGAATTGGCGACATCATTGCGCCCACAGCACCGCAAGACCTCCCCTCCACCGGGCTGGGAGAGCGGGTGCTGACCGACTTGGCCCTGAAGTTGGCCTACACCGTCGCACGCTTCAACACCGAATGGGTAGCCAAACAGCTTCACCTCTCTCTGCCGCTCGCCGATGAGGTGTTGTATCATCTGGGCGCCGAGGGTTTGATCCAGGAGACGCTCCGATCGGGGCCAGGCAAGTCGCACTACACGATCACGCCTCAGGGCCGCGAAACTGCCGAGCGGCTGATGGATGTTTGCCGCTATATCGGCCCGGCGCCGGTCTCTCTGGCGGCTTATGCGGCGATGCTGCGTTGGCAATTCGCCAATACGCCGCCGGCGCGGCCGGAACAGGTGGCCGCCGCCCTGTCGCGCCTGGTGTTGTCGCCCCAGGCCATGCAATTGGCCGGCCTGGCCGTTTCTTCCGGGCGCAGTCTGTTCGTCTTCGGGCCGCCGGGCAACGGCAAAAGCAGCCTGGGCCGACAGATTCGCGCCGCCCTGCCAGGCGATGTCTGGATCCCATACTGCATCAGTGTGGGCGACAGTGTGATTCGCCTGTATGACGATCAAAGCCACCAACGCGTTGACGTGCCCGGCGAACAGGCCGGGACCATCGATCAACGCTGGGTCCGCATCCGCCGTCCGCTGGTCATCGTCGGCGGCGAACTGACACTTGAGCAACTGGATTTGATCTACCTTCCCACCCTGCGCTCTTACGAAGCGCCTCCGCACCTCAAAGCGAATGGCGGCGTCTTTCTGGTTGATGATTTCGGACGGGAACGTATCTCTCCCGATCAGCTGCTCAATCGCTTCATCACGCCGATGGAGTACCAGGTGGACTATTTCACTCTTGTTACGGGCCAAAAGATCCAAGTGCCGCTGCGTCACATTCTCGTCATCGCCACCAATCTCAGCCCCGAAGTAGTCACCGATCCTGCGTTTCTGCGGCGCATTGGTTATCGCATCTATCTGGGAGCGCCCAGCCCCACAGAATACGCTCGCATTTTCCAACTCTATGCGCAGCGCTGCAAAGTTGCCGTCCCGGAGGGTCTGATTGAGTGGCTCTTAGAGCGCTATCGTGCGCAAAACCGCGAGCTGCGCGCCTGTGAACCGCGTGACTTGATCGAACGCGCCCGCGACATTTGCCGTTTTCAAGGCCGACCTTTGGAGTTGAACAAGGAGATACTGGATCTGGCCTGGGTCGGCTATTTCGGCGGAGAGTTCCCCGAATACGGCAAGAAGGAAAAAGTGCTTGTCAAAGGATGAAGGACGCGATCGCTCCGAAGGAGAATACATGGCATTCGACCCGCTGGCTCAACGGCGCATCATGGGGCATTTTGCCACCGGCGTGACGGTGGTGACGGCTCGCCACCACGGCAAAATCTTCGGCATGACGGCCAACGCCGTCACTTCGTTGTCTTTGGACCCGTCCCTTGTCCTGGTGGCCGTGGACAAAACGGCCGCCATGCATGCGACCTTGACGGCCAGCCGCCATTACGCCCTGAATATTCTCAGCGAGTCGCAAGAGCACCTCTCGCGGCGTTTCGCCCTGCGTGGTCCCAAAGAGGTAGATGATGTGACGTGGATCACAGCGTCCAGCGGTGCGCCTATTCTTGCCGACGCCTTGGCCTGGGTCGATTGTCGATTGGCAGAAATCCTTCCCGGCGGCGATCACGATATTTTCATCGGTGAGATCCTGGCCGGCGACTGCCGCGACGGCTTGCCGCTGGTGTATTTCTGCGGCCAATATCGCCGCTTGGCGGAGTGACGTTCCTATCCTTTGAGCAAAGCCCGCAAATCGCGCTCTCCCTTTTGGGAGATGAAGGCGATCCGCTGCCAGGCCGTCGCCGAGCGCGGCGCGGCGGCCTGGCATTGTGCGGCCAGACGGGTAGCTTCACTCTCTGCTTCAGCCAGACGCAAGGCGATTTTTTCCAGCACAGCTTGGCGGTCTTCCGGCGACAGTTGCCGAGCTTGTTCGATCAAATGCTGGCCGACGACTCGCGCGTAAAATTGCGACCACTGCTCCAATCGCTCGCTATTATCCGCCAGCTTGTGGGCTTCGCCGTGAACTTCGTCCGCCAACCTGGCCAAACGCAGGACGCGCTCTTTGGCTGTGTCCAGGCGCAGGCTGTTACTCAAGCGTTGCTCCAGCTTGGCCTGTTCCTTCCGCGCCATGTCGGGCGGCGCCGCGTCGGGATTATGCGGCCAGGACCACCAAGCTAGCGCGAACACCAGCAAGGAAGCGGCCAGGGTGAACGCCAGGGATAATTTGCGCAGAGCGCGCTCCTTCTTGAAAGGATGAGAGAT
>JAJPIY010000215.1 GCA_021324515.1 Planctomycetota bacterium
CAAGTTGGCTGCGCACCACGACGTCCGGCTCGCTCGCCGCTAACTCGCTTAACCGCTTCGCCAGCATCGGCGCTACGCGACACTCATCGCCGAGGAAGCGCACCGTCCAGCGACGGACATCTGGGTTAGGGTGATCGAGCATCTTCTCCGCGAAGGCGTCGTTGAATCCACCGCTGACATACAGGGCCCACAGCGCTTGCAACTGCAAGTCCTCGTTCTTGGCCTCCATGATTAGCGTGCGGAGGGGGAAGATGACTTCCGGATCGCGGCGATCGGCAAGGACTTGCCGGGCTTTACGGCGGAACCAATCGTTGGGGTGCGCGAGAAGGGACACCAGCTTGTCACTGGATAATTTGGTTAGATCGAATGGCGCGACAGGTTTCATTCCCTGAGCTTCGATTTTATAGATGCGGCCATTCGAGCGGTCCCAGTCGGCGTCGGGATCGGGATGGGCGGTGCGTTTGTCGAACCAATCGGCGACATAGACGCTGCCGTCCGGCCCCAGGGTCACGTCGCTGGGGGCGAACCAGGTGTCGTTGGCGCGGAGCAAGGTGCCGCCGTGGGCGGAGTGGAACGACGAGCCATAGGGAATTAGGTCGTGCCAGTAGACAGCGTGGCCGAGCAGGTCCGCCGCAATGTATTTGCCGCGGAAACACGCGGGGAAGGAATCCCCTTGGTAAACGATGCCGCCGACGGCGACGTGGCCGCCCTGGAAATGGTGGTGGGGAACGTGGTCGATGTAGCCGAACGCGAAGGGATTGTGCAGCGCTCCATGCTTGCCGAACAACTTCCAGTAGTAGCCGCCCTGCACGCCGTGCAGCATGATGAAGCCGCCGTAATTGGTACTGTAAAGCAGATGGCCGTGCCGGTCGAAATCCAGGCCCCACGAATTGCCGCCGCCCTCGCAGAACAATTCGAAACGGCGCCGGAGGGGGTGATAGCGCCATACACCTTGCTGGAACTCGATACCGTTGATGTGGGCCGTGACCGTGCTGCCCTGGCAGCCGTACAGCCAGCCGTCCGGCCCCCAGGTCAACGAGTTGGCCACAGAGTGAGCGTCTTCCATGCCGAATCCTTGGAGCAACACTTCGGGAGCACTGTCGGGTACATCATCGCGGTCGCGGTCGGGGTAGAAGAGCAGGTACGGCGCCTGCAACACGAATACGCCGCCGTGGCCGAACGCCATGCCGCTGGCAAGATTCAAACCGGTTAAGAAGTCCTTCGACTGGCGGGCACGGCCGTGAGCATCGATGTCTGTAAGGATAGTGATGCGGTCGGCCCCTTTCGGCCCCTTCGGCCGCGGCGCGGGCACACGGTCGTAGACGGTGCGCGAGTAGCGATCGACTCGGACGCGCTTCAGGCCGGCGGGATTGGGATATTGTAGATACTGGATGACCCAGAGGCGGCCGCGGTCATCGAAGTCAAGGGCCACCGGCTGGCGTACCAGCGGCTCGGCGGCGACAAGTCGCACAACAAAACCGTCCGCAACCTGCATCTTGCCGACAGCTTCATTCGGAGCATAACCCTGCGGGCGGGCGTCTTCCAACAAGAGAGGCGAAACAAGCACAAAGCTGCAAAGCGGTGCAAGAATCGCAACAAGAAAGAGAGTACCTCGAGAGCGATAATACATACTTATTTCCTCCCGTCGGCATCTACACGTTTTCACTCCAGAGCCATGCTCTCAGGCCAGAATCCCCCAAATCGGTTCACCGCCGCTGCCGACCTCAAACGGCCGACCTTGCTGGTCATGAATCAGCGTATGCGGGTTGATTCCAAGGCAATGGTAAATGGTTGCCGCGATATCCTGGGGCGTGACAGGATTCGTGGCAGGGTAGGCGGCTAACCGGTCACTTGAACCATAGACGACTCCCGCTTGTACGCCTGCCCCTGCGAAGAGGACGGTATAAACATAGGGCCAGTGATCACGACCGGCATACTGGTTGATTTTCAGGCTGCGACCGAATTCGGTCGTCCAAACCACCAAGGTTTCGTCGAGCAGGCCGCGCGTCGCCAAATCCTCGAGCAAGACGGCAAACCCCCGATCTTGGATGGGAAACACTTCTGTCTTGAGTGTGTCGAAGATCTTGGTATGCATGTCCCACCCGGTGCCGCCTCTTGGGAAGCTATCGGCACCGAAGCTCTCTACCAGAACGAGCGGGATGCCGGCCTCGACGAGCCGCCGGGCCAGAAGACAACTCTGGCCGAACAGATTGCGGCCATAACGAGTGCGCAAGCGGTCGCTTTCCCGGTCGAGCTGGAAGGCTTGATGTATCTTGGGCGTAGTGATGAGTTCCAGCGCTCGGCCCTGGGCGGCCGTCATTTCCGCAGTCGTGGCAGTTCGTGCCACCCGATCATAGACCTTGTCGAGGCTTACCAGGAGGTTGCGGCGTTGTGACAACCGCTCGAGAGTCATCTCCGAGGGCAGGCCAAGCGTATTTTGCCGAAAGTTCGGCGCGTTCACGTCGTCTTTGACCCACAGCGGTGCATAACGCAAGCCGAGGAAGCCGGCGCTCTGGCC
>JAJPIY010000299.1 GCA_021324515.1 Planctomycetota bacterium
GAGGGAGAACAAAGCTCCCTCCCCCCTTGTGGGGGAGGGAGAACAAAGCTCCCTCCCCCCTTGTGGGGGAGGGAGAACAAAGCTCCCTCCCCCCTTGTGGGGGAGGGTTGGGGTGGGGGGGGGAATTGTGCCCAATTCAACCGTGCTCAGTATACTCTGGGGGTTGGCCGCGTTGCCGGCCGCAGCGGCGGACTGGGACGGGGCGGTGGAAGTGTTGCGGCGGGTGGGTAGATCGCCGCCGCGTTTGGCGAAGGTCTGGGCGGACGCGGCCATATGGCGTTGGGGCCCTGTTCCTCTGGATTGCGCGTCACTGCCCTTGGGTCTTGGAGGTGGTGAGCAAACGCTCCGGTCAGACGAGGTTCGCGGGCGGTGGGTTGTGGAGCGGACTTTGGGTTGGTTGGGCCGTTATCGGCGGTTGCCCAAGGACTACGAACACAATCCCAGGAGTAGTGAGAGGGTGTTTGCAAATGTACAAATTGGCCTTGTTTTCCAGAGGTTTGTACCCTCGTTTTTCGGGCAAAAAATGAATTTGCAAACACCCTCTTACTGTAAGCGACGACGACCGGGCCGTCGCTTACGCTTCCGGCTCGTTCGGTCTTGCCCTCAGGCAGGTTTATCTGTAGGCCAGCTAAAGGACGCGATGAACACCCTCTCCGGATGGACTCGGAAAACCGAAGAGGCACACTGAGATGACGCTACTCCACCGCGAGTTTTTCCCACGAGTTCGCAAAACGATCGTCCCTCGCCCTGCCCCTCACTCGGAAACAGACGTGCTGGGTCAGAGTGGGACCGTACGCGCCGCCGCAGCGACCATTTACGGGCCTAACTGGTATCACGATCCGGTTTCGGACCTCATCGAAATTTGGGATGCGGGGCCGGCCCTGTGTTTCAAGGACGTTCTGCCGCGCAAAGACAAATATGCCCGCGAGGGACTTTATCTACGGCTATCTCTGGCTTATCGGACCACGGCCAATGCGTTCGTCAACATCCGCACCTTCTCCGGCAACAACGTCACCTTGCCCAACGCCCTGGACGGGGCCATGTACGACGATCCGTATACCCGCTTTTATGTCACCGACGATTGCACCATCAATATCAACTCGATCTACCGCGACGAACGGCTCTGGCTCCAGCGCGTGGATTGGGAATGGGTTAGCCGGGAGACCATTTTCGAGGACGAGCTGCCCCACGCCAGCCCCTATCTGGAGCGGACGCGCGACGAGGTTGAGGCGTTGTATGTCGAGAAGGAAATCACTGAGGACGTCGTCAAAGAGTTCCTGATCGACCAAATTCGCACCGACACCGCCTTCGCCAAACGGTGTCTGATGCTGCTCCTCTCGGACAAGTTAATATCCAAAGATCCTGTCGCCCTGTATGAGATCCTGAATCATGGCGTTGATCGACCCCAAACCCAAAGCATTCCCAAGATCGACCGCCGCCGTCGAAGCGGCAAACGGTGAAACGCCGGCGCTGACGCCTTTTTCTTCTCCTCCTGTTTCCGGCGAGGGGAAAGAGGGGCTGCCGCCGTTGGACCCTTCCAAACTGCGCTCGATTCCCGAATTCGACCTTTATCTGTTCAACCGCGGCGAGCATCGCCGTGCGCACCGGCTGTTCGGCGCCCATCTCGTCGAGGGCGGCGTCCGTTTCGCCGTGTGGGCGCCCAACGCCCAGCGCGTCTCTGTCGTGGGCAGTTTCAATAACTGGGACCGCAATGCTCATCCGATGGAACGACGCGGTAGCACCGGCGTTTGGGAATGCTTTATCCCCCATCTCGGCCACGGTCTCTATTACAAATTCGCCGTGCAAAAAAAGGAGGGACGCTGGGAGTTCCGCGGCGATCCCTTCGCCCGTATGTTGCAAAACGACAACAATCGCACGCCCATGTTCGTCGAGACGTATTACGAGTTTAAATATCCTAAAGTACCGATGGGCGACAAGTTTGCCGGCCCCCTCAATGTCTACGAAGTTCATCCCCTATCGTGGCGTTTCAAAAACGGCCGGCCCCTCAGCTACCATGAGTTGATCGAGGAACTGGTCCCTTACGTCAAATATATGGAGTACACACATGTCGAGTTGATGGGCATTCTTGAACATCCCTATGTGCCTTCCTGGGGTTATCAAGTGATCGGTTTCTATGCCCCAACCTCGCGCCTGGGCACCCCCACCGATTTCAAACGGCTCATCGACGCTTTCCATCGTGAAGGCATCGGCGTCCTTCTCGACGTGGTCCTGGTCCACTTCCCCAACGATGCGACCGGGTTAGCTCGTTATGACAATGATGTACACTTGTTCGAGTGTCCCATCCCCGAACGTCGGCATACGCCGTGGGGCACTTCCTACTTTGACTTTGCCCGCAATGAAGTGAAGAGCTTCCTCATTTCATCGCTCTTTCACTGGATCGAAGAATATTATATCGATGGGTTCCGGTTCGATGCCGCCGGGCAGTTTCATTACTATGAATTCTCCTCCGCACAGAAGTATGAGGATTTCTTGCGCAAATATGGGAACTGCCACAATCCGGAAGGCTTTCGTTTCATGCAGTCGATGAATTGGGCAGTGAAGCAAGAGCATCCGGAAACGCTGCTTATCGCCGAAGATTCGACCATCGCCGACGGCGTGACGCGGCCCGTCGAACACGGCGGCCACGGCTTCGATCTCAAATGGGACCTCGGCTGCACTTCCCACATGATGAAGTTCTTCCGCGCGCCCTTCAGCCGCCGCAGCGCCGTTTACAACGACCTGACGTATCCCATGTTATATCATCACACCGAAAATTTTCTCTTACCCTTGGCCCATGATGAAGTCGTCCACATGAAGCGGAGCATGGTCAACAAAACAGAAGATCTCAGCGACTTCGATAAATTCGCCAACTGCCGCCTGCTCTACCTGCTTCAGTTCGGCTATCCGCACAAGAAGCTCTTGTTCATGGGCCAGGAGTTCGGCCAAAAAAGCGAGTGGAATGCGGAGGCCCCCCTACCGTGGGAATCCACTTGGGACCATCTGCACCGTTCACTCCAGTGGTACGTCAAACGGCTCAACGAAGTGTACAAGTATGTTCCAGCGATGCATCAGGGCGACAACATCCGCAATGGTTTCGAATGGATCGAATGTCAGAATTACCGGCACCTGATCCTGGCCTTCCTCCGCTACGATAGGGAGTATCATGATTTGGTTGTGTATCTAATCAACCTGTCGAAGCAACATTTTCCGGAGTTTCGTTTAGGCGTGCCGCGGGCTGGGAAATATTATAAGGTGCTCGATACCGATGCGCGCGAATTCGGCGGCAACGGCCACAACTGGATCAACGAATATGAGGCCGTATCTCATCCGGCTTTTCATCATCCGTATAGTTTTGTTACCAATCTGCTTCCGTTACATGGGATGTTGTTCCGATATATCGGTTAACCTTGGGCAGCGGCGCAGTTCACCGTGAAGCGGCGGCTTCCTGAATGCGCGTTGGCACCAAGCGCAAACCTGTCGCTCCCACTTCGTGTTGCGCGCCGGCCGTTCCCGCCTCGTGATACTCGGCGTCTTGATTCACTTGCCACAAATCGTAGATTTTGCGCTCCGCCAGGATGTTGCGCACGCATAACATGGCCGTCATCATCGCATGGTCCTGATTATTGTATTTGTGCATACCGTTGCGGCCGACTAGGTGCAGTGTCGGAAAGCGCTTCTCTATCTCTGTGCGAATCATGGCCACGTTCTCCGCATAACGGTCGTCGTAGACAGGATAAGCCTTGGGCTGCCGCACCACGCAACCATCGAGTACGTCTTCCGGCTTGGCCAGGCCGATCTTGACCAATTCCTCTTTGGCTTTTTCGATTAATGCCGCGTCGCTGGACGACCATAAACCGTCGCCCTCGAAGCAAAAATATTCCAGGCCATAACAACACAAGGATGGATCGGGCACCATCTCCGGCGACCATGATTTGAAATTTTGGATGCGGCCAACCTTGACGCTGGGATCATGGATATAGATCCAGTTATCATCGAACAGTTGGCGGTCCTTGAGGATCAACATCACGGTGAGGAAATCCCGATATTTCAAGGCATCGGCGGCGCGCAGGGCGTTTTCGGAGAGCGCCGGACGCAGGCCGTGAGCCAATTGCCGCAGCGGTGCTGACGAGATGACGTGGCGCGCTTGCACCTGGAAACGTGCTTTGCGTTGGTCTTCGTAGGTGACGATCCACAGGCCGGCCTCTTCCTCCCAGCGGCAGCCGACTACTTTTTTGCCCATTTCGATCACGCCACCCATCGCCCGAATTTTGTCGGCGCAGGCTTCCCACATCATGCCCGGTCCCTTGCGTGGATAGCGGAACGAGTCAATCAGTGTCTTGATGATTTGTCCTTTGTCCTTGGTTTTTTTCCGCGGCCGTAAAGCATTGAGGATAGCTGTTTTCAACGACAGTCCCTTGATGCGCTGCGCCGCCCAATCGGCGGAGATTTCCTTGCAGCTCATGCCCCACACTTTTTCGGTATAAGTCTTGAAAAAAATGTTGAATAGCCGCGCACCAAACTGATTCGTCACCCAGTCCTCGAAGCTGCGCGGGGCCGGATGAGGCCACATCCTCGCCTTGAGATATGACGCCACACAGCGCGTCGCTTCGAAGACGCCGAGTTTGCGCAGGGCCTCGCCAGCCTTGAGCGGATAAGCGAAGAACTTGCCGCGATAGTAAATGCGTGAAGAGCGCGGTCGGTCCAGCATGTCGTGTGGCAGGATTTCGCTCCATAAATCTTCGACTTCTTTCGATTTGGAAAAGAAGCGATGACCGCCGATGTCAAAGTGAAAGCCCTTGTAGCGGGCCGTGCGCGAAATGCCACCCACATAAGTGGGATCAGCCTCCAGTACTATCACAGACGAGCCGGCTTTACTCAACAGATAGGCTGCGGTCAAACCCGCTGGACCGGCCCCGATGACCAAGACATTGGGAATAGTGCTCATGGTAAAATAATACTCAAGGTGCAGGAGTAGAAGGATCGTAAGGCGAAGAGTTTGAACGAGCGCGAATCGCTCGACAATCGTAGATAAACCATTGGCCGTTGCTGGCTGCATACAACCCAGGAAACTCCTGGGGCAAGACGGCTAAATCGAGCTGCTTTTCTTGGCACAATCTCACCAAGTCGGACAATTGCGGGGGAGGTTCATCTTCGCTGGCTTGATAAGCCGTAAGAACGCGTCTCATTTGTTCTGGTGGAACGAGAAGACTTTCTTTCCGCCAACGTTCCAGCTCAAACCTTTTAACAATTTGAGCACGCCGTGCGCCTTCAGCGGCGTTACCAAAGCTAAAGAGGTTCCCCACAATCTGATGGATGTGAAAATAACTGGGTACGCGCAGGTCGAGCCACAGATACCGAATCTTTCCAGTCGGCCAATACACTGTCGGCAAACGGGTGGAAGCAGAATGCTTGGCCAGGAACTCCGCGATGAAGCATTCATCCGCATTGTGGAGGCCGTACTTCTCCACATAAAACCGAGTTTGTGGCAAGACAAAAAAAATAAGCAACGATGCCAGACTGGCGCCGAAACAGCCCAGGCCGAACTGCCAACGGACCCCTGCCAACCGTGCGAACAGGACCGCGGCCAACACCACCAATGCCAGTCGGCACAATGGATCGATCAGCGCGATCATGAGTTGCAGCACTTCCACAGGCTCGAGCAGGTCTGCCAGTTGTCGTCGTAGGCTCACGACCAATCCGAGCTTGAGTGCCGTCCCCAACGAAAGGGCCAAGACTAGGGCGAAGGTCGCCGAACGCACCATCCAGTCCGCGACGTGTGGTCGAGCAGGTATGCCGCGCCAAGCGACCATGCCGAACAGTGCCGCACTCGAGGCCAACAACAACATGGGACCGTCCCAGGAAGTGTCATTCAGATAAGCAAGTAAGCCAAGCGACGCCAACCGCGTCACCGTATGTTGCGCCGCTCCCAAACGTCGAGCAATCAGGACCCCGAGCGGATAAAGAACGAGTTCCAACGGCCAAATCCAGCGATAGGGTTGTCCCTGAAAAGGGAGCGCATACGGGAGGAAGCAAGCTATGGTCCCGGCCGCCAAACCCGCGGCGGCCGTGCCCGCTATGGCAACGAGCAAACGGTAGATTGAAGCGTCTTCGCGGAGATACCATGCGGCCGACAGAACAACGGCGAAAGATAGAATAATCCGCAGCCAATCGCCTACCGTCCAATCGAGCGGGAAATTATAAGGATTGACACGATGGACACTCTCGCGCCAGGTGTTATCCATCGGTCCTAGCCAACGTGAGGCCAATGGTCGATCGTTGAGGAAAACAGCTGCCGCCAGGCCGGCCAGGAACAATAACACGAGGAAGGATTTCGTCTGCATGCGCGTCAAGACCATCCAGCCGGCAAGGATAAGTGCTCCGGGAAACGCCATGAGTGGATGCAGAGGCAGAGCGATTAGGACAAGCCCCCAGGCTTGTACCAACCGGCCAGCGAGCAATCGTTCCAATCCCAGCAACACCAACGCATTTGTGGCGAGCCGCGGCGTCAGAAAAGGCTCATTAACATGAAAAACACGCAGTCCACCGAACGGGATTTCGGTGACAGCCATAAACAATAGTGCCAGCACCGAGACGGTGGGATCTTTGATAATAGCACGGACAAATCGTTGCAAGGCAAATAGAAACAGTGCATTACTGGCCAGATAGAGCACAAGAAAAGTGGCTGACAATCCCAACCACGCCGCCAGTGGTGCAGCCAACTGAGAGAACACGGAATATTTGTCTTGCGAACCGTACTGGAAATATAAGTCATTGGCAAAACGACCGGGATCGACACGGTTGAGGACTTGTACGCCATACAGATTGGCGTCGTGAACGAAATTGCTATACGGCAAGGCCACAGCATTGGCCGCCACAAGGAGGCAGAACAAATACAAAGGCCGAGAGCCAAGATCACCGAAAAGATCGACGACCCGCTGCCGCAACTCATCGAAGAGGCGCGTCATTGACACGGACCCTGCACGCACAAAGGGCGGATGCGGGGACTGTTTCTGTCATCCGCACAAGATTTCTGCGCAACTATAGGTCAAAAAATGTCGTGATGCAGGGAAGAATTCGCAAGTCAAAAGTTCGGTCCAATCAGTCGTTCAACAATCGCCCTACTTTCGCGGAGCGCTGCGATCGGATCGGTAGTGGTCGCATGGAGTTCCAGCGAAAGCGCCCCACGATACGCAATGGTATGCAACGCCGTCATCACGTTCGTGAGTTGCTGCGGTGTCAAACGTCCGGTAAGTAAGGGCCAGTGCAAATCGTTGGGGCCGTCGTTGTCATCGAGGTGAACGTAACCGAGCCGTTCGCTGGCCCGTCGTATCACGGCGGCGGCATCTTCGTCGCTGAGAAGACAATGGCCCACGTCCAGCAGGAAGCCCAGATGTGGATGGCCGAGCCGCTGTAACCAATCAAGGGTAACCGCGGCAGTCGGCAGCGCACGACCGGGAACGTGTTCGATGCACAAGCGGACCTTGCGTGCAGCGGCGTAATCGGCCAAGAGGGTGCAGCCCTCAGCGAAACAGGTCAGGGCCGCCGCACTATTATCGAGACCCGGCGCGAGAGAGGCCGTTGTGGCGCCAAGACGGGCGGCATCGGTGATCTGCTGCTGGAGCAAAGCCAGAGTAGCACGGCGCACACCAACATCCGGAGCGTCCAGACCATGGCCGGCCGGCAGGTGCCGCCCCAGGGCCAGGCAAGAAACAAGCAGTCCCGAATCCGCCAGCGCCTCTAGCTGCTCAACAGGACGATCAACCACAGCGGCCAGATCGACGTGCGTGAAGCCTAGTGCGGCAATCTGACCGAGCACCGTGGAGAAATCGCCGGGCAACGAGGACACAAAGACAGCCAAAGGCCACGACGAGCACATAGGTTCCCTAAGGGCTGGCGGACTTTTCCCTCCCCCCCTGTGGGGGAGGGTTAGGGTGGGGGGGTAGAACTCCCTGTCTGCATTGTACTTACCCCCCCCACCCCAGCCCTCCCCCACAAGGGGGGAGGGAGTTTTGTCCGTTAGCCCTAAGCTCAATGCGGATATTTTTTATCCGAGTTATACGTTACGTATGGTCGGCGATCCTTTACGAGAAAAGAGAAATGCTCTCCCGGACAACAGGGGCCAGGAGAGCATTTCACGACACGCCAGCTCGCAGCGCGGGGAGCTGTCAGGGGACGACACGGCCCCTGAGACGGCGAGGTTGACGAAACGACCATCGCAATCTGAACCTCCGCAATTTTCGGGCCATTTCCCCTTTTTCCGACCCGTCTCAACGCTGTTTCGATTTAAGTTATTTCTTTCAAAATTCTTACGATAAAGAAAGCGACGAGAGAAAGCCAAACGCATCCGCGGACATTGTTTCCTCTTGTTTACAAAGGATGTTTCCTTGAAGCAACGATGTTTCTTTTTGGAAACAATCGCCGTTTGGGCGCCTTTTTCCGCTGGCGACGCTGTGGTGTTGTCCCTAGAAAAACCCTACGCGGTCATTGGCCGCACGCCGACACCGGAAAGGTGGAGCATGACGATTTACGAGCGAGCGCTGGCCTTTGTCCATGACGGCGATGCCGTCGGCCTGGGATCGGGGCACGCTTCCACCGAATTCATCACAGAACTGGGCCAGCGTGTTCGCGCCGGTCTGAATGTCCGCGGCGTGGCCACCTCACGCGCTTCGGAAGAGTTGGCCCGCCATGCCGGCATCCCTATCATCTCGCTTGCCGAAGGGATGCCGTTGGCCTTGACCGTGGACGGTGCGGACGAAGTCGATCCCCACTTGAACCTTATCAAAGGTTATGGCCGGGCGTTGGTGCGTGAGAAGATTGTGGCCGCGGCGTCGCGCCAATTGATCATCCTCATTGGACCAGGCAAAGAGGTGCCGGTACTCGGCTCGCGCGGCAAGTTGCCGATTGAAGTAGTGCCCTTTGCTGTACCCCTATGTCAAGACCGCCTGATCAAACTGGGCTGCAATCCCATCCTTTATAAGGAAAACGGCGTCCCTTTTGTGACCGACAACGGCAATTACATTCTCGATTGTCTGATCGCCCCCATTCTCCATCCGGAACAATTCGAGGAGCATTTGCGGGCCATTCCCGGCATCGTCGGCACGGGACTTTTTCTGGGCATGGCCGATCGTGTACTTGTGGGCGATGAACATTTTAATCTGGTGGCTGAAAAGCAGAGGACAATCCCCTGAAAGGAGTGTGACAAATGCAACTGGGCATGGTCGGTCTGGGCCGTATGGGCGGCAACATGGTGGAGCGCTTGATGCGCGGCGGGCATCAATGCGTCGTCTTCGACCTCAGCCCCGACAACGTACGCAAGTACGTCGAGAAGAAGGCGATCGGGGCCTCTTCGTTGGCCGATGTCGTTGCCAAACTGACGAAGCCGCGCGTCGTCTGGGTCATGGTGCCCGCCGGCGCTCCAACCGAGAACACCATTGCCGAGTTGGCCAAGCACATGCAAGCTGGAGATATCATCATCGACGGCGGCAACACCCACTTCAAAGACGACGTGCGGCGGGCGCGTGAATTAAAGCCAAAAGGAATCCATTATGTCGATGTCGGCACGTCCGGCGGCGTCTGGGGCATTGAGCGCGGCTACTGCATGATGATCGGCGGGCCGAAAGAAGTGGTGCAACATCTCGACCCGATCTTCAAGACGTTGGCGCCGGGCCGCGGCAATATTCCCCGCACGCCGGGCCGGGAGAAAATGTCCGGCACCGCCGAAGAGGGCTATCTGCACTGCGGTCCCGCCGGCGCCGGCCACTTTGTCAAAATGGTCCACAACGGCATCGAGTACGGCCTCATGCAGGCTTATGCCGAGGGCTTCGATCTGTTCAAGAACGCCAACTCGAAAGAGCTGCCCGAAGAGCACCGTTTCCAGCTCAACCTGGCCGACATTGCCGAAGTCTGGCGGCGCGGCAGTGTCATCGGCTCCTGGCTGCTCGACCTGACGGCCATGGCGCTGGCGGAGGACCCAAACCTGGACCATTACGAGGGGTTCGTGCAAGATTCCGGCGAGGGCCGCTGGACCATCGAAGCGGCAGTGGAAGCGGCGGTGCCCGTGGAAGTGCTGGCCTCGGCGCTGTTTACGCGCTTCCGTTCGCGGCAACAACACACCTTCGCCGAAAAGGTGCTGTCAGCGATGCGTCACAAATTCGGCGGCCACGTCGAGCCGCCCAAGGGCAGCAAGCCCGGCGATCGCTCGATCGGCAGTTGATATGCGCTTCGTTCTCCTGCACACGAGATGTCGGGAACCCCGAGGCGAGCGGGGGGTGTGAACCCCCCGGTAGAACAACCGGGGGGGTCACACCTCCCGCTCGCCTCGGAGTGCTGACGCCTCTCTGCTCGCCCCGATCGAGGGCATACCTCTTTGTCTTGTCTCATCGACGTGCCCGGCGCTTTGTGCTATGCTGGAGAGCGTCCGACAAGGTCTCGTGCGGAGGTTTGTTCTCTTGAGCACACTCAGCGTTCCTAGCGAACCTACCCCGAAAGCCGTTTATACTCCTCCCCCTCAGCCGCGCAATCGTCTGGGTCCGCGCTGGAAGAACGCCCTGTTAGCGCTGATCGGCCTGCCCTGGCAGCGGCGTCTGGCGCGAGCGGCGTTGTATGTTCCGCGCATCCGCTGGTGGGAAAACCAATTCGACACGTTTTCCGATGAGGAACTGAAGACCTACAGTTTGCGGCTGCGTGGCCGGGCGCGTGGCGGCGAAGCGCTGAATAAACTCATCCCTGAAGCGTTCGGCCTGGTGTGCGTAGCCGCAAAACGGCATTTGGGATTGCGGCCATTCGACGTGCAGTTGGCGGCAGGCGTCATTATGCACCAAGGCGGACTTGCCGAGTTGGCCACGGGCGAGGGCAAGACCCTGTGCGCCACGCTGCCGGCTTATTTAAACGCCTTGGAAGGCAAAGGCGTTCATGTCACGACCGTCAACGATTACCTGGCTCGCCGCGACGCCGAGATGATGGGGCCGATCTACAAAGCCCTGGGGCTTTCCGTCGGCGTCATCCAGATGTCGATGGCAGAACAGGAACGCCATCCGATTTACCGCTGCGACATTACGTACGGCACCGCTTCGGAGTTCGGCTTCGATTTCCTGCGCGATCGCCTTAAGGCGGCCGGTGCCAAGGGCCAGGAGGCGCCGTTCTGGGATCCGTGGCTGCGGCCGGGCGCCCCTCCTGCCAAAGAGGACGCCTTTGTGCAGCGGGGGCATCATTTCGCCATCGTCGATGAGGCCGATAATATCTTCATCGACGAAGCGCGGACGCCGCTCATCATCAGTTCGCCGACGCGGCCAGCCACCGAAGAAGAACAGATCGTCTTCCGCTGGGCCGACCAACTGGTGCGGCGCATGAAACCCGACGAACATTTCTTCTTCGATGTCGAGAAACAGAAATTGGTACTCAATCGGGCGGGAATGCAGCTGGCCCGCTACTCCAATCCGCCCTCCGGCCCGCACGGCAAAGCGATGGATAAACTGGAGGAAGCCATCGAGCAAGCCCTGCACGCTCATTATCGCTTCCGCCGCGATCAGCACTACATGATCGATAAGGGCAAGGTTGTCATCATCGATGAGTTTACCGGCCGACGGATGCCGGATCGGCACTGGCGCGAAGGACTGCACCAGGCGGTCGAGGCCAAAGAGGGAGTGCAAATCAACCATCCCGCCGATCATGCCGCTCAGATCACCTACCAGAGCTATTTCCGCCTGTACAAGAAGCTGGCTGGCATGACAGGTACGGCCCTGCAAAATCGCTGGGAAATACGCCGCGTCTACAAAATCTGGGTAGTGTGTGTGCCCACCAATCGCCCGGTCATCCGCGAGCAATGGCCCGATCGCGTCTTTCCGACCGAAGAGGCCAAGTTCAACGCCGTGGTTGAAGAAGTCGTCCGCCTGAAATCGCTGGGCCGCTCGGTGCTTATCGGCACACGCTCGGTGGAGAAATCCGAGAAGTTGAGCGAGTTGTTGACGGCGGCGGGCATTACCCATCAGGTGCTCAACGCCCGCCAACATGAACAAGAGGCAAAGATCGTTGCCGAGGCTGGACAGATTGGCCGAGTGACGATCGCCACGAACATGGCCGGACGCGGCACCGACATCAAGCCAGCCCTGGAAGTGCTGGCCGCCGGCGGCTTGCATGTACTCGGCACCGAACGCCATGAAGCCCTGCGCATCGATCGGCAGCTGGCCGGACGCGCGGGGCGGCAGGGCGATCCAGGTAGTGCTCAGTTCTTTTTGTCGCTGGAAGACGAATTGCTCGAAGGCTTGGGACCGAAGACCCAACAGAAGTGGAATGAATTCGGCCGCCGCGGCGGCCAGCGCGATTGGGACCAGTATCTCTATCTGTTTCGCCGCGCCCAACGCCGCATCGAACGCCGCCATTATAAGAACCGGGTCGATTTACTCGTCCACGAAAAACAGCGACAGGAGATCCTTAAGGATCTCGGCGCCGATCCGTATGTGGATTAAATGTATCCTGTTCGTTTAGCCGCCGCGGCTAAATGGAAGAAACATCGACTTCGCCGAAAAACCCATGTATCGACAACTGTTCGCTGCCGTCGCCCTCTGGTGGGCATCCTCGCTGGCATCGGCCGACGCCCCATCGTCTGTGCTTCTCAAACCGGCGCGGGTCTTCGACGGCGTCACAGCCAATGCCCATGAGGGGTGGGCAGTCCTCGTGCGTGGCAACCGCATCGTCCAGGCCGGCCCTGCTGCCGAAGTACAGGCCGAAGGGGCACGGGAGATCAAGCTGCCCAACGCCACGCTTCTGCCGGGCTTGATCGAGGCGCACTCCCACTTGTTTCTGCATCCCTACAACGAGGCTTCGTGGGAAGATCAGGTGCTCAAGGAAGCG
Organism: Planctomycetota bacterium; assembly: GCA_021324515.1. Lineage (GTDB taxonomy): Bacteria > Planctomycetota > Planctomycetia > Gemmatales > Gemmataceae > JAJPHU01. Next base: position 12,850 of record JAJPIY010000299.1, read on the forward strand.
CTGGCCCTGCGCGTGTGCCGGGCCACCAACCATGCACGCAAGGCCTTGCTGGCTGGCTTCACGACCCTGCGCGATCTGGGCACGGAAGGAGCGGGCTATGCGGATGTAGGACTGAAACAAGCGATCCACGAAGGCATTGTGCCCGGCCCGCGATTGCTGGTCGTGACGCGCGCCATTGTAGCCACAGGCAGCTACGCGCCCCGAGGTTTTGCTCCGAGCTTTCGGGTGCCGCAAGGGGCTGAAGAAGCCGACGGCGCCAGGCTGCGCCGTGTGGTGCGCGATCAGATCGGCCGCGGCGCCGACTGGATCAAGGTCTACGCTGATTATGTGTGGGGGCCTGGCAAGGAGGCCAAACCGACGTTCTCCATCGACGAATTGAAAACGATCGTGGCGACCGCAAAGGCGGCAGGTTGTCCCGTAGCCGCTCACGCTACCTCCAAAGAAGGCATGAGGCGAGCGACCCTGGCCGGCGTCGCCACCATTGAACACGGCGACGGCGGTGACACCGAGGTATTTCGGTTGATGGTCAACAAGCAGGTAGCGCTCTGTCCGACGCTGGCGGCCAGTGAGGCCATGAGCCGTTATCGGGGCTGGCGCGGCGACCCCGAGCCCGAACCAACCGCCCTTAAAAGCAAACGTGCCAGCTTCCAGGAAGCACTGGCTGTCGGCGTCACCATTGTCAACGGCAGCGATGTCGGCGTCTTTGCTCACGGCGACGAGGCGCGCGAAATCGAACTGTTGGTTGAATATGGCATGAAACCAGCGCAAGCGCTGCGCGCAGCAACTGCCGTCGCCGCCAAGGTACTGCATCTCGATGATCGCCTCGGCGCTATCAAACCGGGCCTGTTAGCCGATTTGGTCGCGGTCGAAGGTGATCCGACGCGCGACATCAAGGCGCTGCGCAAAGTGCGGTTCGTAATGAAGGACGGCGTGATCTACCGGGAGCCGGCGGCTAGCAACAACGAGCAGTGATGGTGCGACAAATGACGTTCCAATTGGGCGGCGCGTCGTGGCAGCTTCGAGCATCTCGGCTTGCGTAATCAGTTCCGGGGCAAGCTGAACACGGGGAGATTGGACCAGAGGGACGAGCGGGGGGTGTGAACCCCCCCGGTAGCACAACCGGGGGGTTCACACCCCCCGCTCGTCCCTCGGCAACTCCGCTCGCCCAGGTTTGTGTCCGTTTCTACCGCGTCCAGTATAAAATTAATGGGGTAATTGCTAGGGCAGGTTCCTTCAGGACCGAGGAGGTTTCCGCACGTGGACATACCGCCTGTCGCTCCGATTCGTCAAACCGCCCCTCAACCGGTGATTGCCGATGTCGCCGCCGAAGTGCGGAAACAATGGCGCAATTCGCGTGTGGCCGGACGCATCCGCCGCGGCAGCCGCGTGGCCGTCGGCGTCGGCAGCCGCGGCATCGCCAATCTGTCTACTCTCGTCCGCGCCACGCTCGACAGCCTGCGCGATCTCGGCGCGCAACCGTTCATCGTGGCGGCAATGGGCAGTCACGGCGGGGCCACAGCCGCAGGGCAACGCCAACTGCTTGCCGAATACGGCATCAGTGAACAGGCGCTGGGCGTGCCGGTCAAGACCGACATGACCACCGTGCGCATCGGCGTCAACAGCTGGGGCGAGCCGGTGTGGTGGGACAAAAACGCTCTGGAGGCGGATGCCGTCGTCACAGTTTCGCGCATCAAACCGCATACGGATTTTCGCGGTCGCTTTGAGAGCGGCATCGCCAAGATGCTCGTCATCGGGCTGGGCAAGCGGGACGGCGCGGCGCAGCATCATCGCTGGGGCTTTCGCGGGCTGCGCGACATGCTTCCCGAAAGTGCCCGCGTCATCGTCGAGAAAACGCCCTTCCTCGGCGGCCTCGCCATTCTGGAAAATGCGCGCGAACAAACGGCACGGCTGCAAGTGGTCGATCGCGACGAGTTGTTCGAGGTCGAGCCGCGTTTACTGGAAGAAGCGCGCGGGCTGATGGGCCGGCTGCCGTTCGAGCAACTCGATCTGCTCGTCATCGGCGAGATCGGCAAAAACTACAGCGGAGCCGGCATCGATCCCAACGTGGTCGGTCGGCTCCTGATCGAGACGCAGCCAGAATTGGGAACTCCGAAGATCACGCGTATCTGTGCCCTCGATCTGTCGCCGGAAAGCCACGGCAATGGCACCGGCTGCGGCATCGCCGACCTAGTAACCGAACGTCTGCTCGCCGCCATCGATCCCGTGCCCTTTCGCATGAACAATCTGACAGCCTGTTTCTTGCGCCGCTCGCAATTGCCGTTCGCCTTCCCGACCGATCGCGCCTGCATCCAAGCGGGATTAGATACGTGCTGGCAGCCCAATCGAGATGCTGTGCGGATGGCCCTTATTCCGAATACTCTGGAAGTCGAAGAGTTGTGGGTATCGGCGCCGCTGGTCGAAGAAGCGCGCAAGGCCCCGCACCTGGAAGTGACAGGCGCTTATCAGCCGCTGCCGTTTGACGACGCGGAAAACCTGAGACAGGAAGAGTTATTTCCGCATTCGGTACGTGGCCGCCGCAGACATCACAGGACATCGGGACCGTAAGGCCGTGTATATTTCTGCACAGGAGCGAGGGGGGCGTGAGCGCTCCGAGTATTTTTCTCACTCGGGGCGCTTACGCCACCCCGCTCACCTATCCGAAGAAGCCCGTGCCAGCAAGGGCCGTAGCTTTGTCAAAATTGATCGAGCCAGAAGTGGAAACCGCGATAATATTTCTGCGGCACGTACCACTCATAGCGCCAATGCGGCTCCAGAAACGGCGGATACGCCATGTACGCCGGAGGCCGCACGTAGGGTTCACCGGGTCGTTCCGGCCACGGGCAGCTCTCGGTCGGCCAATAGTTGTGCGGATAGTAATAGTACGGGTAGTACCAAAACCTGCCCATGTTGTAATCGACGGCGCGGGCAGGGGCGTAATAGCCGATCGGCGGCGGCGGCGGGACGGCGATGGCGCCCATGCTGATGCTGCCGACAACTCCTCCCCCGGCCAGCGGCGGCGGTTGAGCGGGTTGATCGCCCGGTGCGGCGGGCGCAGGTTGTACGGCTTGGCCGCCGGCCATCGCTGCTCCGGCACGGTCCTGAGCAGGGGCGACGCCTGCGGCAGCCAGCCAGAGCGGCAGAGCAAGCCACCAGAATGACCCAGCCAACGTGATGCGCTGCATGGTTGCTGTCCTCCTTGACGGAACGCGAGGTCTTCCTTCGCTGGAGTATACCCGGTAGATGACGGCGATGCGGCGACAAAACCGGGGTCCAGCCATAAAAAACGAGTGGCGAACCTCCGAAGATAGGGTTTTGGCTCACTGTACCTGTTGTAGCGGATATGAGGGCGGACAAGGGCCGCCCCGATGAGAAGCGATCATGGGGTCTTTTCCGTTTTATGACAATCCTTTAGTGACTCGTTACGCCAGCCGTGAGATGGCGGAGCTGTGGGGGCCGCGGCGGAAGTTTTCCACCTGGCGGCGTCTGTGGGTGGCCCTGGCCGAAGCGGAACGGGAGTTGGGTCTGCTCTGCGAAGACGGCGTTACGCCCCGCATTACGCAAGCCCAGATCGAACAACTCCGCGCCCATATCGAGGACATTGACTTTGCACGGGCCGAAGAACACGAACGCCGTCGCCGCCACGATGTCATGGCCCACATCGACGCCTATGGGGAGGTTTGTCCCGAGGCCCGCGACATCATCCACCTCGGCGCCACCAGCTGCTATGTAACCGATAATACCGATCTTATATTGATGCGCGAAGGGTTGTGCCTGTTGCGCGATCGTCTGGTCGGCGTCATCGATGCGCTGGCGCGCTTCGCCGCCCGCTGGCGCGACCTGGCCACGCTGGCTTTCACGCATTTCCAACCGGCCCAACTCACCACCGTCGGCAAGCGCGCCTGTCTGTGGTGCTATGATTTCGTACTCGATCTGTATGAATTGGAACATCGCCTGCAAACGCTGCGCTTCCGCGGCGTCAAGGGCACTACCGGCACACAAGCCAGTTTCCTGGCCCTGTTTCGCGGCGATCACGAGCGCGTCCGCCAACTCGACTTGCTGGTCGCCCGTAAGATGGGCTTCGACACCGTCTACCCTGTTACCGGCCAGACTTATTCGCGCAAAGTCGATAGCCAGATACTCGATGTGTTGTCTGGGCTGGGCCAAACTGCTCACAAATTCGGCACCGATCTACGCTTGTTGGCCCACCGCCAGGAGATCGAGGAGCCGTTCGAGCCGGAGCAAGTCGGCTCCTCAGCGATGGCATACAAGCGTAACCCGATGCGCGCGGAGCGTCTATGCGGCCTGGGACGCTTTCTGATGACGCTGCCGGTCAGCGCCGCTCAGACCGCGGCGACCCAATGGCTGGAACGCACACTGGACGACAGTGTCAATCGCCGTTTGACATTGCCGCAGGCGTTCCTGACTGCTGACGCGGTGCTGCGTCTGGCCCTGAACCTTAGCAACGGTCTGGTGGTCAATCCCCAAGTGATCGCGCGCCATGTCGCGGCTGTTCTCCCGTACATGGCGACGGAGAACATCCTGATGGCGGCAGTGGCGCGAGGCGGGGACCGTCAGCAAATCCACGAGTGCATTCGCCGGCACAGTCATGCGGTCACGGCGGCCTTGAAAGCCGGTGCGGACAAAAACGATCTGTTAGATCGCTTGAAGGCAGATCCCTTGCTCGCAGGCATCGATTTCCCGACCGTTCTGGATCAGAATCAGTTTGTCGGCCGCGCGCCGCAGCAAGTAGAGGAGTTCCTCGCGGAAGAAATCGAACCGATCCGTCGGCGCTATCCTCATCTGCTCGGCCAAACCGCCGAAGTGAGTGTGTGAGGGCGGCTTGCGTCTTGGCAGGATTGAAAGGAAAAGACAAGCTTTCGTAGAGACCACGGCGAAACGGGTCGGCAGAAAGCGGGATGGTTCCGGCCCGCCGGAGGGCCGGAAGACGGCCCTCACGCCTTGACCGGGATACGTTTGCCCTTGGCTTCTTCGCTTTTGGGCACATGCACTTCCAACAGGCCATTCTTGTAGCGGGCCTCGATCTTGCCCGGGTCGGTGCCCGGCGGCAAGGTCACAGTCCGATAGAAACTACGATAGCGCCGCTCCTCATAATGGCCATTGCCTTCTTTGCCTTTCTTCTCTTCCTTCTTTTCCGCCTTGATAGTCAGCAAATTACCGCTGACCTGCACATCCACCTCGCTTGGCTCGAAGCCCGGTGCTTCCGCCCGTACAATCATCTCCTGAGCGCTGTCTTCTATATCCAGCCCTCCTAGGCGATTCGGGCCAAAATCCCATCCCCGCGGCCCGGCCCAGCGGCTCAGGAACCGATCGAACAGGGCGTCAAACTCTTCCCGCAGCTCAGCCAGCGGATGGCTGTCTCGCCGTATCAAAGGACGGACACCTTTTTTGCTTTTCTTTTTCCAGGGAACTAAACTAAACATCGCTACACCTCCTTTCGCACAAGGCAGATTTCAGATTGAAGATTGATGATCGAAGATCTTTTGAAATCATCAATCATCAATCTGAAATCCCCAACTCCTGTTGTTATTTTGTTATTGCGCTTTGACGGCGATCTTCTTCGGTTTGACGGCTTCGCTCTTGGGCAGATGGACCGTCAGCACGCCATGCTTCAACTCCGCAGTGATCTTGTCGGAGTCGATGGCCTCGTTGATGGCGAAAGCGCGATAGAAGTCGCCAATGCCGTATTCATACGTCAGGTAGTGTACGTCCTCATGGCGCGGCGGGCATTTGGCGTGAATCGCCAACTCGCCATTCTCGAAGCGTACATCGACATCTCCCGGCTGAACACCCGGCAGGTCCGCGTAGACAGTCAGCTCATCGGCGGTTTCCAGGATGTCACACCGGGGAGTATACGTAACGGCGCTGCTGCGCGTCTGCTCCGGCAGGGCCACATCCGTCCGCTTCTCTTCTCGTTTGCTCAGAGCATTCTTGGCCATAGCGAACCTCCTTTCTTCTTAAACAGGGTCGAGGAATTGGTCCCACGTCCATGCCCGGCGGCCCCGGTCACGCCGGGGCCGGTTCCTTCCGTGACGCTCATTCGGTCTTGACGGCGATCTTACGGGGCTTGGCCGTCTCGCTCTTAGGCATGGTGATGGTCAAGACCCCATTGCACAATCGCGCCTCGACCTTGTCCGCATCCACGTCCACCGGCAAGCTAATCAGACGGGAGAAGCTGCCAAAGCCGCGCTCTTGACGGTGCCAGACACCTTGGTTGACCGCCGGCTGTTTGCGCTCTCCCTTGATGGTCAACTGATTGCCGCCCGTGACGTAGATCTCCAGGTCATCCAACTCCATGCCCGGCAGCTCCGCTTCGGCATAAACGTGCTCGTCATCCTCCCAAACATTGACTGCTGGGTAGGCGACGGCGAAGGTCGGCCAGCTGCCGTCTCGCAGACCGAACGAGTCGAACAGCCGATTCATCTCCTCTTGGAACCGGTTCAGTTCGTCCCAGAGGCTGGTATAAGGTTGCCACCGAGTCATCAGCATGACCCACCTCCTTTCTCATTTTCCTGGTCTTCCCCTCCTCGGCCGCCCCAGGTGCCAGGGACCACCTGAGGCGGCCACTCGCACCTTCGCGAGTCCTGCGCTCGGCCAGCTAGCAAACAGCGTGCCATTCTGCGCCGCGCGTGCCTGCCTTGCGATAACCGCTACAGAACTTATATTCTGCCAAGAAGTTATGGACGATTCCGCTGCCGAAGGGTCTTGCCTCCCGTTCCGGCACACCAACGCACTGCTGTGCCACTTCTTGTCAGTTTGTCGCTCCTGGTGGCCCTCGTGCCGGACAAATTGACAGCCCGCTGCCGGCCCTTTCTGCACCGCTGCGGTCGGCCCATTGCCTTTAGTAGCGAATTCCCAAGGAGTTAAGCATACGATTCTCGGCACCGTTTTTAACGTTGCCCCGGCACTCCACTTGCAAAAAGCTGAGGTGGCGAAAACCAATCCCATGTCGAAAGACGAGGAGGAACGCACCGATGCAGGTTCATTGGGTCTTTAACGATTGTTGCAGTGAGCGATTGAAGGCAAACCTCCAGGCTTACTGGGAAAAGAAGCAGACGCGGTTAGAGAAATTGCTCAAGCCCTTTCGACCGGAACTGCGTGAGCTTCGGCTGACGGTATATCGCCACGAGCAGCCCACACGTTGGGAAGTGCGCGGGGCCTTGCACCTGCCGACGGGTACGCTGGCAGCGGAACAAACGGAGGCGGACTACCAATCGGCCCTGGACCGCCTGGCCGATGTTTTGGTCACGGAGATTAAACGGCACAAGGAACGGTTGCGGCGTGATTACACGTTTCGGCGTAAAGACCGGCGGCGCGAAGAGTTGCTTGCCGCTGGCCCGATGCTGGAACGCGATGTCAACCAGGGGCGCCGGCAAGCGTTCTTTGATTTATTGCGGCCAATGCTTCGCTCCCTACGCGAACATGCCCGCCGGGAGCTGCACATTTTGGAATTAGAAGATGTGCTGCCCAAAGGTGAGGTGACGCCGGATGATCTGGTGGATGAAGTGCTCACCCGCGCCTGGCAGCAGTTCACTGCGCGGCCGGCGCACCGGCCGTTGGACCTATGGCTGATCGATCTGTTACATGCAACCGTAGAACAATGGCGTCAGCAGCCGCCGCCTCTCGCACTGGCAGGTCAGGCCAAGGAGCAAGACGAGCAAGACAAGGAGAGTGACGAATGGTGGGCCGAACTGCTTGAGGAGACGGAACCGTTAGCGGTAGAGGAGCTGGTGCCCAGTGGAGAGGGGAACGAGGCGTGGGAGCGCCTGGAGACGGAGGAACAGAGACAGCAACTGCTCCAGCTCCTTGCCGAGTTGCCCCCTTCGAAGCGGCAAGCATTCGAGTTGTACGCCCTGGAGGGCTTCGAGGCGGCAGAGATTGCGATGGTCCAGGACCGTCCGGAAGCCGAGGTGAAGGCCGACATCGAAGCCGTGCGACAGTTCCTGCGTGAGCGGCTGTCCGGCGGCAGCCGCCAGAAGCAAGAGCAGCCAGTCGGTTAGGAGAAAAGGGAGGCGGAAATAAGTCGCCTCCTTTTTCTCTCTGCTCCTTGCAGGTGCAGCGGTTGGTAAAAACCGACGAATTTACTGCGGCGCCGCCTCCATCTTAGGGTTATCCGGCGGGTTGGCAAGCAGTTTCTTTGTGGTGGCGGTGATGTCTTCCGGCGTGTGAGAATCCTTGAGCATGACTTTGGGCCGGGCTTTCTCGCGCAGGGCTTGAAAGGCCGTCTGCATTTCCCGTTGCACTTTGCGCTCGAAGACCTCGCGCCTCAGTTTGTCACGCACCGAATCGAGCGTCACGGACTTGTTGGGCGGATAGCGCTTGTCCAGTCGGAAGACGACATTGCCTTCGGGCGTTTCCAAAAGCGTGGTCATTTCTCCTGGATGCAGTTTGAAGGCTTCGTCCTCGACGTCCTTGTTGCCCAAAGAGCCGCGACCGAACGGCCCGATTTTACCGCCCTTGGCCGCCAGCGTACTGCTGGCTTGATGTTGGGCCATCTCGTTGAAGGCGTCAGGGTTGTCGCGGATGCGGGTGTACTGCATCATGGCGTATCTCGTTTGGTCCGAGGGCCAAAGGATCATGCGCCCTTCCAGCTTTTCGCCATACTCGGCCTCGAAGGCTTGCTGCAAGTCTTGCTCGGTGACCTTGACGCTGTCGCGGCATAGCTTGGCCATCAACAGCCGCGGACGTATCACGTCTTCGCGCCACTCATAAATGTTCTTGTTGTAGGGGCCAAGGAAGTCTTTCTCGAACATTTTGAGGTCAATGTTTCCCAGTTTCTTTAGATCGTCGTTCAAGCCGGCCTCGATCTCTTCCGGCGTCACGCTAACGCCGCGCGCCTGGCACGCGCGGTCGATGATGATGCGGTTGACGAGGAAATCAATTTGCTCGGCGCCATAGCGGCTGATAAGAAATTCGCCGAAATCCTCGCGGGTGATCGGCACCGTGTCGTTGCTCCCTTCCGCGAGGGAATGGTAGACGGCGACGATTTGCCGCGAACGCTGGCTGGGGTCGCAGGGCGGCAGGCCGTCTGGATCCTCCGCCTTGGTTTTCTTGCGGAGCAATTTTTGCGGATTGGCCTTGCGCTTCAAGGTGTCGAACGCCGACTGCATCTCGCTGGCAATTTTTTTCTCTTCTACTTCTTTGGTCAGTTTGTCACGGACGGTCTCAAAGCGGATGGAAGTATCGGGCGGGATGTGGCGCAGACACTTGACCACGATTGGTCCGTCGATGGTCTCGAAAACCTCGCTGACCTCGTTGGGCGCCAAACGGAAGACAATGCGATCGAAATTGTCATCGCCCATGACATAGCGCCCAAAGGGCCGAACCTTGCCAGCGGTGGCCGCCAGCTGCGGCTTGACCGTCTGGGCCTTGGCCAAGCGGTCGAACGCCTCGGCATTGTCGCGGATCTGGGCGTAGGCGGCCAATGCTTGCTCTTTGCCTTCTTTGGTCTTGGGCCAGAGGATGATCTGGCATTCGACTTTCTCACCGTAGGCGGCCTCAAACGCTTTGTGCAATTCTTCGTCGCTGACATGGACGCGGCTGCGGCACAGCTTGGCCATCTGCAAACGTGAACGAATCACGTCTTCTTTCCATTCGTGGATGTTCTTGTGATAGCGCGCCAAGATGGTATTGACGAACGTGTTCTGGTCGATAGCGAAGCCTTGCAATTGTTCGGCGAGGGCACTTTCGATCTCGCCGCCGCTCACCTCGATGTTGTATTGCCGGCAAGCATCATCGATGATGCGCTTGTTGATGAGCAGGTCGAGCTTATCGGTGTGGCGTTCAATGAGGTAGTCGCCGAATTGTTCCCGAGTGATCGGTTCGTTGTCGTAGAGATAGGCGACGACGCGGCGCGAGTAATCCGAAGGAGACGGATCGGCGACAGGTGGCGCCGCAGCAGGCTTGGCAGCTGGGATGGGCGGCTGAGCGTCGGCCCGCGGCAACAAGCTACTGCGGATCCAGTAACCTGCTCCTGCAATCAGAACGAAGCACCCACTCAGGATCGCAATCCCGCGCCACCCACGCCGGGTGGGACGAACTTTCTTGCGCGCCGGCATCCCTTTCGCCTCCCTGTACCGTAACCCAGCCCGTAGCTGGGTTCACCCCACGAAAGCGCCGAGATATAGTGAGAGGACCATAAAACGCAAGCCCGTTTTCAGCAAAGAGGTCTGTCGCTAAGGCTGTTTCCGGTTTCAAACGGGGTAAGCCGATTTGCCGTAAGTCTAAAAACGATGGTCGAGGGACTTTGCTCACTTTGAAACAGCGAACAGCCGCTCGCCCAAAAACTGTCGGGCACACGCACTCAGACAGCCGCTTGCGACGTTTCTCGGTAGAATGCTCGTATGACTGGGATTGAAGCCTTCCTGGAAGTCCTCGCCGGCGCTGGGGTGCAGTATATTTTCGGCAATCCCGGCACCACAGAGCTACCCCTCAACGATGCCCTCGTCCACGATCGCCGTTTCCAATACATCTTCGGTTTGCACGAGATCCCCGTGCTGGCAATGGCCGATGGTTACGCTCTAGCATCGGGCGGCGTCGGGGTGGCCAACGTACATATCTGTTGCGGCCTCGGCAATGCGATGGGCATGCTCTACAACGCCTACTGCTCCGGCAGCCCTGTTCTGCTGACGGCGGGGCAGCAGGACCGCCGGCTACGTTTCGAGGAGCCGGTGTTGGCCGGCGACATGGTGAGTGTGGTTCGGCCGTGGACCAAGTGGGCGGCAGAGGTACAGCGTGTCGAAGAGGTGCCGACGGCAGTGCGGCGGGCCATCCAGACGGCGCGAACGCCGCCGACGGGCCCCGTGTTCCTCGCTCTGCCGGTAGACGTGCAGATGGAGCAATGTGCAGGCTTGGATCTCGCGCCGCCGTCGCAGATGGATCGCCGGGTGCGTCCTCCGCTCGACACTCTCTACCGCGCCGCCGCTGTTCTGGCCCAGGCGAAGGCCCCGGCCATCCTTGCCGGAAGCCGAGTGACGGAGTGCGATGCGATCCGCGAGTTGACGGCCGTGGCCGAACGCCTCGGCGCTCCGGTGTTTGCAGAACAGGCGACGGCGCATGGGCGGGTGCCCTTCCCGACCGAGCATCCCTTATACAGCGAAAGTTTGCCGCTGTGGTCGCCGGATGTGCGCCGCATTCTCGCCGATTTCGATGTGCTGCTGGTTGCCGGCATGAACCTGCTGCGCAGTTACATCTATCACGAACCGAGCCGGCCCATCCCCGAACACGTCCGCTTGGTGCAAATGGACAATGATCCCTGGCAGATTGCCAAGAACTACCCTATCGAGGTTGGCTTGCTCGGCGATTTGAAAGTCGGCCTGGCCGAGCTGGAGCAGCTGTTGGCAAACGCTCTGAGCGGAACACAGGCGGCGGTCGCACGTTCACGGCTGGAACGCTGTGCCGCGGCGCGGCGGGCAACCCAGGAGACCTGGAAGCAAAAGATAGCTGCTGAATATCAAAGACGGCCGCTGACGCCGCTGACGCTGATGGCAGCTGTGGCGAAAGTGCTGCCTGCAAACGCCGTCGTGGTCGAGGAAGCCGTGACAACAACGAATGGAATGCTGGAACGCCTCGGTGCGTTGAAAGATCCGAAGGGCTATTTCGGCCATCGTGGTTGGGCATTGGGCTGGGGTTTGGGTTGTGCGCTGGGGGTGAAGTTAGCCTGGCCGGAACGCCCGGTTCTGGCCCTTCTCGGCGATGGCGCAGCACTCTACGGCATCCAGGGATTATGGACGGCAGCGCATCATCGCCTCCCCGTTACGTTCGTCATCTGCAACAACGCCCAGTACCAGATCCTTAAACACTGCGGCGACGTGATGCCCTTGCCGAACATGGCGGCCAAACAATACTTGGCGATGGATCTGGTGCAGCCCGAAATCGATTTCGTGGCCTTGTCTCGCTCGCTGGGTGTAGAAGCGCGGCGCATCACCGAGCCGGACGAACTGAGCGAATGCCTACGCGAAGGGATGTCCGGCGACAAACCTCTGTTGTTCGATGTGCCACTCGCCCGCTGATCGGTTTGCGCATGGCCCGGACCCGTTGACCGGAAGAAACCAACCGCGTAAAGTGAACAGTTGAGGGACTTTCATCACCGACTTGCCGTCATCGGCGGCCGACCGTCCGAGGGCGGGTGGGCTGCTGGTTGCGATAGCGATGCTGACTAAGCGGATTATTCCCTGTCTGGACGTCGAGCGCGGTCGGGTCGTCAAGGGGGTGAATTTCCTGCACCTGCGTGATGCCGGCGATCCGGTTGAGGTGGCACGGCGCTATGAGGCCGAAGGGGCGGACGAGTTGGTTTTTCTCGACATTAGCGCCAGCCACGAAGGGCGGGAAATCATGCTCGACGTGGTACGGCGGGTGGCCGAGGAAATCTTCATGCCGTTCACGGTCGGCGGCGGCATCCGCACTCTGGAAGATGCCACGCGTTTGATTCAGGCAGGGGCCGAGAAGGTCAGCATCAACTCAGCAGCTATCCGGACACCGGAACTGATTACTGCGGTGGCGCGGAAGTTCGGCTCCTGTGCCACGGTCGTCAATATTGATCCCCGGCGTGTGCGCCGACCAGATGGCCGTGAGGTGTGGGAGGTCCACATCAACGGCGGCCGAGTGCCAACAGGATGGGAAGCGGTTGCGTGGGCGCGGCGTGTCGAGGAATTAGGCGCCGGAGAGATCGTGCTAACTTCGATGGACGCCGACGGCACCAAGACCGGATATGATATCCCCATGACGCGAGCCGTGGCCGATGCGGTGCGCATTCCCGTCGTTGCCAGCGGCGGCGCCGGCTCGCCCGAACACCTGTTCCACGTGCTTACAGAAGGCCATGCCGACGCCGCCCTTGCGGCCAGTATTTTCCATTACAAGGAATACGGTATCCCCGCTACCAAGGCGTATCTCGCCGAACGCGGCGTGCCGATTCGTCTTACCGGAGGTCTCAATGGCTACTGCCGAGGTTAAAGACTTTGCTGTGTCCTCTGCTCCCCCGACTCCTGCCGTCACACGGCGCGAACCGGAAGCCAACAAGCTGTTTCGTATGGTCATGAAGTATCAGGCCAGCGACTTACATCTCAAAGCCGGGCAGCCGCCTATGATGCGTTTGCGCGGCGACATCGTGAAAGTAAATGCGCCGCCGCTCTCCGGCGAGGACATGGAGAGGTTGTTGCTGCCTTTACTCTCGCCCAGACAACGCGAGATCCTCGACCGCGAAGGCGGCGTGGATTTTTCCTATGTCGTTGGCGATGACGAAGCGCGCTTCCGTGTCAGTCTCTTCAAACAGCGTGGCAAGCTCAGTCTGGTGTCGCGGCGTGTTAACTCCTCTATTCCTAGCTTCAAGGAGTTGGGCCTGCCCGACAGCATCGAATCGTTGTGCCATTTTCCAGATGGCATGATTATCTTTGCCGGCGTCACCGGCTCCGGTAAAAGCACCTCCATTGCCGCCATGCTCGACTACATCGCCGAGCGCGAGCCGTTGCACATCCTTACCCTGGAAGATCCTATTGAGTTCACTTTTACCGACAAAAAAGCCTATTTCAACCAGCGCGAAATCGGCCTGGACGTGATCGACTGGCACAAGGGGCTTAAGGATGCGGTTCGTGAAGATCCCGATGTGATTCTGGTGGGTGAGTTGCGCGACGTAGAGACCTTCGAGGCCGCCATTAACGCCGCCGAGACTGGCCACCTGGTTTTCGGCACGATCCACGCTTCTACCGCCCCTTCGACCATCAACCGTATTCTCGACTTGTTCCCGGTGGCCAAGCACAACGCCGTCCGCAAAGGCTTGGCCAACAATCTCCGGGCCATCATTGCCCAAAAATTGCTCAAAGGACTCAAGAAACCGCGCGTGCCTACCAATGAGATCATGATCGTCAACCCGACTGTCAAAAAATTAATTGCCGAGGGCGAAGACCTGAAATTGCACGACGCCATCAAAATGTTTTACAACGAGGGCATGGTCGATTTCACCGAGAACCTGCGCCAGCTCGTCGAGCGCGGCGACATCGACAAACAGACGGCCCTTGAATTTGCTCCCGATCCGGAGAAACTCAAGATGGCCTTCAAAGGCATCAAGGTTTCTGCACCGGGTATTCTCTAAAATAAAGGAACCGCCAAGACGCCGCCGACGCCAAAGAGAATAGAGAAAAGGAGAGCCTCCCCGTGTGTACAGGACATTTCCCGTGGTTGTCTTCTCTTGGCGTTTTGGGCGTCTTGGCGGTTCAGCCTCTGTTGGCCGCAGCCGGAGCATTCCCGCGTGGCAACGGCTTATATTTCCACCCCGCCAAGCTCCTTTTCGTCGTCCTTGTCTACTTCGCTTGGCTGCGGACGTGCCGCTGGGTCCACAGCGATTGCAACACCATGAAGCTGCCAGCCGAAGTGTGGGACCCGATCTTGCTGGGCTGCGGGATAGCGGGGTTGTTGGCCGTCTGGATCTTTCCGCTTTTTGCGCTCGGTTTTCTCGTTTTTCTTGTCCTCTACCTGGCGCCGACCCTGTGTTACGTCAGTATACGCAACGAAAAAGCGACCCAAGAACAGAAGGTATTGACGCCGCAACACCTGCGGAAATTGCTGCGCACCTGGCTGCACCTGGAGTTGGCCGAACCAGAAGGACCGAATTTGCGGCCCATTCCCGTGCGCTTCATTGGCAAAAGCGGCGCTCAGGAAGGTGTGGAAGAAGCTCGCCGCGTGGCCCGACTGCAAGGCTCCAAAGGCTATCGCGCTGCCCTGGAATTGATCGCTGATGCCATTGAAAAACGCGCCACCGACATCCACCTCGAACCCACCAAGGACGAGATGATCGTGCGCTTTCGCATCGACGGCATTTTGGAGGCGAGCAACCCGTTTGCGCGGCCGACCGGCGACGCGGTCATCAACATCTTCAAGGTGCTCGCCGACCTCGATATTACCGAAAAACGCAAACCGCAAGACGGCAGTTTCGCCGCCGAGGTGAACATGCCCGTGGAGCCAAGCGAGTCCGGCAAACCAAAGAAGAAAAAAACAGACCAAGACGACGGCGAAACCGAAGAACCCCTCAAGGAACCCGAATATTGCAAACGTCAGGTCGATTTCCGCGTGGCCACTGCCGGCAGCGTCGTCGGCGAGAAATTGGTCTTGCGCATCCTCGATCCGGCACGTCAGGTGGTCAGCCTGGCGCGCGTCGGGATGCGCGAGGCCCTGCGCAAGCAAGTTCGTGCAATTGTCACTCAGCCGCACGGTCTGTTCATCGTCTGCGGCCCCACCGGGGCTGGCAAAAGCACCACGCTCTACGCCTGCCTCAGCGAGATTGATCGCTTTCAGAAGAACGTCATCACCATCGAAAACCCCGTCGAGTACCACATCGACAATGTGACGCAGATCGAGATCAATCCTAAAGCCGGCAAGACCTTCGCCACGGAGCTGCGCAGTATTCTCCGTCAAGATCCCGATGTTATTTACATCGGCGAGATCCGCGATCAAGAAACGGCGGAGATTGCCTGCCAAGCAGCCCAGACTGGCCACATGGTCTTCACGACGCTGCACGCCAACGATACAGTCACCGCGGTGGCCCGCCTCATCGATTTGGGCGTACAGCCGTTCATGGTCGCCAACGCCCTCACCGCCGTGCTCGGCCAGCGGCTGGTGCGTCTGCTCTGCCCCAACTGCAAGCAGCGCTACAAGCCCAACGCCGACCTGCTGCGCAAAGCTAATTTGCCAGCGGACAAAATCAAGTACTTCTATCGCCCACCGGATCGAAAGAGTGGCGACGATCATTTTTGCCCTGTCTGCAACAACACGGGCTACCGAGGGCGAACCGGCATTTTCGAGATGCTGGAAATCACCGACAGCATCCGCGAAATGATCCGCGAAAACCCTAACTTCAACGCCATCCGCCAAGAAGCGGTCAAGCACGGCATGAAATACTTGCAGGAAGACGGCCTGCGTCTGGTGATCGAAGGGCGCACTTCCGTCCAAGAGCTGTTGCGCGTGTGCAAGTAAGAAAGCATACTTGGCGCGAAGAGGGGTAGACGCTTTTTCCCCTCCCCTCCCAACGAGTAAGGAGGTTTGTGCCCGGTTCGGGGGGAGAGTGGTAGAGTTGATCGAGAGGCCGACATGTTATTGGCTTTTTTCACGTTCGTTATCATGCTGGCCGGTGCTTATGCGTTTTGGCGGCAGGGGGTGCTGCCGGCCTTCGCCATGGTTGTCAACATCCTGTTGGCCGGTTTAGTGGCGTTCAATTTCTTTGAGCCGATCGCTGCCCAGCTTGACCCCATGCTGACCGACACGATTCTGCAAGGCTACGAAGACAGTTTCTCGCTCGTCGCCTTGTTCAGTCTAACGCTCCTCTTTTTGCGTTGGGCGTCCAATGAGTTGATCCACACGCTCATCACGTATAACGCCCTAATACAACAGGGAGGAGCGGTACTGTTCGGCGTTTTGGCGGGATACCTGGTGGCCGGCTTTCTGACGTGTGTGGCCCAGACGCTGCCAGCGCACGAACATTTCTTGCAATTGGAGCCGCGCGTAGAGACCGATTCGTCCGGGAACGTGCGCCATCGCCTCCTACCCCCCGATCGCGTCTGGCTGGCCTTGATGCATCGCGCCAGCAAAACTGCTTTCGATTGGGATGAAACCTCTGTCTTCGATCCCGATGGCAGCTTCGAGCTGCGCTATGCTCACGAACGCCGCACTACCGGGGAGTGACCAACTTCAACCGAGGGCGGTATCCACTGGACACAGGGAAATCGGACATCATTGGCGAGCGGGGGGTTGACACCCCCCGCTCGCCTATGTCTGTGTCAATCTCTACCGCGTCCCGTATAAACCGCGCCCCGTCGATAATGCCGGGTTGTTTTTCTTCACGGACCCAGAAAGCGTTTGACTTCCTCGGCGACGCGGGCGGGTTGGGTAACGAAGGCAAGATGGCCGCAACCGGGCAACTCGACACGACGGGCGCTGGGAATGCTGTGGACCAGATCGCACAGACTTTGCGGCGATGCCAGCAAATCGCGGTCGCCGGCCATCAGCAGCGTCGGTACGCGGATTTTGCCCAGGCGCGGCCCCGGATCAAACCCTTCTACCAGATGGAAGCGATGCGTCATCACACTCTGGTCCGTCTGCCAGCACTGCCGCGTGACGAACTCGAACAAAGGGCCTGGTTGCTGGCGTGCGCCGAACAGCAGGTTGAAAAACTGGTTTACAAAAGGACTATCCGAGGGCAGAGGATAGCGCGACAATACCCAACCGGCCACCTGTTGCAGCAAACCGCGCTCGAAGCGCGCCCCGACTCCCTGGGTGATGAGCGCTTGCAGACGATGAGGCCAGCGCATCGCTAGTTCTAGGGCCAAGACGCCGCCAAAGGAGACCCCTAACACCGGCGGACGTTCCAGGCCCAACCAGTCCAAAAACTCACGCAAATCGGCAACCAAATCGAGAAGACCAAAGCGCCGGCGCAGCGCGAAACAGTCGTCTTCGCCGCGCAACTGATAGCTGATGACTTGGAAATCGCCGGCCAACAAACGGGCCAGGGGCCCCAGCAGCTCAAAGCCGCCTGCTAATCCAGGGACCAGCACTAGAGGCGGCCCCTCGCCCCAGACACAATAACGGGCCGTGTAATGCGTCAGATGTGCTAAACCAGAGCGCCCTTCCCCAGGGCTAAATTCGGCGCCGCTGCCCGCCAGCCAATCAAGCGATGCCTGCACGCTTCTTCTCCTCTCGTTTACCATTCCACCACGCTAGCAACGCGCACTCTTGCTTTGTAAGGAATGGTTGGAAAATCACTTTTGAATCGGCCTCTGTTCCGAGGAATGGCCTTTAACCAGCACGCCGCATACCAAAAGCTCTCGGAACGAACCACCCCAATTCTTGAAGAGCAGAAACGACGGAACATGAAGAACCATAAGTACTTAATCACATAGATGAGAGAAGAGACCGACAAACAAAAGGGCCCTGCGACTAAATTTCGTCACTTTTCGACGTTTTTCGGCGCCTGAGGATGACGTTTCGACGCCCAGTTGGTATTGTGGAAAAGGTGGCAAAATTGATGTAATCTTCCTTCGAGGCTCTTTGGATCAACGATTGGCGAGAGTGTAACTTGACACGGCGTATCTTGTCTCTGTTGGGGATCCTGTTGCAGCGCCAAAGCGCTCGCCACCGTTTGGCCATTGTGGCATCCGCTGTACTGGTCTTCGCTTATGCAGGCGGGGTTCTCAGCTATGTCATGATGATGCCCGATATCGGTGTGCGCTGCGCCTTTTCTCCGGTCATTAATCATTTCAATGACAATTTCCTCTTTCGGGGGGCTTCCCCGGATAGCGTCCTCCCGGAGGAGAAACCCAACGGCGAGGATGAGATCGTTCACATCGGCGGTCATGAGGTCAGCAACTGGGCCCAGATCCTCCATGAATTAAATGAGCTGCGGCGCACCCGCGGGGTAGCCGGCACCGAGAGAGACCTCCAGCCCCATTCGGGCAAAATGCATCTGATTGTCGAAGGGCAAGAGATCGTCCGCGTCGGCTACAAGTCCGCAGCAGACGGCAAAAGGCATGAAGTTTGGCTGCGGGTTGACCGCCCGCCGTATGAGACGCTGGTTCCGTCGCTGTTGTGGTTCTCGCTGAAAATCATTCTCTTCGCCATCGGCGCTATCGTCTTTTGGAAGCGGCCGGAGGATCGCTCGGCCCGGCTGTTTTTCCTCTTCTGTTTCGTGTCGTTTGGCGCCTACATGGGCGGCTATCATTGGCACCGCATCGTCACGCAACCGCTGCTGATACTCGTCTTCATGATTTGCAGCATTTTGTTACCGGCCATTAGCTTGCATTTTTATCTTGTTTTCCCGCGGCCCAAGGGCATTCTGGAGCGCGCGCCGCGCCGCGTCTTGTTAGCCCTGTATGGGCCGCCCGTGTTCTTCCTTCTGTTGCTAATGTCGGGTTACATGCAGGTACGCTGGCTCTTCCGCTCGGGCTATACCAACGTTGGCCCTCTCCTGGATGTGATGCTCTTCGAGATCTACTGTTACTTCGGCGTGGCCGCTTTGTGGTACCTGGCCAGCGTCGTCTGCCTGCTGCACAGCTATCGCACCGCTTCGGGTATCACCGAACGCAATCAGGTCAAGTGGATTTTGTTCGGCACCTTGGCCTCGCTGGTACCGATCGGTTACTCGTTGTACCTGGCCCTGGCCGAACGGCAGCGTTTCGGCAGCGGTGCGGCGACTTGGCCGATGTTCGGCGCGTCGCTGTGCATCACCGTTGCTTTTGCTATCAGCATCACACGCTATCGCCTGATGCAGCTCGATCAACTTATCAACTCGAGCGTGGTTTATTTCCTCATCAGCTCGGTCGTCGGTCTGGCATACTACGGAATTTATCTGGTGCTCACGGGGCTGATGCTGCTGGACCGCCCTGCTTTCCAGCGTCCCTCGCTCGGCCATGTCTTGGCCTTTAGCGGCACCCTGGTGCTGGTACTGATCGGTCTTGATCTGCTGCGCGGCCGGATCACTGCGGTACTCCATCGCCATTTCCGCCGTGAGAAAAGCCAATTGGATCGCACGCTGCAACGCATGAGTCGGGCCATCGAACAGTTGGTCGATCCACCGACGCTGGCCCGTCGCTTGTTGCACACTTCGGCGGAACTGCTCGGCGCCAGCCGCGGCGCGGTCTATTTGCGGCAAGGCGATCCGCCCCTCTATCAGTTGACCGAAGCGCTCGGTCCCGCTCCGGCCCTGACCGAATTATCTTCCGGCTGCCCGCTGGTCGAGGCCTTGTCGTCGCAAAGCACCCTCACCTTGCCCTGGGCCAATCGGAGCGGCGTCGCCCCAGTCGATGCCTCCGGTCCTCGCCAATTGCACTTGCTGGGCGGCGCCATTGCTCAGGGGCTGCTGCACGAAGGCCAATTGCTGGGCATCCTTGTCCTTGGTCCGCCCGACAGCCCGCGTGGTCTGGCGACCGAAGCGACCGGCGGTTACACGGCTGAGGACCTGCACCTTCTGACGGCCTTTGCCCAGATGACGGTGTTAGCGCTTGTCAGCGCCGAAGGCCATCGCAAGATCGAGGCGCTCAACCGCGAATTGCAAACCAAGGTGGAGAAGATTGCCGAGCAAAATCGCCGCATTATGGCCTTGCAGAGCCAGCTTTCCGCCATCCGCCATCCGCTGCACCCGACGGTCCCTGTCGCCGGGGCGTCGCCGGGGCAGGGTGAAGCGGCAGCCCCCGCCGCCGGGTGCAGCGGCCAGCCAGAAGCCTACAACGGCATGGTCGGTTCCAGTCCGCCGCTTCGGCACCTGATGCAACAGGTGCGCAAGGTCGCCGCTGCCGACTCCGTGGTCTTGCTGCGCGGCGAAAGCGGCACCGGCAAAGAGTTGTTGGCGCGGGCCATCCATGAAAACAGCCCGCGCGCCCATCGACCCTTCGTCGCCGTCCATTGCTCGGCCCTAGCGCCGGGCTTGCTGGAAAGTGAACTTTTTGGACACGTCAAGGGGGCATTCACCAACGCCATCCGCGACAAGGTCGGGCGCTTTGAAGCAGCCGACGGCGGCACACTCTTTCTCGATGAGATCGGCGATATCAGCGTCGAAGTTCAGATCAAGCTGTTGCGCGTGCTGCAAGAACGGACCTTCGAGCGCGTTGGCTCCAGCGAGCCGGTCAAAGTGGACGTGCGCATTCTCGCGGCCACGCATCAAGATCTGGAGACGCTCATGCGCCAGGGCCGCTTCCGGGAAGATTTGTTCTACCGTCTCAACGTCGTGCAGATCCATCTACCCCCCTTGCGCGAGCGGGCCGAAGACATACCAGAGTTGGTCCTGCACTTTCTGCGCGTCTACAGCGAGCGGATGAACAAGCAAGTGACCTGCATCGACGACGATGCTCTGGCTCGTCTCAAGGCCTATTCTTGGCCGGGTAACATTCGCCAACTGGAAAACGCCATCCAACACGCCGTCGTCATCGCCGAGAAATCCCAGGTGACCATCGAGGATCTGCCAGTCGAGTTGCGCACCGACTCTTTGTTGGTCTCAGGCCCCTCCTGGGAACGCGAAGAAGACGATGCCGTTCATGCCTCAGCCGACTCTTGGCCGCCGTTGTTGGCTTCCACGCCGGCGCCCTTAAGGGCGGCGATTGCGCATGAACGAGCGGAGCGCGAACGGCGCGAGCGCGACCGTTTGGTCCGCGCCCTCGCCGCTGCCGGTGGCAACAAGGCCGAGGCTGCTCGCGCTCTCGGCATGGCCCGCACCACCTTTATTAGCCGGCTCAAACGCCTGGGCTTGACGTAAGCCCCGCCTCTACCCATCTGCCACGCGGAGCCAGGACGCCTTTGTCGCTGCCGCGGACGGGGCCGTCAATTTATTTGGCCAGAGAAACGCAGACGATTTCTTTATCGTTGCGGGCATACATCGACTTGTTGGCAAAGGCCGGATGCGACCATACTACAAGTCGGCCCGGCGAAGGATCGGTCGGATCGAGAATATGGGCGCGATCGATTTCCTCATAGCCCTTCGGCGTCAAGCAGGCGATGATGAGGTCGCCCTTTTCATTGGGCAAGAAGAAGCGATCGCCCTGGGCAATCAAGAAAGCGTTGGCCCAGCGCACTCGCTCGTCGGGGACATCGGTGGCCTTGAGGCTCATCCACATGCGTTTGCCGTCGCGGGCGCGCAAGCAGCGCAACTCGCCGTAGCTGCACACGCCGTAGATGTAGCCGTCCTTGAGAAACGGCGTAGGAATGATGCTATTGAGGGTATCGGTTCGGTCCGGCATCTCACTGGTAACTTGGCTGCGCCAAAGCACACTCGGCTTGCCGTCACGGAACTGGAGCATCAGGGCGCCGTTGTAGAACGAGGTCAGGAAGAGTAAATCGCCGGCCTGGCGCGGCGTGGAAATGGTCAGGTTCGCCCTTACCGCAAATGGCTGCGACCAGTACAGTTCGCCGTTCTCTGGATTAAGCCCATTGACTGCTTCCGGGTGCCAGATGATTAGCTGGCGTTTGCCGCCGAGGGTGTAGATCACAGGCGGACAATAGCCGATCTGCGTCTGGCGATTGTGGAAGGACAGGGCGTGCCACTTTTCGGCGCCAGTGTTTTTGTCGAAGGCGACGACGATACGGTCCTTGCCGCCGACCAGGCAAATAAGCTTGTCTCCGTCCAGCAAGGGACTGGCGGCGAAGCCCCACAGAGGCACCGGCGCCTTGCAGTCGGCCACGAAGTCCTTTGACCAAATCACGGTGCCTTTGTCGGCGTCCAGACACAGCAAGTTGCCCATCGCGCCGAGAGTATACAGCCGACCGTCGTGGACAAGCGGCGTGGCCCGCGGTCCATCGGCGTAGGAAATCTGGTACGTGCAATCGTATTCGTGTTTCCACATTAGCTCGCCGGTCTTCTCATTGAGGCAGAGAATGCGTTCCTTGCCGGCGATCGGCGGACTGCGGAAGGGATTGTCTGGGTTTTTCACGCCTTCCGCGAGAATGCGGTCAGTGACATAGACGCGGCCGTTGGCGACCACGGGACCGGAGTAACCGGCGCCGATCGGCGTGCGCCAGCGGACTTTGGGACCGCCTTGGGGAAATTTTTCGAGAATGCCGCTCTCACGCCACACAGCGTCGCGCTGAGGCCCAAGCCATTGCGGCCAATCGTCAGCGCAAAGGGGCGAAGTACAAATCAGCAAGACAGTCGGAAGCAGAAGCCACTCGAAAGGGAAGCGAAAAGTCGCCTTCATGCATGAATCTCCCCAAAGATTGACGAACGCCGCTTGACCAACCCGCCGCGCCACCCAGGTTGGCCCTTCCTGTGCTGCGAGGCGGCGCGCGATGAGCAACAGCACTCTCTTGATTGTAAGACGTGCGGCCCGCGACGAGTATTCGCGCCGGCAAGGCAATTGATCTTGGTGTCGATGCCACTAATCGTTAATCTGGATTGGTCCCTCAAGGGCGGTAACGGGGCCGCACGAGGGAGGGCCTTTATTCGAGCAATCCATGAACCTCAGCGAATTGCTAGAATATTTCCTGCATCCCCAGCATCATTTGCTTTACCTGACGGAATGGATGGGGCCGTGGCTTTACCTGTTGCTGTTCGCCATCATTTTCTGTGAGACCGGCCTGGTGGTGACGCCGATTTTGCCAGGGGATTCGCTGCTGTTTGCTGTAGGAGCGTTGGCGGCCAGCGCCTCGTCGTCCTTGAGCATGACCCTCCTGTTTGGTCTGCTCGTCGCTGCCGCCGTGATCGGCGACGCCGTCAATTACGCGATCGGCTATCGCTTGGGGCCAAAAGTGTTCAAATATGAGCAATCCTGGTTTTTCAACAAGAAACATCTGGTGCGGGCACAGACGTTCTACGAAAAATACGGCGGCAAGACGATCATCCTCGCGCGCTTCGTGCCGATCGTCCGCACCTTCGCTCCCTTCGTGGCCGGCATCGGTACGATGCGCTATCCACGCTTCTTCCTCTATAACTGTATCGGCGCTGCGGCCTGGGTAGCGATTTGCCTGGGGAGCGGCTACCACTTCGGCCGTTTGCCGTGGGTGACGGAGCATTTCGAGCTAGTGGTGCTGGCCATCGTATTGATCTCGGTACTGCCGATGCTCGTGGAGTTGCTGCTGGCGTGGCGGCAGCGCACCGTCTTGACCAAGGCCGTGCAAACCGTCGAGGCGGTCGAGGAAGCCAAAGCAACTTAAGAGACTCATGAAATGTGAAATTCTCTCGATCGGCAGCGAGTTGACCAGCGGGCAAAACCTGGACACCAACAGTCAATGGCTAAGCCGACAGCTGGCTGAAATCGGCATCGTCGTCGGCTGGCACACGACCCTCGCCGACGACCTCGAGGCCAACATCGACGCATTCCGCATCGCTAGCCGTCGGGCCGGGCTAGTGCTGGCCACCGGCGGACTGGGGCCAACGCAGGACGATTTGACGCGCGAGGCCCTGGCGCGCGTGGCCGGCGTCGAATTGGTCGAAGACGCCGAATCGCTGCGGCGGATCGAGGAGATGTTTCGCCGCCGTAATCGGGCCATGCCAGAACGCAACCGCGTGCAAGCGCTGTTTCCAGCCGGGGCCGAACCAATCCCCAACGAGTACGGCACCGCCCCCGGCATCTGGATGCGCTTGGGCGATTGTTGGCTGGCCGCTATGCCCGGCGTGCCTTCGGAAATGTACGCCATGTTCCAGACCCAGGTGCGGCCGCGCCTGCTGGCGCTCGGCCTAGGCGGCGGCGTCCTCGTGCAGCGCAAGATCAACACCTTCGGACTAGGGGAATCGGCTATTGAGGAAAAACTGCTCGATTTGACGCGGCGCGGCCATGTGCCGGAGGTCGGCATCACCGTACACGACGCTGTCATTTCGTTGCGCATCCTCGCCCGCGCGCCAACCCTTGCCGAAGCCCAGGCGCAAATCGCGCCTGTTGAACAGACCATACGGGAACGACTCGGCCCTCTCGTCTTCGGCGCTGACGCGGAGGACTTGCAAGACGCCGTGGCGGCCCTGCTAGGGCAGAAGCGGCGCAGCTTGGCGACGGCCGAGGGGGTCACGGCGGGATTGGTTGCTGAGCAACTTAGCAGCGTGCCTGGCATCAGCACCTGGTTCCGCGGCGGCATCATCGCTTACGACAATCGACTTAAGGTAGAACTGCTGGGTGTGCCGCAAACGCTGATTGATAGCCACGGGGCCGTTAGCGCCGAAGTCGCTGAAGCAATGGCAGTCGGCTGCCGCACGCGCTTGCGCACCGACCTGGCCGTTAGCACTGTCGGCGTCGCCGGTCCCGGCGATCTGGGACCTGACAGACCAGCCGGCTTGGTCTATGTCGCCCTCGCCTGGTCCGGCGGCGTCTCTTCTGTGCGTTTCAGCTGGGCCGGCAGCCGCGCCGAAGTGCAACGGCGCACGGCCAAATTGGCCCTCAACCGCGTCCGCTTGCACCTCTTGGACCAAGAGGGATAGCGACATTTCTTAGGGCTAACGGACAAAACTCCCTCCCCCCTTGTGGGGGAGGGCTGGGGTGGGGGGGAAGTACAATGCAGACAAGGAGTTCTTCTAACCCCCTACCCTAACCCTCCCCCACAAGGGGGGAGGGAAAAGTCTGCCAGTCCTTAGGAAGCGTCGCTAACCGATTCCCGCTACCTTCCCGGAACCGGATAGTCTACAATTTTATTTATGCTGGGTACGGAGAGATCCGACATCGTGGCGAGCGGGGTTGCGTTAACAGGGCGAGCGGGGGGTGTGAACCCCCCGGTTGTTCTACCGGGGGGTTAACACCCCCCGCTCGCCCATGTCTGTGTCAATCTCTGCCGCGTCCTGTATAACAAGTTTACAAGTTCCCGGTAAGGCCTGCCTGTGCCGTCTCTCTTGAGGTTGCCTCATGTCGCCGTTGATTCAATCTGCCTGTCCAGGATGTAAGAAGCAATTGCACATCCCGGTCGAATGGCTTCATCAGCCGATCCGTTGCAAACACTGCGGCATGGTCCTGCAAGTCAAACAGCGGCGACCTTCTTCCCAGAACTCGTCAACCCCGCCTCAAAAGGCCTCGCCCTCGCAACCTTTCGCGTTCCCGTCCCACGAGCCAGTCGCGATGCGCACCAATCGACGCCGACGCCAAAGCGTCGGCTGGTGGAAGGGGCCAGCCTTGGCTCTCGCCGCTGTCTTCAGTCTCGTCCTTGCAGGTTTTGGCGCCTATCTCTACCGAGACCGTCTGGCCGCTCTGCTGCCAACCGAAGAGGAGTCTGCCGCCCAGGACAACCAAGACCGTGGCGCCGTGGTGCAGAAGTTGCCGAAGACAACGAAAGCTCCACCCAAAAATCAGCCTCATCCGGCAAGCACTCTCTTTCCGCGCCGTGCCTTGATTATCAGCATCCACGATTACCTCTATGCCAACCCTCTGCAAAACGGCATACCCGGCCAACAAGGGAATAACCTCACGAATTTCATCAGCGACCTCAACCAAGGCCTGCATATCCCGCTCAATCAAATTGCGCTGCTCAGCGACGATGCTGGGCCGAAGTGGGGTGCGCGGGCGCCAACTAAAACCGCCATCGAGAAGACCCTGACGAACTTCCTGGACAGCTCGCGGCCGCAGGACCGCATTTTGGTTTTCTTCTTTGGCCATGCGGCGGAGCTGGGCGAGGACGCTTATCTCGCTCCTATCGAGGGCGAGCTGGACCGGGCGGAGACCCTCATTCCGCTCAAGTGGGTTTACGAGCAATTGGCCAAGTGCAAGGCGCGACAAAAGGTACTGGTGTTGGATGGTAATCGCTACAATCCAACCTTCGGTCAAGAGCGTCCCGGCGGCGAAGAAATGGGCCCGAAGTTGGACGCCTTGCTAAAGACGCCGCCGGCAGGCGTCCAGGTCTGGTCGTCGTGTATTGCCAAGCAACGCTCGTTCGCCTTAGACGACTTTCCCATGGGCGTTTTCCTGGAAGGTTTGCAAAAGGCCCTGCAACAAGGCGGCAGAGGCAAGATTCAAAAACCCGATGACGCCTTGCCTTTGGATCACTTCGTCTCCCTGGTCAATAAGTTCATGAAGGACGAACTAAGCAAACATAAGCTCGAGCAGGTGTCGCGTTTGACCGGCAAGGAGGCGGATACGGCAGCTGCTTACGATCCGAAACAGCCACCGCCCCCGCCTGCGAAAACTGCCCTCGTCAGTCCGCCGGCTGACATTGAGCAGAACAAAAAATGGGTCGAAGCCGTTCTCGATCAGATTGGTACGCCGCCGATCAAGGTCACGCATGAATTGCCTTTGCGCTACGACGCCTTGCCGCCGTTTTCTGCAAAGGCGCTCAAGAAATACCAGGACGATTCCCCGAACCCCAATTCGCCGCTGCGCCAGGCAGTCCAGAATGCTCGCGCGGTCCTCTGGGCCATTTATCCTGGCCAGGCGCCCAGGCCGCTGAGCGTCGAAGTGAACCTGGCGCGGCGAAAATATCCCGTGCAGCTCAACGTCCTTAAAGACGGCTACCGGGCTCCCGCCGGCGGCAACGCCGAGAAAGAGTTCAAGGATCGTGTTGAAAAGGACGAACGCAAAGTCGCCATGCTCCTGCGCGCCCTCCAAGACACCCTGAATGAGTTGACCGATCCCAAGGTCGTCGAAGCCAGAGAAAGCGAGAGCAAACGCTGGCAGGCCAACTACGATTTTATGCTGGCGCGCGTGCAATTGGAGTATGCGTATTTGGTCGAGTACCAATCGATGCTCGGCTCGATACGCAAGGAGTTCCCGCCGCGTGATCCGAATTTGCATGGCGGCTGGAAGTTGGCGTCGCAGCCGCGATTGCAAGGCGACAGTATCGGCAAGAAAATGGCCAAGGAAGCACAAAAGCTGTTGGATAAGATCATCAAGAGCAACGCCGGTACCCCGTGGGAAGTGCTGGCCAAGCGCGAAAAACTCACCAATCTCGGCCTGGAATGGCAGCCCACGAAATAAAACCCGCCCCAAGCGTCCACAAAAGGCAGCTCGCGCGATGCGGCGCACGGGTTTATATCGGCAAATCCAACTCAAACGTACAGCCATCGCGGAACGATCCCTGCTCCTCCACGAAGATGCGCGGCACTGCCCGCAGGTGCGAGCCGGTGAGCGTGTAATCGTTGTAGGACCATCGGCCGCAATGGGTGACGCTGCCCGCGCAAATGACGGGGAACGGCGTGCGTTCCGAACCGGGATGATAATAAGGCTCGTGGCGATGACCATGAAGCCATAGCACGACGCCGCCGCGTTGGGCGACGGAAACGAGATCATCCAGATCGCGCAGGCCGTGGAAAGCACGTTCACGCCGACCCTCAGCGAGCCAGATGGGATAATGCGTTACAAGGATGCGCGGTCCTGATTCCAGGCCGGCCAACAGTTTTTCCAGCCGTGCTA
This sequence comes from Planctomycetota bacterium, assembly GCA_021324515.1. GTDB lineage: Bacteria > Planctomycetota > Planctomycetia > Gemmatales > Gemmataceae > JAJPHU01. The sequence continues at coordinate 40,650 of JAJPIY010000299.1, forward strand.
GTTGGGCAGCACCAACGCGGCCGCGGGCGTCCCAGTACAGGCGATTGGCGCTAGAAGAATTGACAGCCACCAGCCACACTGGTCCCACACGCTGGGCGAACGGATAGACTTCTTCGCCGATACGCTCGCCAGACTGCCAGGGAGCGAAGTAGTGCTCGAAATGGCCGCTGCGCATGGCGGCGCGCGTGCAGTAATCGTGATTGCCCGGCACGGCCAACCCCGGCGGTCCTTCTCCGACGCCCAGAAGTTCCGCTGCTCTGCGCATCTCCTCTCCAAAGCCCAGCGCAGTAGCGTCGCCAGAAAAGACGAGGTGATCGAAGTTCCGCTGTTTCAGTTCCTGGCGTAGTGCGGTCAGGATGCGCTCGCTATGGCGGAAGTTTTTGCCGCGACCGAGCAGCGAGAGATTGATCCACGCCGACATCCGCTTGTTCCACCAGTCACTCAGCTGCCAGGAACAGTCTGGCGCCGTGATGTGGAGATCGCTGAAATGAGCGAGGCGGATAATAGCGACTCCCCCTTACCGAACCGCCGCACCCTCAAGGGATGCCCTCGGGGGTGCGGCGAACGAACCGGATCTGGCGCTCAGCTCATGTTCATGCTGAGCAAGAATTCGGCATTTGACTTGGTTTTCTTCATGCGGTTGACGACCAGTTCCATCGCTTCGACAGGGTGCATGTCGGCCAAGACGCGACGCAAAGCGCGGACACGTTCGACCTCGTCGGGATGCATCAATAACTCTTCCTTGCGAGTGCCGGAGCGGTTGATGTCGATGGCCGGCCAGACGCGCTTATCGACGAGGCGGCGGTCCAGGTGCAATTCCATATTGCCGGTGCCCTTGAACTCCTCGAAGATCAACTCGTCCATGCGTGAGCCGGTGTCGATCAGGGCCGTGGCCAAGATGGTCAAGGAGCCGCCTTCTTCGATATTGCGGGCGGCGCCAAAGAAGCGCTTGGGTTTCTGCATGGCGTTGGAATCCAGACCACCCGACAGCAGTTTACCGCCCGAAGGCGCTTCGGTATTGTGGGCGCGGGCCAGGCGCGTGATCGAGTCGAGCAGGATGACCACGTCGCGGCCGTCTTCAACCAGCCGCTTGGCCTTCTCCAGGGCGATGTCGCTGACGTGAACATGTTCCGACGCCGGCTCATCGAAGGTACTGGCGACGACCTCGGCATTAGGTCCGGCCACGGTACGGACCATGTCGGTCACTTCTTCGGGCCGTTCGTCGATCAACAGCACGATCAGATAACATTCGGGGTGGTTCTTCTTCAGGGCCAGGGCGATTTTTTGCAGCAGTACCGTCTTACCGGCGCGTGGCGGCGATACGATTAGGCCGCGCTGCCCCTTGCCGATCGGCGTGACCAGATCAACCACGCGAGTGGAAATCTCGTCGCTGGTAGTCTCCAGGATCAAGCGTTTGTCTGGGTGCAGCGGCGTCAGGTCCTCGAAGACGGTCGGCCGCGATTTTTCTTCCGGCGGATGGCCGTTGACCATTTCGACCTGCATGAGGGCGAAGTTTTCTTGACCCTCGATGGGCAGGCGAATCGGTCCTTCGATGACCAGGCCGGTGCGTAGGCCGAGCCGACGGATCTGGCTGGGCGATACATAGATGTCTTCGGGAGAGGCGAGGTAGTTGTGCGCGGCGCTGCGCAGGAAGCCGTAGCCGTCTGGCAAGACTTCCAGCGTGCCGGAGCCGCGGGCGATCTCGCCGCGTTCGATCTGACGGCGAACCACAGCCACGATCAGTTGCGCGCGATTCATGCCGGTGTGTTCGGCGATGCCCTCGCGTTCAGCCAAAGCGAACAATTTCGGCATCGGCAGCCGATATAAATCGTCCAGCCGCAGCCCGCCGTTACTCCGTGTCCCTGGGGCCGGCGGAGCACTAGCGGCGGCTGGTGCAGCGCTGGTTGCTGCGGGGGGCGATTGTTGAGGTGCCGTTGCCGCCGCCGCGCTGTCGGCGGTTCGGCGAACGCTACGGCGGCGGGTCAAGTTGCCCGATCCATCGTCGCTGCGAGCGACGGCCATAATGTTATCCTCCGATTGGTTCGAGAACTAGATTCTGGATGAGAGCAAAGTCTTCGCATTCCCCTGGAAGGCAGGAGAACGCTCGATCCACGTTCATCGCAGATCCTTTGTTGGATCCCTTCATGCGCAATACTACGTTTGCGTGCAAACCTTGCGATTCAGGTTAAAGTTGCGGACTTCAAGGAGACCATCCTCCCACGAGGATGGCAGCGAAAAAGTGAAGCCAGCGGTCAGGGTATTGGGATCAACCAAACCCTGCATTAGTATTGTAACAAACCTTTCTGGATTTTCCAGTGCTTCCGGAAAAAAAAGTTTGGCGAGGCCCCCGCTAGATTGAGGCGAGCGGGGGCAGATCGATATTGCCCTGTTCGCCGCATCTGGTCTATGCTTCGGATACGAGGACACACCAGGCCCAACGGGTCGGCAGGATAAGCAAAGGCTTCTTTCCTTCTTACTTGCCTGCGGACCCGTTGGCCGTTTTTTCTTAGGGAGCTATGCACTCGTTGCGAATCGCGCGTGGAAAGTGTTTGCCCTTGGGTGCTTCGGCGTTGCCCAACGGCGTCAACTTTGCTTTACTCTGCCGTAACGGCACAGCCGTCACACTGGTCATTTATCCTCTCGAGGGCGGCCCGCCAATCGCCGAACTGCCGCTCGATCGGCGGCGTAATCGCACCGGCGATCACTGGCATATCCTCGTCGCCGGCTTGCCGCCTTCGTTCACCTACGGCTGGCGCGTCGATGGTCCCAAGGGCCCGGGGCACCATTTCGATCCGTCGATCGTTCTGCTGGATCCTGCGGCCACGGCCTTGTCTGGCGGCGCCCGCTGGGGAGAATCCCCCGATCCGCCCAATCAACGCTTCACCTCCCGCCGCAGTCTGTATTTGCGCCGCCCCTTTCATTGGGGCGAGGACGTTCCGCTCTTGACGCCGCTGGAAGACACGATCATTTACGAGTTGCACGTGCGCGGCTTCACTTGTCATCCCCACTCTGGCGTTGCCCACCCCGGCACGTTCGCCGGCTTGATGGAAAAGATCCCCTATTTGCGAGCCCTGGGCATCACCGCCGTCGAACTGCTGCCCATCCATGAATTCGACGAGTGCGATTGCATCTTCCGCAATCCGGACACAGGCGAACGGCTGCGCAATTTCTGGGGCTACAATAGCATTGCTTTCGGCGCGGTCAAAGCGGCCTACGCCAGCACGGGACCAGAACACGGACAAGTCACCGAATTCCGCGAGATGGTCCGCGCCTTACACGCGGCCGGCATCGAGGTTTATCTCGACGTGGTTTTCAATCACACCGGCGAAGGCGATGAACGCGGTCGCACCTATTCGTTCCGCGGCCTGGATAACCAACTTTACTACATGCTCACACCGCAGGGCCGCTACCTGAATTTCTCCGGCTGCGGCAATACCGTCAACTGTAATCATCCCGTGGTGCGCAATCAGCTGATCCAGTGCTTGCAATTCTGGGTGGCCGACATGCATGTCGATGGCCTGCGCTTTGACCTGGCTTCCGTCTTGGGCCGCGATTACCTGGGCCGCGTCCTGGTCGAGCCGCCTGTGGTGGAGCGGATTGCCGAGGAAAGCGTGCTCACCGATACCAAGCTAATTGCCGAGCCATGGGACGCAGCCGGCCTGTACCAGGTCGGTCGTTTCCCCTTTGGCCGACGTTGGTCGGAATGGAATGGCCTGTACCGCGATCACGTCCGCCGTTTCTGGCGTGGCGAGCCGGGCATGGCAGGGCAGCTGGCGACGCGCCTATGCGGCAGTTCCGACCTCTACGAAAGTTCCGGTCGCAAACCGACTCATTCGATCAATTTCGTCACCTGTCACGATGGCTTCACGCTCTGGGACCTCGTGTCCTACAATCAAAAGCACAATCGCGCCAACGGCGAAGATGAGCGCGACGGCAGCAACGAGAATTACAGTTGGAACTGCGGCGTCGAAGGGCCGACTACCGATCGGGACGTCCTTGCTCTACGCCAGCGCCAGGCGCGGAACTTGATCGCTACATTGTTGCTCTCCCAGGGCGTGCCCATGCTGCTGGCCGGCGACGAATTCTTACGCACCCAACAAGGGAACAACAATGCCTGGTGCCAGGACAATGAAATCTCTTGGGTTGATTGGACGCTGGCCGAACGCAACGCTGGGTTTTTGCGTTTCGTCCGCGAGATGATCGCCCTGCGCAAACGACATCCGGCCTTGCCGGCGAGACTGGCTGCGCGATCCCGACGTGATCTGGCACGGCGTTATTCCCTACAAACCCGACTTTTCGCCCTGGAGCCGCAGTCTCGCTCTGGTCTTGGACGGCCGCCGTACCGGCCGCGAGCGGGATCGTGACATCTACATGGTCTTCAACGCTTGGATCGGCACGCTGAATTTCCGCATCCCCCCGGCGCCGCAGGGCCGACCGTGGCACCGCGTCGTCGATACGGCCCTGGACCCTCCCAAGGACATTGTCGGCTTGGACGAAGGGCCGCGGATCGAAGTTGGTTCGACATATCCCGTGGTGCCGTTCTCGACCGTAGTGCTAATCGCCGAGGGATGAGAAGGTCCGCCGCAGGCTGGCTTCAAATCCCAGCACGATGAGGACTTCTCAGGTCCACTTTATCAAATTACTTTAAGAGCAGAAAAATACGTATCTTAACTGGCAGGACCAGGGCAAAAACTTACCACGGTCTGAACTCCTCGTTCTCCATGCACATATAGATCCCCGTCGAGGACTTCGTATCGCCATTCAGCTAATTGCAGCGCTTCGGCCATTTGTTGCACACCGTTACCGCCAAGCGCACTCGGCGCCGCTGTGCCGCCCACCAGGCGCGGGGCGATGAAAATGTGGAACTCATCAAGGGCCGCAGCATCGAAAAACGCCCCCAACACACCGCCGCCGCCCTCGACCAAAACGTTGGTGCAACGCCGGCGGCCCAATTCCTCCAGCAGTGCATCGACCGAAACACGGCCTTGATGGTCCGGCAAAATGAGCACTTCGCAGCCGTGTGACTGGAGGGCGGCTCGCTTGGTCTGCGGCATGCGCTCCGTGGCGGCGAGGATCGTCGGCGTGAGGCGGGCCGTCTGCACCACAAAGGCATCTTCCGGAATGCGGCCCTGGCTGTCGAGAATGATGCGGGCCGGGGTACGGGGACCGGGCGGACGGGCCGTCAGCTGCGGATTGTCGGCGCGGATTGTGCCGACGCCGACGACGATCCCATCCATGCGACCGCGCAGCTCGTGGACACGGCGGCGCGAGGTTTCGTTGCTGATCCAGCGTGAATCGCCGCTACGCGTAGCGATTTTGCCGTCGAGTGTCATGGCCCATTTGGCGTGGACCCACGGCTTGCCGGTCGCCAGCAGTTTCCGATACGGCGCATTGAGCCGCTGCGCCTCTGCTTCGCCGACGCCGAACTCGACGGTGACACCGGCTTGTCGCAGCAATTCCGCCCCTTTGCCGGCAACGGCAGGAAACGGATCGGGCATGGCGGCGACGACGCGGCAGATACCGGCACGGATTATGGCATCGGTGCAAGGAGGCGTCTTGCCGTGATGGCAACACGGTTCCAGTGTGACGTAAAGGGTGGCGCCGCACGCCGCTTCGCCGGCAGCGGCGAGAGCATGGATCTCGGCATGGGCTTCCCCGTAGCGCTGGTGCCACCCTTCGCCGACGAGTTGCCCGTCGCGCACCACCACGGCACCCACCAACGGGTTCGGCTCGACATAACCGCGGCCCCGTTCTGCCAAGGTAAGGGCGCGGTGCATCCACTTAGCGTCGTCCACGCGTTGTCCCCTGCGCCTCCTTTGACGTCTTACTCGGCTGGCGGCGGTGCCTCGGATGTATCGGCCGTTTGGGCTTGCTCCTCCGAGTCTTCGCGCGCCACGCGGGCGATCGACGCGATTTTGTCGCCTTCGTTGAGGTTCATGATGCGCACCCCTTGGGTATTGCGACCGACGACGCGGATTTCGTGGACGTGCGTGCGATTGACCATGCCGGCGGTGGTGATGAGCATAATATCATCGGGGTCGCGCACCGACACCACGCCGACGACCTTACCGTTGCGTTCCGTGGTGCGGATGTCGCGGATGCCCTTGCCGCCGCGGCGTTGCTTGCGATAGTGCATGGCCGAGCGCTCGTTTTCTCCGGTCGCAGACGTTCCCAGCTCGCTGTCTTCGTTTTCTCCGATCGCTGGTGTCGTCGGCTCGTCTTCTTCCTCCGCTTCGATCGGTCCCGCGCCCGTGGTGTTGGCGCCGAAGGGCGTTCGTTTGCCGTAGCCGTTCTCGCACACCGTCAGCAGATAACCTTCTGGGTCGGCAACGACCATGCCGACAACTTCGTCGTCGCCTTGCAAGGTGATGCCTTTGACGCCACGGGCAGCGCGGCCCATAGCCCGGACGTCCGATTCATCAAAGCGAATGGCCATACCGTTGCGAGTGCAAAGCAGTACTTCGTCGCCCGGCTGCGTCAAGACCACATCGATAAGCATATCGCCTTCATCGAGGCTGATGCCGATGATGCCGCCGCTGCGTGGCCGGCTGTACTCTTGTAACGCCGTCTTCTTCACCAGGCCGCGACGGGTGGCCATAAGCAGATGACCGCCAGCGTCGAAACGGCGTACGGGGATCAGACTGGTGATCTTCTCTTCGGGTTTGAGCGCTAGCACGTTGGCGATGGCCCGGCCCGTCGAGGTACGGCTGCCGGCCGGGATGTCGTAGACCTTGATCCAGTACAGTTGGCCGCGATTGGTGAAGCACAACAAATAAGCATGGGTCGATGCGACGAAGAAATGTTCGATGAAATCGTCTTCGCGCGTGGCGCCGCCGGAGACGCCCTTGCCGCCGCGGTGCTGGCTGCGGTAGGTGCTGAGCGGCAGCCGTTTGATGTAGCCGGCATGGCTGATAGTGACGGCGTTGTCCTCTTCGGCGATCAGGTCTTCCATGTCCAGCCGGCCGACTTCGCCGGTGATCTCTGTCCGGCGATCGTCGCCGTACTTGTCGCGCAACTCGCGCAGGTCCTCCTTGATGACCTCGCGGATGTTCTGTTCACTGCTCAACAGGTGTTCATAGCTGAGAATTTTGCCACGCAGGTCGTTGTACTCTTTGAGGATCTCATCGCGTTCGAGGGCGGCGAGTTGGCCCAGTTGCATGCGGACCACGGCCTCGGCCTGGGCCTCGGTCATCCGATAGCTCGGCAACACGCCGATCTCGCGCTGGAGGGCTTGAAAATGCTCTTCGCCTAGCGCCCGGCTCATGACGGCTGCCGCCACTTCGAGACCTTGCAATTGTGCCTTGGCCTCGGCCCGGCTCGGCGAGCGGCGGCAGATGGCGATGACCTCATCCAGCGACGAGATGGCGATGAGTTGGCCTTCCAGGACGTGCGCCCGCCGTTTGGCTTCGCGCATCTGAAACTCGGTGCGGCGGCGAATCACCGAAGCGCGATGGCGGATGAATTCCTCCAGCATCCGCTTGAGCGTCAACAGTTCCGGCCGACCATCCACCAGGGCCAAGAGAATGATGCTGACCGTTTTCTCCAGCGGGGAATACTGATAGAGTTGATTGAGGACCAGGTGCGGATCGGCGTCGCGCTTGAGGTAGATGACCAGGCGTACCGGCTCGCCGTTGCGGGCGCTGGATTCGTCGCGGATATCGCGGATGCCTTTTATCTTTTCTTCCTTGACCAGTTCGCCGATGGCGGCGGCGAGGCGATTGCGCGTCTGCTGATAGGGCACTTCGGTGATAATAATTTGCGGTTGGCCGTTCTCTTCGCGAATGTCGGCGCGGGCGCGGAGGGTGATCTTGCCGCGGCCGGTGGCGTAGCCATCGAGGATTCCCTGTCGGCCGCAGATGATGCCACCGGTCGGAAAATCGGGACCGGGGAGGATTTCCATCAACTCGTGCAGGGTAACATCCGGCTCCTCGATGACCTTGATGGCGGCGTCGCACACTTCGCGCAGATTGTGCGGCGGAATGTCAGTGGCCATGCCGACGGCAATGCCTTCGGCGCCATTGACCAGCAGGTTGGGGAATTTGCTGGGCAAGACGAGCGGTTCGCGATGCCTGCTATCGTAGCTATCGATGAAATCGACGGTATCGGCTTCCAAGTCGGCAAGCATCTCGGCGCCGATAGGTGTCAGCCGCGCTTCGGTGTAGCGAGGGGCGGCGGGCGGCAGGCCGGCGATGGAGCCGAAATTGCCCTGCGGATGCACCAGGCAATAGCGCATGTTCCAATCTTGCGCCATGCGCACCAGCGTCGCATAGATCGACTGATCGCCGTGGGGATGATAGCGCTTCATCGTCTCGCCGATGATGCCGGCGCATTTGCTGGTTGATCCGGTCGGCCCCAACCCCAGGTCGTTCATGGCCACCAGGATGCGCCGCTGCGACGGCTTAAGGCCGTCACGCACATCGGGCAAGGCCCGACTGATGATGACGCTCATGGCGTAGCTGAGGTAGCTGTCCTTCAGCTCATCGGCAATGTTGAGCGAATCGTAACCGTTGCCGTTGCTGTCCGGC
>JAJPIY010000219.1 GCA_021324515.1 Planctomycetota bacterium
GCGCGGGCCTACGGCCCGCGGCTAAACAAAGTTAGCGCGGGCCTACGGCCCGCGGCTAAACAAAGTTAGCGCGGGCCTACGGCCCGCGGCTAAACAAAGTTATCCCTAAGGAAACCTTGCTATGCGCATCCTTGTCCTCGGCAACGCCAATCGAACGGGAGTGCGCGAAGCGGTCGATCGCTTGTTGCCCTTTCTCCGCCAGCATTGCGAGATTATCCTGGTTGATCTCGACCAAAAAGCTGACCTAGCCGAGTGCAATGCCGACCTGACCCTTGTACTCGGCGGCGACGGCGCTATCCTGCGTGCGGCCCGCCAGATGGGCTACCATCAAACGCCCGTGCTCGGCGTCAATCTCGGTCGGCTCGGTTTTCTGGCCGACCTCAGCCCGGAAGAATTGTGCAACGTCTTTCCCCGCGTCGTCCAGGGCGACTATCGCGTCACCCAACATCTCATGTTCGAGTGCCTGATCGAGTGGCCGGGCGGACGGCAAATCGTCCTGGGCCTCAATGAAATTACTCTGCAATCGGGGCCGCCTTTCCACATGATCGGCCTGGACTTGATTATCGACGGCGAGGTAGTGTCCGGCTATTCCGGCGACGGCCTTATCATCAGCACACCAATCGGCTCGACTGCGCATAGCCTGTCGGCCGGCGGACCTATCCTTGGTCAAGAGCTATCCGCTTTCGTCGTCACTCCGATCTGCCCCCATACGCTGACCAACCGTCCAGTAGTCGATAGCGCCGATAAGGTCTACACCATTGCCGTTCGCCGTCTACTGCCCACCTCCAGTCTTGTTCTGGTCATCGATGGACAAGAACACGGCCAGCTGACGGCCGAACATCGGGTGACGGTACGCAAAGCGCCAGTGCAGTTTCGCTTGGTGAAGGTGCCCGGACGAAGCTACTATCAGACGCTGCGCGACAAGTTACACTGGGGAGCGCCGCCGAACTATCGTCACGAACCATCGGCAGAAGAAGCACGTAGAGAGTAGTGTAGGAATACCTGCTCGCAGTACAAGCACGGGAGTTCGTTTCTTGCATGGGCTGCGGGTCAGTAAGGTTTTCTTATGACCGTGTGCAAGCGCGTCTTGTATTCGGGGCGTGTGCAGGGCGTCGGTTTTCGGTACACGGCCCAGAGGCTGGCGGCGAGCTATCCGGTCGCCGGTTACGTGCGCAACTTGCCCAGCGGCGAAGTAGAATTAGTCGCCGAGGGCGAGGACCACGTCGTCGAGGCGTTTCTCGCGGCCGTGGCCCAGCACATGGCGGGTTACATCAGCAACACCACGGTCCAGGATGCCGCTCCCACCGGGCAGCGCGGCTTCCGGATCCGGCAGTAAAGGCGACCCATGACGTTCTCCACGACCGCATATCTTGTGACCCTGTTCCTCCTGCTGATTCAGTTGGCGGCAGCCCTCCCTTGGGTGATATTGGTCTTTTTCCGGCGCGAGGGCTTGCTACGCTCTTTGCAGAAATGGGGCGATAACCTCCGGACGAGCGGACAGATGGTGCGGGGATTGGCTTCCTATGTCCTCCTCCCCTTGGCGGGAGTGCTGCTGGCGCCGCTGCTGTTCCTCAGCGGCGCCAGCGGCACTCTGGAAGCGATCGGCTACTTTTACGGTGCCGTGCTGCAAATCCAGCTGCTGATCGACGCCTTTATTGCAGTGTTTGTCCTGCTGTTGCGCTATTGGCCCAAAGGTGGAGCGATTGCCTTGGCCGCATTTCGGGAAGGGGTGCGCCAGCCGATGTTTTGGCTACTGTTCGGCGTCGCTTTCGCTTCGTTGACTATCTCGCCGTTCATCCCTTATTGGACGTTCGGCGAAGACTTTCTGGTAATCCGCGAGATCGGCTATGACACGATCCTGCTTATCGCGGCCGTCTTTGGGGCCTTGGCCGCCAGCATGTCCATTAGCGAGGAAATCGAAGGACGCACCGCCGTCACCCTCATGAGCAAACCCGTGTCGCGGCGGCACTTCCTGATTGGCAAGTTCCTCGGTATCATCCTGGCCGCCGGCGTGCTGTTCGCTCTCTTGGGCACTTATTTCGAGGGGATCACCTTGTTTAAGCCGTGGTGGGACAAAAGCGATCAACCCTGGTGGAACCAGCAAAACACCTCAATTGTGATGCCTACGGAAACGCCGGCCCCCCCTTGGATCATGGACTTGCTCCATCGCTGGGCCTTACCCGGCGCCACGACCGACCTGTTACGCGGCATCGGCTTGTGGACGCATTTGATGCTTGACATCGCCCCGGGACTGATTCTCGGCTTTTCGCAGGCGATGGTACTTATTGCCATCGCTGTCTCGCTGGCCACGCGCGTGCCGATGGTGGTCAATCTCGTCGCCGTGGTCGTGCTCTTCTTCTTGGCCCATCTGGCGCCGGTGTTGGTGTCCATCGGTTACCAAGCCCAGCGGGCCAATCCCGGTGCCGCAGTGTCGCAGATCCTCTTCTTTATGGCCCAACTCTTCGATCTGGTATTGCCCAATCTCGAATCGTTCCGTCTTGAACCTGCTCTACTCCAAGAGACGCCCATCCCGCCTCTCGACTTCGCTCAATACCTGGCCTCGGTATCGCTATACGGCGTACTCTACACCTCTATCGTGTTGCTGTTCGGATTGATTCTGTTCGAGGACCGCGATTTGGCGTAACGAACCCCGTCTACAGCGCCCGCAAGGGAATGCCTTTGTGGGCGCTGTAGACGGACCTATCAGCGTGCGCGATACTGCCGCAACGCGGCCAGCGTCTTTTGAAACTCCGGCGGCAGGGGTGCCTCCAGATCCAGGATCGTGCCCCGGCGCGGATGGCGCAGACGCAGCCGATACGCGTGCAACGCCTGCCGGCTGAGCAGCAATTCATCCCGCGCGCTCTCCAGACCGGGAACTAGGTCCGACAGATACAGCCGATCGCGGCCGCTGTACACCTTGTCGGCTAACACGGGACAGCCAATGCTTGCCAGGTGAACGCGGATCTGGTGCGTCCGCCCGGTACGCGGCTGAATTCGACAATAGCTGAAACCGCGAAAACGCTCGATCACTTCGTAATAGCTCAGTGCCTCTTTGCCGTCGTCGGTTTCGTCAGCACTGACGATCATCTTGACCCGATCATAGGGATGATGGGCGATGCGGCCTTCGATGTAATCGCTGTCGCGGTCAAGCACGCCGGCCGTCAGGGCCACATATTCTTTGAAAATCTTACGCTGCTCGAACAATTGACTCAGGTCACGGTGCGTTTGCTCTTCCTTGGCAATAAGGATGACGCCGCTGGTATCGCGGTCGAGGCGATGAACGATGCCGGCGCGATAATCCCCGTTGACACCGCTGAGTTGACCGAAATGAAAGCGCAGGGCGTTGACCAACGTGCCAGACCAATGGCCTTTGGCCGGATGAACCACCATGTCGGCTGGTTTGTTGACGGCTGCCAGGTATTCGTCTTCATAGAGGATGTCCAGAGGGATGTCCTCGGCGACCGGTATCGGATGTGCAGGCTCCGGTTTCTCGATGCGGATACGGTCGCCTTGACGGACGCGGTAGCTGGCCTTGGTGGGTTTGTCGTTGACTAGCACGCCGCCAGCATCGATGAGCCGTTGGACCACGGAGCGACTAAATTCGGAGAACGCCGCAACCAAATACTGATCGAGGCGCGGAGCCTCCCGGCAGTTGGCCGTCCACTCGACAAGGCGTTCGTTGGTGGGAACCGAGACCGGAGCGTCCATCGATTGTCATTTGCAACCCTGTCTTACGACGCCGGCTTGTTCAGCTCGTCGCGCAGGGCTTTGAGAGTGCCATTTTGCTCATCAGCGTCGAGGCGTTGGAGTTGCTCAGCAGCATCGCGGCCGAAGGCGGTATCGCTATACTTGTTCTGAAGCTGCTGATAATACTTGCGGGCTTGTTCGGTGTCGCCGAGACCCTCGTGGGCCTTGGCGGCGCCCAGCAACGCCTGTTGGTGCAGCAGCGGTTTGTCGGCGCACTCGTCGGCGAGCTTGTCATACAGTCCGGCGGCCCGTTGAAGTTCTTCCAGCGCCTTTTTGCGGGTGCCGGCGTTGCCCAGTTGGCGCAGCCCCTCGTAGAGACTGCGCCGCGCTTCCTCCAGACGCGCGAGTTGGCCTTGGATCTGCCCTTCCACTTCCTTGTTCTCGACAAATGCTTTCAACTGTTCCGGCGTAGTCAGGCTGTCCCATTGGAGCCATCGCGCCGAATCCGTTTGCTCACCGCTGAGGGCCAAATAGCGCCAAACCAGGGCCAAGATCACGATCAGGCCGATGGCGGCCAACACGAAGAGCGTGCCACGCGATGGGCCTTCCTTGATGCTCTGCACGGCTTCGCCAAGCCGATGGGCGAGCGTATTGGTCATTAATTCCTTGCGATGTTCCGCTTTCATAGCTGGTTTCCCCCCGCAGCTCGCCGGCGCTCGACCTGAGTGCGTCTGCCGATTTTTGCATGATAGGCAGCCGAGATAGCAGGGTCAATGTGAAACCGGGGCATCGGGATCGCAATCGTTAAGACCCTTTCCTTCCCTTAGGAGGGGGAGTTGGTCGGGTTTCCTCGCAGGCGCTTATCTTCCACTTTACCGGCGAATATGGAATTCGGTCCCCTATTCGCTGGTTGTTACTGCACATTACGGTGCTCGCTTCGACGGGACAAGCGCAAGGATCGTATGGGAATCGCGCCCTCTTCCGGACATGGTGCCGCTGGATCGTCAACGGCTTGAGAAGGTTCCTTAACGACGCGGACGAACGGCAAGACCATCGGCTGTCCGCTGTCGGAGGCATTTTTGGCTTGTTGCCCGTACTCAGCATCTTGGCGCCGCCGGGCTTGCTGAAAACGATATTCATCCCACAGCTTGCGAAAATGGGGAGAGCGTGCATTGCGGAACATCGCCCCGTGCAGCACGGCGCGGGCTTCGTCGCTCCGACCGGATAGGCGCAGCCCCTTGACCAGTTTGCTCACCACTTCGACATCTTTCGGGGCTTGTGCCGCCGCTTCGCGCAAACAGGCCAGTCCTTCCTCCGTTTGCCCCAGCCGCAGCAAGAGATGCCCGTAATCGGCGCGGCACTTGACGTGGCCCGGGTCCAACTCCAGGGCACGGCGGTAGTGTTCGTCGGCACGGTGGAGGTCTGCTCCTTCTTCGGCGCACAAGGCGGTGGCGAGCAGGTAGTGATAGCGAGGGTTGTTGGGTTGATGCCGCAGCGCCGCTGTCAAGTGGCGGCGTGCCTGCTTGTATTTACGACATTTAAGATAGATTTCAGCTAAACGAGCCTGCGCTTCTTCAGCAGCTTCTGCGGGCAGATAACGGAAACGCGCCAGGCGTGTGAAAATGGCCACGGCGTCCCGATGACGGCCGACTTCCTGATAGCGTCGGCCCATGGCCAGGACGCCTTCGACAAGGTTCAAAGTTGGCATCATAGCGGCCTCCCTGCCGCGGAGAATCATTCCTTGGTTACGCTGCGGGCTAGTGGAGCGGGGAGAAATGTCCCGCGAACGCCCATCCTAACGACGCCGCCGGTTTTGCACAAGAGGAAAGCGCGTTCGCAGGGCCGTTTCCTTCTCCGGCCCTTGTTCAAGTTGGATAAGATAGGTAACTGCTTACCTCCCCCACTTTGAACTTCCAGCCGAAAAGGAAACGGCCCTGGCGTTCGGCTCGCCCTTCTCAGGAGCGGCGATTTTTGCTAAATTGATGCTTTAACGATCAAGGTTCGGCTGGGCCGAAGCCGTTTGTAAAGGGAGGAATGTGTGGCCTCGATCAACTACAGCCAGGTGCGTAAAGGCATGGTCATTGTCGGAGAAGACGGCCAGCTCTACTCCGTGGTAGACCGCGATTTGAACACGCCGGGAAACTGGCGCGCCATTCTGAACTTGAAGCTTAAGAACCTCAAAACCGGCGCTGTCACGCCCAAGCGTTTCCGGCCTGACGACAAAGTCGAGCTAGCTTACCTCGACAAACGACCGATGCAATACCTCTACAAAGACGGCAATAACTACATCTTCATGGATAAGGAGACCTACGACCAAGTCAGCCTGAGCGCCGAGTTGGCTGGAGAGATGATCCTCTATCTGAAGGAAAACGAAGACGCCCAGGTCACCTTTTATGAGGGTAGGCCGATCAGCCTGGAATTGCCGGCCACGGTCGAGCTGAAGGTGGTCGAAACGGAGCCGTCGGTCAAAGGGGCGACAGCTGCGGCGCAATACAAGCCAGCGACGTTGGAAACCGGCCTGAAAATCACCGTGCCGCCGTTTATCGGCGTTGGTGAAGTCGTCCAAGTCGATACACGCACCGGCGAATACCTCAGCCGCGCCAAGTGATTTTCCCCGCAAAGAGGGCGAGCGAGGGGTGTGAGCATGGCGAGCGGGGGGGGTGAACCCCCGGTTGTTCTACCGGGGGTTCACCCCCCCCCGCTCGCCATACTACCTAGGCGCTTGACATTTCGCTATCAAACCTCCACACTAACAGAAACGGCTGGCACTGCTTCTGTGGTTCAGCCGTCCCGCCAATGGAATGCCTGACTTACGGCCTACCCGATTTGATCAAACTATGCGAACCTATCCCTCATCCGCGACCCATCCTCCCTGCCCGCTCTGGGGGAGGATACTGCCGGTGTTGGCCTTGCTCATGTTCTCTGGCCAAATACTGGCCCTAGAGGCACGGACAGGAGAACAAATCTACCGCCAACAGTGCGCCTCCTGCCACGGGGCCAAGGGCGAAGGCAGCGAAGAGTACCAACGTCCCCTCACAGGCGACCGTTCGCTGGCCCAGCTGGTGCGTTTCATTGCTAAGTCGATGCCCAAGAACTCTGAGAAGAAATGCACCGGCGAAGAAGCCCAGAAGGTTGCCGTCTACATTTATGAGGCGTTCTACTCCAAAGCGGCCCAGGCTCGCAACAAGCCGCCACGCATCGAACTGTCGCGTCTGACCGTACGGCAATATCGGCAAGCGGCGGCCGACCTGATCGGCACGTTTCGTGGATCGAGCGGCAGGATGACGCTTCCCGCCGCCGCTTCTCAGGGACTGAAAGGCGAATATTTCAAGTCGCGCCGCCTCTGGCGTCAAGAGGAGCGCGTCCGGGAGCGCATCGATCCGGTGGTCCAATTCGACTTCGGCGTCGCTGGCCCGGAGCCAGATAAATTCGACCCGGATCAATTTTCGATCCGCTGGAGTGGTTCGGTGCTGGCTCCCGAGACGGGCGAGTACGAGTTCCTTGTCCGTACCGAACATGCAGCTCGGCTCTGGCTCAACGACAGCAAACGGCCGTTGATCGATGCCTGGGTGAAATCGGGCAACGATACCGAGCATCGCGCCACCATCTTCCTACTGGGCGGCCGTGTTTATCCGCTGCGGTTAGAGTTCTCCAAAGCCAAGCAGGGCGTCGATGATTCTAAAGACAAGAAGAAAAAGAGACCGGCAGTCAAGGCGTCGATCGCCCTGGAATGGAAACAGCCGCATCGGACCCCCGAAACGATCCCCCAACGGTGTCTGTTCCCATTGTCTGCGCCGGAATCCTTCGTTCTCAGCACGCCCTTTCCACCCGATGATCGCAGCATCGGTTACGAGCGTGGCACGTCGATTTCCCGCGCCTGGGAACAAGCCACGACAGACGCAGCCATCGAAATTGCTGATTACGTGGTCCGCCACCTCACGGAGCTTTCTGGCGTCCGTGAGGATGCGGGCGATCGTCCAGCCAAGCTGCGTGATTTCTGCCGCCGCTTCGCCGAGCGTGCCTTTCGCCGGCCGCTGACGGACGAACAGAAACGGCTGTACGTAGATCGTCTATTTGCTAATGCCCGCGATGTCGAAACCGCCGTCAAGCGGAGCCTGCTGTTCGTCCTCCAATCGCCGTATTTTCTCTATCGGGAAATCGGCGGCGGACGGGACGGCTACGACGTGGCCTCGCGTCTGTCGTTCACCTTATGGGATTCCTTGCCCGATGCGGAATTGTTGCAAGCAGCCGCATCCGGCCAGCTAAGTACGCGCCAGCAGATCTTGCGCCAGGCCGAACGCATGACGGCCGACCTGCGGACGCGCGCCAAGCTGCATGATTTCTTCCTGCAATGGCTCAAGGTCGATCCGGTCCCCGATTTGGCCAAAGATCCTTCCCAGTTCCCGGGCTTCGATCGCGCCGCCGCCTCGGATCTGCGCACGTCGTTGGAGCTGTTTTTGGAAGAGGTCTTGTGGAGCGAGGCCTCCGATTTCCGCCAGCTTTTCCTTGCCGATTATCTGTACCTGAACGGCCGGCTGGCGCAGTTGTATGGCGTTAATCTCCCCAGCAACGCGATGTTTCAGAAAGTTTCGCCCAAGTCCGGGGAACGCGCAGGCATTCTCACACACCCGTATCTGATGGCGACATTCGCCTACACAACGACCAGTTCGCCCATCCATCGCGGCGTCTTCCTGGCCCGCAGCGTCCTGGGGCGAGCTTTGCTGCCGCCGCCCGAAGCGTTTACGCCGCTGCCGCCGGACTTGCACCCGAAATTGACCACGCGCGAGCGCATCGATCTGCAAACCAAACCGCAAGCCTGTCAAACCTGTCACGGCATGATTAACCCGCTCGGTTTCACGCTGGAAAATTTCGACGCCATCGGCCGCTTCCGCGATAAGGAAAAGGACCGACCGATCGATCCTTCGGGGAGTTATTTGACGCGCAAGGGCGAGGTAGTGAAATTCGCTGGCGTCCGCGACCTCGCTGCTTTCCTGGCTGCCAGCGAGGAAGTACAAGAGGCGTTCGTAGAACAGCTTTTCCACTATTTTGTCAAGCAGCCAATCCGCGCCTACGGCCTCGACAAAGGGTCGGTGTTACGGCGCTTTTTTGTTGACAATCGCTGCAATGTCCGCAAACTGATAGCGGAGATTGCTGCGGAATCTGCATTGCCGCCTTCACCCGCCCCTCGTGCCAACAAGGGAGGTTCCAAAACCGTTGCTGGCGCTGCGGGCCGGTAAACCTTGTAAGGAGAAATAACGTGACCACGAACAAAACGCGACGTGAGTTCCTCCGCGACCTGGGCATCGGGATGGCGGCCCTGCCGTTCATTCTCAATCTGCCCAGCCTCGGTTTTGCTAATCAACGGCAGCGCAAACAGCGGCTGGTCTTTCTCTTCAGCCCCAACGGCGTCGTGCCTTCGGCGTTTTGGCCCGACGAAGAAGGCCCGCTCACTACGCTCAAAGAGAGCCTCAAGCCGCTGGAGCCGTTCAAGGAGCGCACGCTGATTTTGCACGGCGTTTGTGACAAGGTGCGCGGCGACGGCGACAATCATATGCGCGGCATCGGCTGTCTGCTGACCGGCATCGAGCTATTTCCCGGCAATATCCAGGGGGGCTCGCACACACCGGCCGGTTGGGCCAGTGGCCTGTCCATCGATCAAGAGATCAAAAACCACCTGCAAGCCAATCCGGCGACGCGTACGCGCTTCGGTTCGCTGGAGTTCGGCGTCCTGGTTCCCGACCGCGCCGACACCTGGACGCGCATGATCTATGCCGGCCCCAACAAACCCATTGCGCCCATTGACGATCCCTATCAGATGTTTGCCAAGCTCTATGGCCGCATGAAGGACCAGGAGCATCTCAAAAGCATCCTCGACGATTTGCAAGAAGATCTGCGTAAGGTCCGTTCCCTGGTCAGCAGCGAGGACCGCCGCTTGCTGGACGAACACGCTAACTTCGTCCGCGAGATGGAGCAGGAATTGAAAGCGAGCAAACAAGCGGATGTCGGCCACGCCGTCCCGGAGCTGGAGCCGGGCGTTAAGGCCGAGAACGATAACATGCCGCGCATCAGCAAGATGCAGATCGATTTGATGGTCAATAGTTTCGCCGCCGATTTCGCGCGCGTGGCCTCTCTGCAATTCACTAACTCGGTGGGTCAGGCGCGGATGCGCTGGCTTAAAATCAACGAGGGCCATCACGAGCTGTCGCACCACCCCGACAGCGACAAAGACGCTGTGGACAAGCTAACCCGCATCAACAAATGGTA
>JAJPIY010000253.1 GCA_021324515.1 Planctomycetota bacterium
CCTTTCGCCACTTCCCCCAGTCAGTTGCCCAACTGGGATTCGTTCGACTTGCATGCCTAATCCACGCCGCCAACGTTCGTTCTGAGCCAGGATCAAACCCTTCAAAAAATGTTCGCATTCTCCCAACTTCCGCCCTCGCTTGCGCTTTGGGCTAGTTCGTTGGGTTTGTGAACCTTTGAAAAGTTTGAGGTCGCCTTACGGCTCGACTCAAAGAACTCGCAGTATTGCAAGGATGAGTCGGGCCTAAAGGCTCAACACATCCTCGCTTTGGCTCGGTTCGCCGACTTGTCAAAGAGCGCTTGACGCCGATTCACCAGAGCAGTGAGCCGGGCATCAAGTTGTCCTCAACAGGACAGTGTGTAGTATAGAGCGATTAAGAAAGTTGTCAAGGGGCTGGTGAGAAAAATTTGGGGAAAAAACTCCCGCCGCACCCACCGGCCGTGCTTCAAGGCTTGCCGCCTCGGGGCCGCTCCTTGCGGCCACACTGGCGTTGGGTACGTTCCGTTGATACAACTCTATTATGCGGCAGCGTTTCCGCCGCGTCAAGCACAATCGGACTTCACCAAACATGGCTAAACCGCGCGTCCTGATCCAGCGAGCTCCCGGCACCAATTGCGACGCCGAGACCCAGTTCGCCTTTGAGAAAGCTGGCGCTGTCGCCGAGCGCCTCCACATTCGCCGTCTGCGTGAGCGGCCGACTGCCCTGATGCGCTACCAGATCTTGGTCCTTCCCGGCGGGTTCACCTATGGCGACGATGTGGCAGCCGGCAAGATCTTGGCCAATCAGCTGGCGCATTTTTTGGGCGATTCGCTACGGCGTTTCCGCGACGCCGAACGGCTCATCCTCGGTATCTGCAATGGGTTCCAGGCCTTGCTCAAGGCCGGCCTGCTCATGCCGCCCGACGAAGAGGGGCCGATCGCCACGCTGGCCCCTAACCGCTCCGGCAAGTTCGAGGAGCGTTGGGTCACTCTGCACGTCACTCCGGGCCGGTGTCCGTTTCTGACGGGCTTAGAACGCCTCTATCTGCCGGTGGCCCATGGGGAGGGACGCTTTCTCTGTCGCAGGGAATGGGAATTAAAGGGGTTGCAGCAAACGGGACAAGCCTGCCTGCGCTATATTGATCCGCAGGGCGGCCCTGCTGTGTATCCGCTCAATCCCAACGGCTCGCAGGGCGATGTGGCCGGACTATGCGACGCCACCGGCCGGGTGCTCGGCCTGATGCCGCATCCCGAACGCTACGTCCTGCCGACGCAGCATCCGCGCTGGACGCGCGAAGGCCTGGTCGACGAAGGCGCGGGGTTGACTCTGTTTCGCAACGCTGTGAGGGTCTTTCTGTGACATTTTCGGCTGCTGAAAAGGCTGCGTGCTGCCGACTCGTTGAACTGGCCCTCAACGAAGACCTGGGTGCAGTCGGCGATGTGACGAGCGAGGCCTTGCTCGCACGGGAGCAGAGGGGCCAAGCCGTCCTCCTCGCCCGCCAGCCCGGCGTCCTGGCGGGGATGGCAGCGGCTATAGAGGTCTTTAATCGCTTTGATGTCCAGCTGCCTGCGGAAGCACGGCGCGAAGATGGGACGTTGGTGCAACCAGGGGATCGGCTGGCCCTCGTCCAGGGCCGTATGGTCGCGATCCTCACGGCAGAGCGGACGGCCCTCAATTTCCTCCAGCGTCTCAGCGGCATCGCTACGCTGACGCACCGCTATGTCGATGCGGTCGCTGGACTGCCTTGTCAAATCTTCGATACCCGCAAGACCACGCCCGGCTGGCGACTGCTAGAAAAATACGCCGTCCGCTGCGGTGGCGGCCACAATCACCGCCTGGGGCTGTACGACGGCATTCTTGTCAAGGACAACCATCTCGCCGCCTTCGCCGCGCACACCGACCCGGTGGCCGAGGCCGTCCAAATCCTCCGCCGCAAGCACGGCGCCGCTCTTCCCTTGGCAATCGAAGTCGACACCTTGGCCCAACTGGAGGCCGCCTTGAAGGTCAAACCCGATCTGGTTTTGTTGGATAACATGGACCTCGATCAGCTGCGCGAAGCCGTGCGCCGTCGCAATGAAAAGGCCCGCGGTGTACTGTTGGAAGCGTCCGGCGGCGTGACTCTGGAGACAGTTCGCGCTATCGCGGAAACCGGCGTCGATCGCATCAGCGTCGGCGCGTTGACCCATTCGGCCCCTGCTCTGGATATCAGTCTGGATTATCTGCCATGAACCCGCCGCGCCACGAATGGTCCCTGGATACCTACCGTCTGGGCCGCCGCGTCCTGGTCTTTGAGCGTCTGGACAGCACCAACAACCTGGCCACAACCCTGGCTGGCGACCCGGCGAACGACGGCCTGGCCATCCTGGCCAACGAGCAAACCGCCGGCCGTGGCCAGCACGGACGCACCTGGCTGGCTCCTCCGGGCCAGAGCGTTTTGCTGTCGCTGCTCCTGACGCCGCCGCCACAGCTGTGCCGCCCCGCTATACTGACGGCCTGGGCCGCCGTTGCCGTCTGCGCCACCGTTTACCAAACCATCGGCCAGCCGACACGCATCAAATGGCCCAATGACGTGTTGCTGCACGATCGCAAGGTCTGCGGCATCCTGATTGAATCACTCGCCAACCAGCGAGCGGCGGGGTTTATCCCCGCCGCCAACGCCGCCGAGATAAACCCGACGGCTCGCCAAGATCCCCGCTCGCCGTGGTTTGTCGTTGGTATTGGCCTGAACGTCCAACAAAGCGCCGCGACGTTCGCAGCAGCGGGGCTGCCGGAGGCAACCTCGCTGGCGCAGTTCGCCGCCCAGCCGCTCGATACGCACACCGTCGCCATCAACCTGATTCGTCAACTCGATCGCGATTATGAGACGTTGTGTCGGGGTAACCTCGACATGGTCGAAAGGCGGTGGAAAGACCATCTCGGCCTGCTCGGCAAGCAAGTTATCGCCGAGTGCCACGGCACCAGCCACTGCGGCCGACTGATCGAGTTAAGTTTCCACAGCGTCAAACTGGCACGGGCCGGTCAGCCTCCTTTGGTATTGGTGCCCGAACGAATTCAACATCTTCACGAAGCCGTAGAGGGCTAGTGAGCTTTGCCGCCTTCGCCTCGGCGCAGTACTACCTGGCGATCGACTGTCCCGCCGGGAAAGATCTCTTCCACGTCCTCTCCGTCGGGCCAACGCACCTGGATGGAGTCCACGCGATCGGCAGCGCCGAGACCGAAATGAACGCGTGGGTCGTTGCTGCACAGGTAGCTATAGGCAGGACTGAGGATGCCCTGCCAGCGGCGTCCGCCCGCATGAACAGTGACGACGGCGCCATAGGCATCACGGTGATGGGCCGGATCGAGGACGCGAACGCTGAGCCAATGCCCTTGCTTGGGGGCGACGTTGCGGTAGAGTCGGGCCGGTCCTGCAAGGGTCGTCACCAGCAGATCTAGCGCCCCATCGCCGTCCATGTCGCCGCAAGCCAAGCCGCGTGAGACGGCTGTTAGTTGGCCGAAGGGATCGGTCGGGGACAGATCGCGGAAGCGGCCAAGCCCATCGTTGGCGAATAACTGATTTCGTTCGGCGTAAGGCTGCCAGAAAGAACCGAGGCCGACGCTGCCCTGGCCCGGTCTGCGTATGACACGGCCGTTGACCAGGGCCAGATCGAGCGCGCCATCGTGATTGAAATCGGCCGCTACCGTGCCAAAGCCTGTGCCGCGCCAGCGCGGAGCAGCCAATCCAGCAGCAGCGGTGCGGTCTTGAAACAGTCCCCGCGGCCCTTGCTGCCAAAGCGTGTTGGTTTCTTCGGTTAGATGGGTGATGAAGACATCGAACAGGCCATCGCCGTCGATGTCTCCCACAGCGATCCCCATGTTGGCCTGAGCCATCCCGTGCCCATTATAGGCGAGACCGCGCACCATCGCTTCTTCTCGAAAAGTGCCATCGCGTTGGTTGATCCATAAATGATTGGGCCGGCTGTCGTTGGCGATCAAGATGTCTGGCCAACCGTCGCCGTTGAAGTCGGCGCAGGCAACGCCCAGGCCTATGCTCGGCTTTTGGCTAAGTCCAGACGACGCCGTCACGTCCTGAAAGCATACAGCTCCTGCCGTTCTCTTGTTCTGCGGCCCCAGATTATGAAACAGGTATGTGGCTGTGCCCTGGAAAACGTTTGGGCCGCAGAAATCGGACTGCTGCGACGCCTCCTCCGTGCATCGGCGGGAAGGATCATATTCGAGATAGTTAATTACTACAATATCAAGCCAGCCATCCCGGTCGTAATCGAAGAAAGCGGCTGACGTGCTCCAGAGGGGATCTGCCAGGCCGCTCTCTTTGGTAATGTCGATGAAGAAGCCGTTGCCGCTGTTCAGAAACAGGTGGACTTCTTTATACGCCGTGACAAGCAGGTCCGCTCGGCCGTCGTTATTGACATCGCCGACGGCCACGCCCATATGGTAACCGGCAAGGTCCAGGCCAGAGCCTTCGCTAACGTCGCGGAACGTCCCGTCGGGCATCTGCTGGTACAGACGGTTCCGCGCGCCTTTGGGACCGCCGTTGTGAAGCAGATAGATGTCGAGGCGATCGTCATTGTTGAAGTCGAACAGGGCCGCACCGGAGCCCATGATGTGCGGCATGAAATAATCGCCGACCGGTCCGGCGTCATGGATGAAGTGCAGACCGACCTTCTCCGTGACGTCCTGAAACCACGCGGGCGGAACAGGCGCCTCCACGGCCGAATTCGAGGCCGAAGAATGGCACCCCACGCCAACGCTGCCCACCAGCAAGGACAAGCACCATCTGCCCCAGAAACATCGGAGAGTATCCATAATTGTAAGGGAAACCATGCTCCTCATCCTAGGACTACACGGTTAGTCTATCAGGATGTTGGGCCGGTTGCTGCGGTCATTTTTTTCTCTCGATGGCACCGTTGTCATCCGCTATCATCATTTCATTGCTCCAGTCGAATTGTCGGCATATGCTAGGGTTTTCGTAGTCATGACTGCTTTGCCGCATTCCCCGGGATTGACCGAACAACGACGTGGGTATGGTCTGCACAATGTTCTCGCGCTTTTGGTCCTGGCCCTGGCATTTCTGGCCGCCTCGTTTCCGGCGCGCAATAGCGATTTGTGGTTTCACCTGGCGACGGGCCGGTTGTTGGCCCAGGGACGGTTTTCTTTCGGCGCCGACCCGTTTGCCTATACTACGCCGCAAGCCTACTGGGTCTGCCACTCCTGGTTGTTCGACTGGGCGCTGTACAGCTTGTTTAGCCTGATCGGCGCTACCGGCCTGGTTGTACTCAAGGCACTCGTTATCACCGCCTTGACTGGCTTGCTGCTGCGTATTCGCCGTCCCGAAGGCCCTGCCTGGCTGCCGGTCGTCTGCACGACCCTGGCCGTCCTCGCCGTCAGCCCTCGTTTGTTGCTGCAACCGACCTGCCTTTCTTATTTCTTCCTGGGCCTGACTTTTTGGCTGCTGTGGCAGGTGCAGACGCAACCAGCGCCCCGTTTCTGGCCTCTGCTGCTGATCTTCGTCTTGTGGGTCAACGTCGATGAATGGTTTGTGCTCGGCCCGTTGCTGACGGCGCTGTTCTGGCTTGGCCGACGACTACACGGCCAGCGCCAAATTCCTGGCTGGATCATACCGGCAGGGCTAGCGGGGTGCTTGCTCAACCCGTACATCTATCACGCTTTTACGCTGCCGGCCGAGCTTTCCATCGTGCCCTGGACCAGCGGATTGCGCGCGGATGTACGCTTTCGGGCGCTTTTCGCTTCACCCTGGGATGCAGAGCACTTGCGCGCCGCCTTGCGCTTGAACGTGGCGGTCCTCGCCTACTACGCCCTCACCCTCTTGGGGCTGGCCTCTTTTCTGCTGCACCGGCCGGCCCTCCGGGACGGACGCCTGCTTATCTGGCTTCCGTTCGCTTTGCTGGCCGTTTGGCAAGCCCGGCTCATTCCCTTCTTTGCCGTCGTCGCCGCCCCCCTTACCGCCTTGAATTGCCAAGACCTGATAAACACAAGATATGCCGCACCCTGCACGAGAAATCGATCCGTTTTGCGCGCTTTATATTTAGCACTTGCACTATCTCTTGTATCCCTTATGGCCCTTACGTGGTTGGGGTGGCTGGCGGGATATGACCGCGAGGAACGGCGCGTCGCCTGGGGAGTTCAGGAAGACCCGTCTTTGCGGCGGGTGGCCGAGACACTGGCCCATTGGCGCCGTCAAGGACTGCTACTTGCGGACGAACGGACCTTCGCGCTGGCCCCAGAAGTCGCCCATTACGGCGCCTGGTTCTGCCCTGGAGAGAAGCATTTTTTTGACCATCGTTATCCTCTATTTCCCCAGGCCGCCCGCGACTACGAGACGGTGTGCCGGGCGCTGCTGCCGTCTTTGAGCAACTCGGAGCAAAAGCGGGAAGCAGATTGGCGGCGAATATTGCGCGATTATAAGGTCAGTATTGTGATCTTCTACGATCACGATCTGCAGCGTCTGTTGGCTGCGCTGCGCCATCTGAGTAACGATCCCGAACAGTGGACGCTGCTGTACCTGGCAGGGCAAGCGTGGATCGCCGGCTGGAACGAGGCCCGCCTCTCCCTTCCCCTTTCCCCAGAAGAAGGGAGAAGGCAGGGCGGATTCCTGTCGCTGGCCTTTGACGCTGAACAGCTGGCGTTCAGCCCGCCCGATGCCAAAGGCCGACGCGAGGCGCCTCTCGCGCCCGAGCAAGGCCCTGAGCAGTTGCCGCCGCGCCGGGATTTCTGGGCCAGGTTGACCCATCCGCGTGCCGCGCCCTCGTGGGAATCTGCGGCGGCCACGATGTATCTGCACTATTTTCAGGACAGCGCGGCCGCCCAGCGCCAAGAGACGTGGCAAATTCTCTGGTCGGCCTACGCTGCCGGTCTGGCCGGTCTGGCGGCGCAACCCTCGGCCGTAACTCAGGCAGCTTTCCAACTCTTCTCCGCTCGGGAACTGCTTTTTCGGAGTGAGGGCGGGCCTCAATTTTTAGTAAGCGAGCAGCTGGGGCCGTTTTTTGCCCCGGTGCTGGAGCGCTCGCCGGCCTTGCTGCTTCTGGCCATCCGCGCAGCGCGGCAGGCCGTGGCCGCTAATCCAGACGACGCCAACGCCTGGCTCCGCCTCGGCCAAGCGTATCTGCTGCTACGCGACTTCACCTGCGAGCATTCCGTCCGTCCCGAACAACTGCCGCCCTTGAACCAGTTGCGGCACGTGCAGATGGTCACCGCTCTGGAACAAGCGGCGCGGCTTGATCCGGACCTCGAAGCGGCCCATCATGAGTTGGCCTTTCTCTATGGCGCGGCCAACGCCCTGGACCAATCGTTGGAGCATCGTCAACAGGAGGTTCGCCTCAGCCGCCAAGCCGGCATACGCCCCGGCGAGAGCGCCGATGACTTCGCCTATCGCATCGAATTTCTCGATCAAGATACGGCCAAATTGGTAAATCTGGTCCAGAAAAAACGCGAGCAATATCTCGCTGCGTTCCCCTCATGTCAAGGAGACTGCCTGACACAGGCCCGTCTGGCCCTGGGACTGGGGTTGGCGCGGCAGGCAATTGAAGAAGTCCTGCTGCCTGCCCCGGCGGATCTGCTCGGCGCGACCGGTATGCGGCTGGAGCTGGAGCTACTGTTGTCCCTGGGCAGGGCCCAGGAAGTCCGCAACATCCTGAACGACCCCAGGGTCCACGCCAGCAAGCATGCCCTGGGGCTTTCCGAGTATGGTTGGCCGGCCTATGAATGGCTGCACGTGCTAGAGACAGCGGCGGTCGGCGACTACGCCCAATGCCGGCAAGACATGCGTGCCCTCCGTAGGCAGGTGCGTACGGAGTACGACCAACTCCGGCTACAAGTACGCGCTGTGGAGCGCCGCCTCCCCGTATTTCTGCCGAGCTTGCTGCCGGCCGTGCCGCCGTTTCTGCCAGCGTTCGTCGCCTGGGACCTTGGCCACACTCTTGAGGAGGGGAAAGGGCGGGAACGGACCTTGCGTGCCCAGCAAGCCGACCTGTGCGTACTGGAAGGGTTGCTAGCGCTGGAACAAGGAGACGTAAGTGCGGCCCGCGCGCTCTTTGCCGAAGCCCAAGAATGGGGCGCCACCGTGCCGTTTGCCAGTCGGCCGATTGCTGTGGGGTACCTCAACAAGTTGCAAGCCTATCCACCTGCGAAAGCAGAGAAAGAATGAGGGCTGATTATCCTTGGCTGGGGTAGTTGCGATCTTTTTCTTCCTTCGGCAAGGAGGAAGGTTTATCTGACGGTCCTTAATAGCGATAGAGGAGGCTGAGGCTTAACCAATGTGCTTGAGCGCCTATCGAGCTATTATTAAAATCTCCACCTATCAAGGCACTCTGAGCGACCGCCTGTTCGGCGCCAAAGCTGTATTGATAAGCGATGTTGAAGCCCCAATTGCTCCACTGTTTGCTATAACCTGCCGAGACGGCGTACATTAAGGTCGCCGGGATGTAAGGGGTCAACGTCTGGTTAGGGACCGGATTGGGGTGATAAATAAAGCCGCATCTTAATACCTGATCCGGATCGAGATAGTATTCATATCCTAGACGAACGGAAAGGGTGTCCGACCAGTTCAGGGGAAAACGGTCCTGGATGGAAGGTCCAGCCAAGAGAGGGACAAGGGAGTTGCTGCTGTTGGTCAAGCGCAGGCCGATATTATGGAAAGCATTCGCCCAATCAAACCACATGAGCTGGAGCATGGCGAGGTGCTGTCTCTGCTCGCCAAAGGCATGTACGATGCCGCCCGACAACGAACGCGGAAACGTGACATCGACATCCGCATTGAAGCGACTGTAGATCGAAACGGGCAAGAAGGCAATCTTTTCCACTTCGACCTGGGCGTCACCGTGTAGATTATAGCGCGTCTGGGCAATGTAACATAGGCCGAGCGTCGTCCGCTCATCCACGAGATATTGCAAACCCACCGACCAGGCGGCCGTGACGCCGGTAGCGTGGAGGTCGATCAGCGTTGGCGTGCCTTGCAGCGCCCCGGTCTGGACGACGAA
Organism: Planctomycetota bacterium; assembly: GCA_021324515.1. Classification (GTDB taxonomy): domain Bacteria; phylum Planctomycetota; class Planctomycetia; order Gemmatales; family Gemmataceae; genus JAJPHU01. The sequence goes on from JAJPIY010000253.1 coordinate 8,977, forward strand.
AGGGCCTGTGAGTTGGGCATAGGTTATTCCCGGCCCGACGTTGCCCCCTATCGAGAGCCGATCCGTGATCCGGTAGGCCAGGGCCGGTAGAATGTCGATCTGAGCGCCGATCGATTTGTATCGTTGCAGCCCTACAAGCGGGCTGTCGATTTTCCAATCGGAGCCGAAGCCGGCCGGCGCAAATAACCCGATGCCATAGGCGAACCGGCCGTCCTCGCTGCGCTGAATGAACGAGAAGAACGGCAAGGCCCAAGGGGTTTGGCGGCTGCTGGCATGATCATTCAGCGGACTGCTATAATGCAGATCGGTAAACAGACCATCTGCTCCCACCTCCACCAGTCCTTGGCCCGGGACGTTGGCCATGCCGGCGGGGTTATCGTAGATAATGACGCCGTTGTCGAAGCTGGCAACGTTGTTGCCGCCGCGGCCAATGGGGATTGCGCCGATGCCGTCGCGTTCGATCCCATCGGCCCAGGCGGGTGGGACGAGAAGACCAAGCCACCCTGCCAGGGTCAGCCATTGACCGCGTTTGGAGTTCATGGCGTCCTTTTCCGCTTTTGCTGCTTCTGCATCCGGTATCGAAGAGATGGTCGATAGGGCTGAATATTTATACCTTTCCGTGATCGGCGTTTGACACCACGGGACCGTTAGAGACGGCAAAGTCGCTAGGGCTTGCGAAAGTCGCCACTTGCGAAGATTGCCGGAATCGCCCAGGCTCTTTCGGCGGAAACAAACCGGGGCCGTATATACTGCAAGGCAAGGGAGCGTTCGTACCTCGGCGTTTCCCGCACTCTTGATAAACTAGCGGAATGGACGAACCCTATCTTGCACTCCAAGTCGTAATGATGCCGCGAGATGCCAACCCCCAGCCGACGTTGCATCCCGGTGGACAATTTACGTCGTATTCGACGATCTTTGGCGGGATCTTGCTCAGTTACATCGATCAGGCCGGCGCCATTGGTGCGCGGCGGGAAGTGATTCGCGCCGGCGGCCCTCCGCCGGTGGTGGTTACGGTGGCCATGAATCGCGTCGAGTTCAAAAAGCCGGTGCTGGTCGGCGACGTGGTGCGCTTCCTGACACGCCGGGTCCGCCTGGGGCGCACTTCCATCACCATGCATGTTTGCGTCGAAGCCGAGCGCGGCCAGGAAGTGCTGCAAGTGACCGAGGCCGAGGTGGTGTATGTCGGCATCGACCCCAACACGCCGGAGCGCAGACCGACGCCGCTAGTACCGTGACCTTTTCGGGCACACGATTTAGCGCCGTTTGGGACCTTGTGGCGAGGGCGCTGCGGTTATCCTGGGCACGGTTGAATTTGGCACAATTCCCTCTCCCCACCCCAACCCTCCCCCACCAGGGGGGGAGGGAGATCCATTCCCCCCACCCCAACCCTCCCCCACCAGGGGGGAGGGAGATCCATTCCCCCCACCCCAACCCTCCCCCACCAGGGGGGAGGGAGATCCA
>JAJPIY010000147.1 GCA_021324515.1 Planctomycetota bacterium
AACTCCCTCCCCCCTTGTGGGGGAGGGCTGGGGTGGGGGGGGTAAGTACAATGCAGACAAGGAGTTCTACCCCCCCACCCTAACCCTCCCCCACAGGGGGGGAGGGAAAAGTCCGCCCGTCCTAAGCGAGAGCACGTCAGTGCGGAACAGCCTCGGCGATGCGGTGGCGAGCTGGACGAGCGATGGGGCCGCCGACGCGGAAATCGAGCGTACAGCGAGCGATGCGCCATTCGGGCACCTGCTTGGCGCCTGGCGGCGCGTCAGTCCAATCTTCGACGGTAATGCGCAGCGTATACAGGCCGGCGGGCAAGCTCAGCGGCACAGAATAGCGGAAATTGATGTAGTAATCCTGCCGCGGCGAAGCACTGACGTCCTCACGCGGCAAGGAGTTCCAAATGATCGGGGGAGTATCGCGGCTGTTCTCGTCGTAAATCTCCAGCCGGGCCTTCAGCACGGTCACATATTTGTCGCCTTGGCGGCGGCTGGAGAGGTTGCGCGCTTGCACGTAAACATGGGCTAATTCGCCGGGGTGGAAAAAACTATGTTCCGGGGGCAACGGCGCAAAGTCGCCAAAGTTGTTGATGTAGCTGCAAAAGCACATGCGCTCCAGGATCAGCTGCGATCGGCTACGCAGAGAAGCGGTCAAGGTATGGAGTCGCTCTGTCCAGGCTGCCAGATGACGTGGCGAAATCCGTGTGAGGCCGCCGCTTTCTTCCAGCTGGACGACGCTGCTGAGTAAGAGCAGCAGCACCTCGCGCGTGGCGGGATCGTAAGGCTTGAGTTGTTCGTTGATTTCTTCTTCGGGACGGTGGTCCAGCAAGCCACGAAGAACCTGTACTGGCGGCGCATCTGGGCGAGTCAAGGAGACCGGGTGAATTTCCAGGTGCGGCGGCGGATCAGGCGGATGTGTCGGCGACGCGGGCTCTTCCTGGATGCGCAGTTCCACTGGCTCGACCGGTTTCCCCTTATCGGGTCTGGCGCTCTCCTTCGGATCGCTGAGGTTATCGTGGTCGCTGGGAGTATTCGGAATGCTGGACGCCGCCGATTGCGCTGCCGGATTTTCTATGTTCTTTACAGCGGCTCCTACCGATTGTACGCCCGCTGACCGCGCCGACGTTTGAGAAACCAGATAATCCGATGGCGGCGCAGAGGGTCTAGCTTGTGAGGAAGCTATAGGGGGGGGATTCGAGATGGATGGAGGCCGTTGCCCTTGCGGCGGTAGAGCGGCGCGCAGACAGCCGGCCACCAGGCAGCTTCCCAAACCGAGGTTCCCGATCAGCAACCAGCGACGCCCTCGCATTCTGCTCCCTCATCGGTCCTCAGTTCCCCATTCCGAGACTCCGGACCCCGAAGGGCGGGATAGTAGTCTCCAACGGAGAGCAGGTCAAGAGGAAGAAAGGAAGCGAAACCGACTCAACCGAAGAGCAATAAGTCGTTCCACTGGGGTGGTTTAAGGAAACGACATCCCACCTCCCACGTGCAGCCTTCGGGACGGCACGAGCGGATCTCGATGGCCAACCACGGCGCCGTCTGCGGCGCTTTCCGCGGACGGACGTTCAGGACCGTTCCTTCGCGTAGAGGCCCCTCGACATTCAGGCGCAGCCCGCCCACCGAGCGATCGACAACCCAGCCCAAAAGGGGCGTCTCGCGCGTGTCGTCTGTGAGGTAGACCTCAACCCGATTGCCCGCCTTGCGGCGGGGAGCGGAACGGCGTTCCGGTTGGGACGGTTTTGTCAAAGTCGAGGTCATGGTCAACAGGGGCACGGCCGGTTCCTCGACAGGCTTTTCTGCCGCCGGAGCAGCAGGAGCGACGAGCCAGCGCCGGCCTACCAGAAATGCCACACTCGCCACCAGTACGCCGATGGCAGGGATGGCCCACGGCTGATCGGTAAAGAAAGTAGGCAACGGGGGCAAAGAGTTCATAGTCGTGCGTTCGACGTTTCTCTGGAAGGAGCAGTCTTTTCCCTCCCCGCTGAGGAGAGGGAAAAGGCCGCTGCCCCTTAGCTAGTCCATCACACCTGCTCGGAGGCGCCCTTGCAGACACGCTGGGCAGGTAGAAGGTTTTCCGCCGGACAAACTCTGACAAACTCTAGCATACCGTTGCTCGCGGAGCAAAGGGCCTACAACCACAGACGAAGGCGTTCGCGCAGCTGAGGCGGCAATTTCGACTCGATGAGGTGCTTCACCTCCTGGGGATGATAACGGGTGCTCAAATGAGCACAGATAATGATCTCGTTATGAAAACGATCGGCCCGCTCGATGTAATCGTCCAGATGCATGTGGCCGAACTTGTGGATCTTCTCGCGGCGATGATTGGGCCGAAGGAAGCTCAGCTCGGTGATGAGGATCTTGGCCTCGTAGACAGGCGGATAGGCGTCCAGGCCGGCGGGATTGGTATCACCCGTGTAGGCCAAAAGGGGGGTCCGTACCTCGCGCGTCACCGCCACGCCTGACAAGCGCAGGTCGCGGATCTGCTCGCCTGGCAGGCCGTGATACTCCTCTTTGAGCTTGAAACGGCGTTCCCAGACGACGTAACCGAGCGAGGGAATGGTGTGAGTGGTGGCGAAGGCGGTGATGACGTGCTCGCGCGACAGTGTGATCTCGTCACCGGGGGCGACGCCGCGCATGTCGCAGAGCATACGGCCGCGATCAAGGCGTTGGTAAATAAGCAGCAAGCGGCGCAGGTCTTCGACAGCCGCGGCTGGCACGTACAGGAGGGGCGGTTCCATGCGCATCATACGCCGCCGTGCTACATACACCGGCAGGGCCGCGACATGATCGAGATGCGTGTGCGACAGCAGCCAGGTCGGAGTACCCATGAAGTCCCACGGCTGGGCGCCGAGGTCGAAGCCGATTTTCAGCTCGGGAATGCGCCAGTACGTCTGTACCGCCGCGCGCGAGTAGCCCTCGATCGTCAGGCCGGCATGTTGACAGGAAAGAATCGGTGCATTTTCGACCATTACAACTCCTAAATTTCCGGGCCAGCGGCTTCTTTCCCTCTGGGGGGAAGGGTTGCGACTTTTTCCCTTTCCCCTGGTAAGGGAAAGGGGACAAGGAGCGCCACTTACCCATGTCAAGTACAAACGTCTGCCTCTGTGACCATAATGCGGCGAATAGCTTGGCTGTGTCCGGTTGCCGGATCAATGTCTACCAAAACCCCGGCGAGCCGGAGATCGCCGCTAGCCACGTCAAAGGCACTAGGGACGAACGTGAGGGTGGTCGGCAGCACTCGGTCAATGCGGCGGCCCAAAATACTGTCATAAGGCCCCGTCATGCCTACATCGCTGATGAAGGCGGTGCCGCCGGACAAGATCTGCTCGTCGGCTGTGGGCACATGGGTATGCGTACCGAGTACGGCGCTGACGCGGCCTTTGAGATAGTGGCCGAGCAGATACTTGTCCGCCGTCGCTTCCGCGTGAACATCCACTACAATGCAGCGGACTTGTCCCGCCAAGGTTGCCAACACGCGGTCGGCGGCGCGGAAAGGGCAGTCGACCGCGCGCATGAAAGTGCGCCCCAGCAAACACATTACAGCCGCCGGCACGCCGTTGCGCGCCGTCGCCACAGCAAACTCGCGGCCGGGCGCATCCGGTGGGAAATTGGCCGGCTTGCAAATATGGTCCTCTTTTTCGAGCGTAGTGATGATCTCGGCTTTCTTGTAGACGTGGTCGCCCAACGTCACCAGATCGACGCCCGTCTCGCGCAGGCAGCGATAGAGGTTCGGCGTCAGCCCGGAGCCGTTCGCAGCATTCTCCGCATTGGCGATCACCAGGTCGATGCCTTCGCGCGCGATCAGCACAGGCAACGCCCGACGCACGAACGTCACTCCCGGCGAACCTACGATGTCCCCGATGAAGAGAAGCCGCATACGGTCCTCAAAAGCCAATAGGAACCGCCAAGACGGCGAGGACGCCCCTCCTTGAGGACGCCCTCTGCTTATTTATTACCGGGCAAACTCGACGGCGCGGGTTTCGCGGACGACTGTGACCTTGATTTCGCCAGGATAATGCAGTTGCTCCTCGATCGCCTTGGCGATGTCGTGGCAAACCTTGATGGCGTCGCTGTCGGTAGTCTGAGAAGCGTTGGCGATCACGCGGATTTCGCGGCCGGCCTGGATGGCATAGGCATGTTCGACGCCGGGAAAGCCCGAAGCCACCGCCTCCAACTCCTCCAGACGTTTGACGTATTTTTCCAGGGTCTCCCGCCGCGCTCCCGGACGCGAGGCGCTGATGGCGTCAGCGGCGGCGACAAGGACCGTATAAATGTGGTCGATGGTCACATCGTCGTGATGGCCGGCGATGGCGTGCAACAGTTCCTTGTTGGTCTCGCCGTAACGGCTAGCTAATTGGGCACCAATTTTGGGGTGCCCGCCCTCCATCTCGTGGTCCGCCGCTTTGCCGATGTCGTGCAGCAAGCCGCAACGCCGTGCCAAGCGCCCGTCCAGTCCCAGCTCTTCGGCCATCATGCCGGTCAGGTGGCACACTTCCAGACTGTGCTGCAAGACGTTCTGGCTGTAACTGGTGCGGAACTTCAAACGGCCCAGCAGCTGCACCAGCTTGTCGTGCAGAGGAGCAATATTCGCCTCCTGGACCGCTTGCCGACCGACATCCCAAATGTGTTTCTCCATCTCCGCCTGCGTTTCCGCAACCACTTCCTCAATGCGCGAAGGATGAATGCGTCCATCTTGAATCAGCTTGGTGAGGGCCAGACGAGCGATTTCGCGGCGGACGTTATCGAAGGCGCTGACAATAACGACGCCCGGCGTGTCATCGACGATGACATCGACGCCGGTGCATTTCTCGAAGGTACGGATGTTACGTCCTTCCCGGCCGATGATTCGGCCCTTCATGTCATCGCTGGGGATGTCCACTGAACTGACGGTGGTATCACAAGTGTGTTCCGCAGCATAGCGGTGGATGGCTGTCGCCAAGATACGGCGGCTGCGTTCCTCGACAGTCAGCCGCAGTTGCTCCTCGAATTTCTGCAAGCGGGTGGCAAGGGTTGTGGAAAGCTCTCGTTCTAAGCGCTCCATTAGCAGCTTTTCGGCCTGATCGCGGTTGAGTCCGGTGATCTCGTACAGTTTCCGCGTTTGCTGCTCGATGAGTTTTTCCATCTCCTGAGCGCGTTTTTCGACTTCGTTCTTGCGGTCGTTCAACCGGCTTTTGAGGTTCTCCAGGTTGCGTTCGCGTCTTTGCAGATCACGGCTCTTTTCCTCCAGACTGTCTTCGCGGCGCGCCAAGCGCCGTTCTTGCTCACGCAGTTCACTGCGCACTTGTTCGGTTTCGCGCTGGAACTCTTCGCGTTGTTGATAGAGGTCGTCCTTGGCCTTCAGCTCGGCTTCCTTTTTTATCTTCTCGGCCTCTTCGCGGGCGCTCTTGGCAATCTGTTCCGCTTGAACGCGGATGCTCTTCAGACGGAACCGATCCAGCAAACGGGCGCCGGCATGACCCAGCGCCAACCCAATCAGAGCCGCGAGACCGCTGAGGAGGACCACATACAGCGGCTCCATTCAGCCCTCTCCTTCTAGAAGGCCGCGGCGTCGGGAACCTCCCGTCACGTAAGGCAAGCGCAGACAAGGAAGCGCTTTCCGCCAGCATGGAAGCGCTGGCGACAAAGAGAAAGGAACCTACGGACGGACAACCTTAACCGATCCCGCAGAGTCTCTCGATGCGGAAGAAAGGGCGCAGGCTTAAGCCTGGGCTTTTGCTTCCCGCTTGGGGACTACCCCTGGCCCCGCCCGTGGGATGACACGCGGTGGAGGCGAGCAATGGTGTGGAGGACTGCGGGGGGAGACTGCAAGGACAGGCCCGTACTGCGCGCGTTGCACCGGAAGATAAGCCTCCAACCAGCGGGGCCATAACTCGCCTAGGCGCGCACGCACCTCAGAACAGGCAGCCAGTCCAACCAGAAGCAGACACACACACAACAAGCAGAACAGAGTCATGCGGTTTGTTGGTTTCAATTCTCGCCTAGCTTAAAGGCCAGGCGCTACCCCAGCAGGCATTTCCTTGTTACCTTACCGGGGAACGTCATTCCCATGGCGCATTGAAATCGGTGAAGGCGCCCGCGGCGTTCCTTCTCCCATCGCAACGGTGTATCGGGGTTCGGATGCTGCGGACCTCGTAAACTAACAGTTGTGTTCGATCCACTCCCGACCTTCGGGCCGAGAGAAGAACATTCATCAATGCTTCTGTCATTATGAAGGGAAACCGGGGGCGGCGTCAACTACCTTCTGCAACGCAGCAGGGCTGTTCTCGTAGCCATAACAAGGAGACACCCTGCCCCCAGCGGAACGAGACACGCCTTTTTACCTCCCCCTCCGACTTTCTCCCCCAAAGGGAGAGATAAACATCTTCTGCCTCTCCCCCAAGGAAGAAAAGTTGAAGTGGGTGAGGGAGGAAAAGTGCCGCAACTCTCCTCACCAAGTGTTATAAGGCTGCGGGCCTGTAGGTGCTGGATCAATCGTCGAAAAAACGGCGGCGCGGCCGGTAGACGGGTTTGCGACGCGAGGCGGATTTGCCGTGGCTGCTGCGACGCCGCTCCTCGTCCTCGAGGGGCACGGTCTCTTCCTCATCGTGATAATGAGGATCTTCATACTCCTTGTTAAGACGCTGATTAGATGCATGTGGAACATGAGGAGAATCGCTCATGAGTCTGTTCCTCCGATGCCGCCCAAGCCGCAACTATAAGGGAGCGAAGTAAGGAGGATTTCACCGCTCTTTTACAGTCGCGGCCCGATTTTGTCTACCAGACGACTTGCCGAAAATTATACGCATTTCCCCTGTTAAGCAACAGACGGTCCTCCATCGTGTCAACCGCAATCGCGGGCCGGTCGGGTCTCAGAGGGCCGCGCACTCCAGGCCGAAGGTGGCGGCGACGGCGGGATTGGTGACCTTGCCTTGATGGATGTTGACGCCGTGCCGCAGGGCTGCATTCTCGGCAAGGGCGCGGCTCAATCCCTTCCGCGCCAGCTCCAACACGTAAGGCAGCGTCACATTGGTCAGGGCGTAGGTACTGGTGCGGCCGACGGCCCCCGGCATGTTAGTGACGCAGTAGTGGAGCACGTCCTCGACGAGAAACGTCGGTTGGCTGTGCGTGGTGGGCCGCGAGGTTTCGACACAGCCGCCTTGATCGATGGCCACGTCGATGATGACGGCGCGGGGCGGCATCCGCTTGAGGTCTTCACGCCGCACCAGCTGCGGCGCACGCGCTCCCGGGATGAGGACGGCGCCGATGAGCAGATCGGCGCGAGCCAGACTATCGAGAATGTTATGCCGATCGCTGTATAGCGTGGTGACGTTGCGCGGCATCACATCGTCGAGATAGCGCAGACGATCGAGATTGATGTCGAGGATGGTGACGTTGGCGCCAAGGCCGGCGGCGACCTTGGCAGCGTTGGCGCCGACGACGCCGCCCCCCAGAATGACCACGTTGGCCGGCAGCACACCGGGTACGCCGCCCAGCAAAAGGCCGCGGCCCTCAAACGGCCTTTCCAGAAACTTGGCCCCTTCTTGAATGCTCATGCGTCCGGCTACTTCGCTCATCGGCGTCAACAGCGGCAGCCGCCCCTTATCATCGCGGATCGTCTCGTAAGCGATGGCCGTGATACCCGATTGCATGATGGCGCGCGTCAGCGATTCATCGGCGGCGAAGTGGAAAAAAGTGAAGACAATTTGCCCCGGACGCATCAGCGGCCATTCGATCGGCAGCGGCTCCTTGACTTTGACGATCAGGTCGGCATGACGCCACACGTCGGCAGCGCTGGCCACGATGTCGGCGCCATGCTGACGATACTGCTCGTCGCTGATGCCGCTGCCTTGGCCCGCCCCGGCTTGAACAAGGACTTTGTGCCCCGCACGCGTCAACTCCTCGACCCCGACTGGGATAAGGGCCACACGGGATTCATGCGTTTTGATCTCGTTGGGAACGCCGACCACATACTTTGAGCCTTGCGGCATGCTCTTTTCCTCTCGCTTGGCAAAGATTTCCGTTCCGGCACGGGAACGAGCAAACGAGAAGATTGTACCGGAAGGCGCGAAAAAAAGAGAAGCCCTCTGCGGGGGGAGCAGAGGGCTTGGTAAGGGGGTGAACGGACTTGCAGTGTAGGCGTGAGAGAGACAGGAGAAGCGGTGTCGAGGTGCTCGCCTTTGGGGGCGTCCCGCGAGGGGAATGCGTCGAAGGGACAGGGGGGAGTCCTTCAACAACGCTCGCGGTCCTACGACACGGACGGGGGAGCCGTGGGCACAACGGTGGGGGAGACCGTTCGCCGATTGAGCGAGCACCCGACCACGCTTCCACAAATCGGTCGGGTCGCTTTGGATTCTTAGCAAGCGCCATGCCAAAACAGCGCACAGAGATAGAGAGGCGAACTAAGCAGCCTATTGATAAGAACTTACGACATTCTGCCTGCATCCTGGACATTCGAGCGTCCCGTAGGTTTCTTTGTAAGAATTGGTTCGATAGTTGTAATTCCTACCATTCCTACCGCTTGGCTTGGTTTAATGGCCGCGCACTGGATGAGGCTGATAGGGCGCTTCTAGTTGCTGGATCTCCTCGGCGGTTAACTGCACGTCAAGGGCAGCGACGGCGTCGTCGAGGTGCTGGAGCTTGGTGGCGCCGATGATGGGGGCGGCGACAGCCGGTTTCGCTAGCAGCCACGCCAAAGCGATTTGGGCCGGAGCGACGCCGCGCGCCTGGGCCACTCGACGCACGGCGTCGATCACGTCCTGATCGCTCGGCTGATCGTAGAGCTTGCGGGCGAATTCGTCGCTTTCGGCTCGGGGGGTGGCGGTCTTGTCTGCTGGCGAGCGGCGCGTGCCGGCGAGCAGGCCGCGCGCCAAGGGCGACCACGGAATCAAGGCCACGCCCTCCGCCTCGCACAAAGGGATCATCTCCCGTTCTTCCTCGCGGTAGAGCAGGTTGTAGTGGTTTTGCATGGTCACAAAACGCGCCCAGCCGTGGTGCTGCGAGGCGGCCAACGCTTGCGCGAACTTCCACGCTGCCGTCGAACTGGCGCCAATGTAGCGCACCTTGCCCTGACGCACCAGCAGATCGAGCACCGATAGCATTTCCTCGATGGGCACATGCGGATCGAAGCGATGCACCTGATACAGATCGATGGTTTCCATGCCGAGGCGGCGCAGACTGGCCTCGCACCCTTGCACGATATGCTTACGCGACAGGCCGCTCATATTGGGCCGATCGGACATAGGGTTGAAAACCTTGGTGGTCATCACGCACTCTTCCAGACGGGCAAACTCCCGCAGCGCTCGGCCGGTGATTTCCTCGCTGATGCCCAGCGAATACATATCGGCCGTATCGAAGAAATTGATCCCCAACTCGATCGCACGCCGGAAGAAAGGACGCGAGGCAGCTTCGTCAAGCACCCAGGAACGCCAGGCCGGGTCGCCATAGCTCATGCAACCCAGACACAGCCGTGATACCGTCACTCCTGTGCGGCCTAGAAATGTGTATTTTCCTTA
>JAJPIY010000224.1 GCA_021324515.1 Planctomycetota bacterium
ACGCGCAGCCGCACCGGCAAGGGCACCGGCCTGGGCCTGACCATCAGCCACCGCATCATCACGCAGCACGGCGGCGAGATCGAGGCCAGCAGTCCCGGGCCGAACCGCGGCAGCACCTTCATTGTGCGCTTGCCGATCAACGCGCCCGAAGAAGCACCCTTGTTGCCCGGCCCCAGCCCAACGCCCGACAAGAGCGCGGAACAGGCCGCACCGGCCCGCGCCGCCTAGTTGGTTTTGGCGAGCGGGCGCTGCCCCGCTCGCCCGAGAGACGGAATGGAAGCCATGACCGAAAGCACTGTCAACCGGACCTCCGCCCGTGAACGTGTCGAGACGCATCGCAGCCTGCGTGTGCTTTTTGTCGATGACGAGAAGCCGCTGCAAGAGTTGATGCGCACGGAACTGCCGCGCCTGGGCCACGAAGTGACCATCTGTCCCGACGGCAAAACCGCCCTGAAGATGTTGGAAAAGAGCACGTTCGACGCAGCCATTCTCGACCTGCGCATGCCCGGCATGACCGGCATCGAGGTGCTGGAGCACCTCAAGAAAGTCAGCCCCGACACCGAGGCCGTCGTGTTGACCGGCCATGCCACGATGGAGACGGCCATCGAAGCGGTGCGGCTGGGCGCGCTCGATTACATGACCAAGCCGTGCAAACTGGCCCAGATCGAGGCCGTCTTGTGCAAGGTGGCCGAGAGACGCGAACTGAAACACAAAAACCTGGCCCTGCAAACCCGCGTGCAAGCCGCCGAGGGGCCAACCGTTCTCGTCGGCAAGTCGCCGGCCATGCTCGCCGTCCACCGTCTCATCGACACGGTGGCCCCGACGGATTCCACCGTGCTAATTCTTGGCGAGACCGGCACCGGCAAGGAGTTGGCGGCGCGGACGCTGATGCAAAAAAGCAAACGCGCCGACATGCCGTTTGTGCCGGTCAACTGCGGCGCCCTGGCCGAGCACCTGGTGGAGAGTGAATTGTTCGGCCACCGCAAGGGCGCCTTCACCGGCGCCGACCGCGATCACAAAGGGCTGTTCGAGGTGGCCAACGGCGGCACACTCTTTCTCGATGAGGTCGGCGAACTCAACAAGAACATCCAGGTCAAACTGCTGCGTTTTCTGGAATCGGGCGAGATTCGCCGCGTCGGCGACACCGAGCCGTTCCGCACCGATGTCCGCGTCTTGTGCGCCACCAACCGCGACCTGCGGGCCATGATCCGCGAAGACCAGTTCCGCGAAGATCTCTACTTCCGCATCAACACTTTTGAGATCCGCCTGCCGCCCTTGCGCGAACGGCGGCAAGACATTCCGGAGTTGGCGCGTCATCTCTTGGCCCGCGCCGCCCGGCGCCCCGTCGAGCAGGTGGCCGATCTGCTCACCCCGGAAGTGATCGACGTGCTTTTGGAACACGAATGGCAAGGCAATGTCCGCGAATTGGCCAACGTCATGGAACATGCCTACATCCTGGCCGGCGGCGGCAAGATCCTACCCGAACACGTGCCCTATTCCGTTCGCCAGCCTGGCGGCCGACGCGATACCGGTCCCACCGAGGGCAACAGCTCCTCCCCGCGCACGCTGCGCGAGATCGAGATGGAACACGTGCTGCGCGTGCTGGACAAGCACGGCGGCAGCAAAGCCAAGGCTGCCGAAGAGCTGGGCATCAGCCTCAAGACGATGTACAACAAACTCAATCAGTTGCAGGAAGAACGCAAAGCGGCGGGATGATTGTCCTCCCTCAAGCTCGCCGTACCAGCAAGGACCAGGCAGACCGCCCCCAAGTCCGCCGCCCTGGCAGGGGCCTTCCCCTGGGAGGTGCGAGGTCAGCATGATTCCTTCGTATTTGCTGCTAGGATGTCTGCTTCTATCGAGGGAGCCGGCGGTCCCAGCCGATATCGTCGTCCGCGGCGGCAGGCTGTACGATGGCAGCGGCGCGGCGGGCGTCGTTGGAGACCTGGCGCTCCGCGGCGAACGCATCGTTGCGGTGGGCCGCTTCGCCGTCGTCGGCAGCCCACGCATCATCGATGCCAAGGGATTGGTCGTCGCGCCCGGCTTCATTGATCTGCACACGCACAGCGATTATCCGCTCCAGCGTCCGGCCACCCGCGCCAATCGCTGTTATCTGCACCAAGGCGTCACGACCGTGGTGACCGGCAATTGCGGCTCTGGTCCGGTTGAGGTGGCGAACTATTTTCAGATATTGGAGAGAGGTAAAATCGGCACAAACGTTATCCATCAGGTGCCGCATAACGATGTCCGTCAGCGTGTCATGAAGAATGCCAATCGCGCCCCTTCAGCCGATGAACTGCGGCAGATGGAAGAATTGGTCGATCAGGGGATGAAGGACGGCGCCTGGGGATTGTCTACGGGCTTGATCTACAATCCTGGCGCCTACGCCAAAACGGACGAACTGATAGCGCTGGCGCGCGTGGCGGCGAAGCACGGCGGCTTTTACGCCAGCCACATCCGCGACGAAGGGACGGGGGTACTGAGCGCTCTCCATGAGGCGTTGATGATCGGACGCCAGGCCGGCTTGCCCGTCCATATCTCCCACCTGAAGGCCTCGGGCCGCCGCGCCTGGGGCATGGCCGCTGACGAGATCGCCCTGCTCGAAAAGGCCCGCAAGTCCGGCCAAGCCGTCAGTGCCGACCAATATCCCTACCTCGCCAGCAGCACCAGCTTGAAAGCTACCTTGGTCCCCCTCGCCTTCCGCGAAGGCAGCCCCAAGGATTACGTCGCCCGGCTGAGCGATGCGGAGCAGCTGGCTCGTCTGCGGCCGCTGCTAGAACGCGGTCTGGAACAAAACCAAGGCGGCAAAGACATCCGCATTGCCCGCTACGCACCCAAGCCGGCTTGGCAAGGCAAAGACCTCGCCGCCATCGCCGCCGCCGAGCAAAGACCGGCCGCCGACATCGTGCTGGAGATCGAGCGCAACGGCGGTGCTCAAGTCGTCATCTTTAGTATGAATGAACAAGATGTTCGGCTGATTATGCGCCAACCGTTCGTGGCCACCGCCAGCGACGGCGCGTCGATGCGGCCCTCCGCCGACACGGTGCCGCATCCGCGCAGCTACGGCTGCTTCCCCCGCAAGATCGGCCGCTACGCCATCGAGGACCAAATCCTCACCTTGGAGCACGCCATCCGCAGCGCCAGTGGCCTGCCGGCGGACATCCTGCACTTGCCCCAACGCGGCTACTTAAAAGCGGATTATTTCGCCGACGTGGTCGTCTTCGATCCCCAAGCGTTCCGCGATACCGCTACCTTTGACAAGCCGCACCAATATGCAACGGGCGTCCGTTATCTGTTCGTCAACGGCCAACTAGCGATCGACGACGGCAAGTTCACCGGCGTGTTGGCAGGCAAGGTGCTGCGGCACCCGAGCAAGACGGCGGCGAAGTGAGGGACAATTCAGGCAGGGCAGCCCCAACTTCGCCGTCGCTCCATAAAAGATACCACCATGATCGAAGTGCGCGACTTGGTGAAGAACCACACTTCTCTGCGTGTTCTCGACGGCGTATCGCTGACGGTGCGCCGCGGCGAGGTGGCGGTCATCGTCGGTCCTTCGGGCGGCGGCAAAAGTACGCTGTTGCGCTGCATCAACGGACTGGAGACGTTTGAACAGGGCGAAGTGCGCGTTGAGGACATTGTGCTCCGCTCGAACGGTCCTGCCGCGGGCGGCAAAGACGCCTTGCGGCGGCTGCGGCGGCGCGTCGGCATGGTGTTTCAGCAGTTCCACTTGTTTCCGCATCTGCGCGTGCTGGACAACGTGATGTCTGGTCCGCTGTGGACATTGCGGCAGCGGCGCGACGAGGCCGAGGCGATCGCGCGGCGTTTGCTCGAGCGGGTGGGGTTGGGCGATAAGATCGATGCCTGGCCGGAGCAGCTGTCCGGCGGACAACAACAGCGGGTCGCTATCGCGCGGGCATTGGCCATGAGACCGGAAGCGATCCTTTTCGATGAGCCAACCAGCGCTCTGGATCCTCACATGGCTGGCGAAGTGCTCCGCGTTATTGCCGATCTGGCCCAGGAAGGGCAAACGATGCTCGTGGTCACGCACGCTATGAGCTTCGCCCGGCGCGTGGCCGACACGGTCCACGTCATGCATGAGGGGCGCATTGCAGAATCCGGCCCGCCGGAGCAAATCTTCCGTCAGCCCCGCCACGAAGCGACGCGCGCATTTCTGGCTGCCGAGGCAGAAACGTAAGTGATGGCCGAGCATCCGTCGCTTACGCTTCCGCTTCGGCAGCCTGTTCCGCGCTGCCATCGCTGTTTGTTTGCGGTATGGTGTCCGAAAGGATTCCTTTGTGGACGCAGAATGGAAGAAGATAGGAAAACCCCGATGCCGCACTTGTCCCAGGCAGCCTCTTTGCCGCCGGTAAAGGAATACACGCAGCGCCTGGAAGAACGCCGCCGCCGTAGCGTGCAGCTGGCCCGTCAGGAACGTCTGCTTGGGTACGCGCGCCTGCTGGTTGGACTGATCGGCCTGCTGGTTTTACTGTTGGCCTTCGGGGCTCACGGGCTTTCGGGGTGGTGGTTGGTGCTGCCCATCCTGTTGTACGCCGTCTTTCTCTTTTATCACGAACGAGTTACCCGCGCGTGGCACCGCTCGCTGCGGGCGGTGGCCTTCTATGAGACGGGTCTGGCGCGTCTGGGCGACGACTGGAAAGGGCGTGGCCCAACCGGCGTCCGTTTTCAGGACGAGAAGCATCCTTATGCCAGCGATCTCGACCTCTTCGGCGTCGGCTCGCTGTTTGAGCTACTGTGTACGGCCCGCACGCGCAACGGCGAGGACACGCTGGCCTCCTGGCTGTTGCATGCAGCGGCCCCCGAGGAAATCCGGGCACGGCAAGCTGCCGTCGCCGAGTTGCGGCCCCTTCTCGATCTGCGTGAAGATCTGGCCCTGTTGGGCGGCGCTGTTCCGGCCGGCGTGGATTTCAAGGCCCTGGCGGACTGGGGGGCCGAGCCGCCGCTGTTGACGGCGCGTTGGCCGCGCTGGGCGGCCCTGCTCTTAGGAACGCTGACCACGACGGCGCTGGCCGGCTGGCTCTTGACGCTGTTCGGTCTGCTCGACGACAGCACGTCCTTGGGCCGCTTCTTTGTCGAAGCGCGCTCGTTGCCATTTGCCGTTTTGCTCCTGGGACAGTTGTGCTTTGCCGGCTGGTTTTATGGCCGCGTTCAGCGCGTCTTGGCCGCCGTGGAACGCCGCGGCCGGGACTTGGCCTTGCTCTCAAACGTATTGGCACGGCTGGAACAAGCCACGTTCACTGCCCCACGGCTGTGCGAATTACGCGCCGCCCTCGCTACGACCGCTCCTCGCCACAAGGGCCGGCACGTCCTGCCTTCCCAACGCATCGCTCAATTGGGCAACCTTCTCGATCTGCTCCATTCGCGGCGCAACCAACTGTTCATGCCGTTGGCCTATCTGTTGATGTGGGGCACCCAGATGGCCCACGCCATCGAGAATTGGCGCAGCATCGCCGGGCCTGCCATCGCCCGTTGGCTCGACGTGGTCGGCCAATTCGAGGCGCTGTGCGCCCTGGCCGCCTACGCCTACGAGAACCCCGACGACCCCTTCCCGGAGATTGTCGCTGGCGGCCCGCCCTGTTACGCTGGCGAGCAATTGGGCCATCCGTTGTTGCCGGCCTCGCGCTGCGTCCGCAACGATCTGCACTTGACGGACGGCTTGCAGGTCTTAATCGTCAGCGGATCGAATATGTCTGGAAAAAGCACGTTCTTGCGCACGGTCGGCATCAATGCGGTGCTGGCCCTGGCCGGAGCGCCGGTGCGCGCCCGCCACTTGCGTCTGTCGCCCTTGGCCATCGGCGCCACCCTGCGCATTCAAGACTCGCTTCAGCAGGGGCGTTCACGCTTCTATGCCGAAATCCTGCGCGTGCGTCAAATTGTCGACCTGACGCGCGGCCCGTTGCCGTTGCTGTTCTTGCTCGACGAGATTTTCGCCGGCACCAACTCACACGATCGCCGCATCGGTGCCGAGGCTGTCATCCGCGGTCTGGTCGATGCAGGAGCGCTGGGCCTGGTAACGACGCACGATTTATCGCTGACGCACATCGCCGAGCAACTTGGCCCCCGTGCCGCCAACGTCCACTTCGCCGACCACTTCGAGAACGGCGAAATGAAGTTCGATTATCGCTTGCAACCCGGCGTTGTCCGCCACAGTAACGCCTTGGCCCTGATGCGCGCCGTCGGTCTGGAAGTTTAGCCGCCAGCTGCAGGGGAGCGCGACCGCAGCGAAACGAGAACGAAAAGAAGAACACCCCGCGACCGCCGCGAGGTGTCTTCTCTTGGGGAAGAGTTGGCGCCGAATTGGGGAGAGGGGCGGGCGGAAATCGGCGCATGAGCGTTCCATCCACCTTGTCCGAAACAGGGGACGGTTTTCCACATATGTGGTGCTGTGGATCGTTCGCGCAAATGTCGCCTGGGCGAAGTCTGGCCCCTCTCGACTGCGTTCTCAGGCCGCTCCTCTGTTCTTGGGAGGAACGCGGCCGACCTCGTGGCTTGCGCGCGAAAGAATGGATTTGCTAAAGTCGATGCGATACGGTTCAATCGAACAAAACAAGGCTTGCACCCTTAGGAGGCCCCCTCATGACCAGCCGCGCCCGAACCGAGTATCGCTATGAGAAGTTGACCTGGCCCGAAATCAACGACGCCATCGAAATGGGCAAAGTCTGTGTGGTGCCCTGCGGTGCCGTGGAGCAACACGGGCCGCACCTGCCGCTCGACGTGGACATTGTCTGTCCGACCGAGATCGCCCGCGGGGCCGGCCGGATTGTGCCCGAGAAGATGCTGGTGCTGCCGACGGTCTGCTATGGTTACACCGGCCACGTCATGGACTTTCCCGGCACCATCAACAACGATTTTGAACATTTCATGCACCACGTCCTCGACATCACCCAATCGCTGGCCTATCACGGCTTCAAGAAGATCGTGTTGCTCAACGGCCACGGCTCCAACATGCCGAACCTCGACCTGGTGGCCCGCCGCACCAACCTGGAAACCGACGCCGAGTGCGTCCTGGTCGCCTGGTGGAACCTGCTGACGGTGGACAAAGAATTTCTGCCGCGCTGGCGACAGAGCAAGT
>JAJPIY010000395.1 GCA_021324515.1 Planctomycetota bacterium
GCCCGACCTGCTCGCTATATTCCGCCGGCACAGACGATGCGGTCTCTTAGGCCGAGGGAGATTCAGGCGATGAGCCGGTGTGGTTGGCTGGCGGCGACTGGGGCGGCGCTGGCCTTGGCGGCCTGCGGATGCCTCAGCCCTTCTCTTCGTTTCGACTCCTCGCACGGGAACGAGAAGGCTTTAACGGACTGGCCTCCGGTACCACCGCCTGCGGCCAGCCAAGAGGTGGCGCGCGCTCAGAAGCCCGACGCCAATGCTCCCCCAGAGCGTAACAACGAGAAGGGCGCTGTTTGTCGCCTGATTAACCTGCCTGTGGAGCGGCCTGCCGAAGCGGCCCACGCCAACCCCGCCGCTACCATCCGCGCTGTCGTCAATGGCGAACTGATTCTCGAAGAAGAGGCACTTCTGTCCTGTCAGATGTCCCATGCACTCCTCCAACAAATGTATGCCGCACGCACTCACGAGGAACGCGAAGCTGTCCTCAAACAGGCGGTGGAAGAACTCATCGACCGTGAACTCCTGTTGCAAGACGCTACTGCCCGGCTGAAGCGCGGCGGAAAGCAAGGAGAGGCCCTTCTGAAACAGATTCAAGAGTCAGCCGATGAAGCGTTCGAAAAGAACGTGCTACGGCCGATGCTGAAAGATAAGCACCTCTCCACCCGTGCGGAACTCTCTGCTTACCTACGGCAAAAAGGGATGTCTCTGGAAATGATGCGCCGTTGGTGGGAACGCAACTGGATGGCCCAAGGGTATCTCCATGCCCGTCTGGAGCCGTACATCAACCGCATCGGCCATACGGAAATCATGGAATACTACAACAGCCATCGCGACGAGTTCACGCAGCCCGATAGCGTAGACTGGCAGGACATTTTCCTCGACGCCGAACGGCATGCTTCGCGCGCGGCGGCCCGACAATTTGCCGAAGCCTTAGTAGATCGCATACGTCAGGGTGAGGACTTCGCCAAGCTATCCGCCGAGTTCGATAATGGCGAGAGCGGTCGATTTCGCAAGGGTGCAGGCCAGGGACACAAGCGCGGGGAAATTTTTCCCCCCGAAGCTGAGCCGGTCTTGTTCCGGATGCACGAGGGCGATACGGAAATTGTCGAATGTCCTCATGGCTTTCATGTCGTCCACCTCGTCAAACGCCAGTATGCAGGGCCTATTCCTTTCGACGCCAAACTACAAAAAGAGATCCGCGACAAACTGCGCAACCTTGTGACCTTGCGTGAGAAAGAGAGCCTGATCAAAGAACTGAAGCGCAAAGCCGTCATCGATCGCTGCGATTAACCGCAACCCACGCCGCGGCCCTAAGAACGCACCCAAACTTAACTCCGTTTCGCCGCGAGCCATTTGTTTAGCCGCGAGCCGTAGGCGAGCGCTCCTCGCGCTCGCCTACGGCTCGCGGCTAAACAAATGCAGTACAGACGAGCGCCGTTCCTCAGGGCGCGGAGGGAGGATGTTATGACTTCGTCGGCGACGTGGAGGAGGCGCCGTTGGTGGTCGCAGTCGGGGCAGCAGGTGCTGCTAACATGGCGTCGTCTTGTCCCAACAGTTCTTGCAACCCTTTCTTCAAGCGCTCGCAGCGCAGTTTCAGATTATCGCGTTCATTGGTGCGTGCCGCCACCTGCTGTCGCAAGGCGTCGCGCTCTTTGATAACGGCTTGCTTATCGGCCAACTCTTTTTGCAGTTGGGCCTTCTCGGACTCCAGCGCCGCCAACTGTTTCCGCACCTGATCGCGGGCGGCGGCGACCGAGCGATAATCGTCCTCCAATTTGGCACATTTGGTTTCCAGAGAACGGATACGTTCCGCTTGCACGGAGTGACCCACCGGCCCGCGGGCGCAGCCCCATAATCCCAGAAAGACCACCAGCAGCACACTCAACGCTTTACCACCACGCGTCATGTTTATGGCTCCTTATCTCTGGTTCCATCGTCCGCCGTCCGTAGTCCCTGGCACATACGACGCTTTTGGCAACAGACTACAGACTACGGAACCAGGGAGAAAACTTGAGAAAAAACCCAGGGAAGTGGATAGTCCGGCACCCGCTGGAACGCACCGTTGGTCCAACTTCTCCCGTCACCGTGATTCGCCGGAATTTATTTCGGCCGAAAAGTCAGCGGGACTTTATCCAGCTTGGGCCGCTTGCCCTCAACTTGACAGGTTCGCCGAACTCTGCAAACGGCAGAATCGGCGTGGTTGCGAACTCTTTACTCTAATACCGCAGCTTCGGCCATCAAGCGTGTTCTGTCAGCGGAACACGACTCCCTTTATAAGCGAGAGATGCAAGGCGTTTATCCTGGGTACGGTTGAATGGGGCGCAACTCCCTCCAACCCTAAAGCGAAGCTGTATCGTCGCCGATGTTCCAGTTCGTGAACGAACCTGCACGAATTTTAGAGACATTTTTCATCAAGATAGCATAATAGACAAAGTGTATTAAAAAACGGTCTTGTTGCTGGCCCTGCGTCGTCTATGCCGATGTGCAGCAGGAAGAGCAGCTGTTTCCCCCTTAACAAGGAGAGCTTTCATGTCCCTGCAACTTCGGTTCGACGACGCGATGCTCGCGGACCCGTACCCCTTCTATGAACGGCTGCGTTCCCAAGATCCGGTGCATTGGGACGAATCCGACAAGCGTTGGCTGCTGACGCGCTACGCCGATGTGACATCGGTCTTGCGTAGTCCCGCTGCTTCATCCAACCGGGTCCAAGTCGTCTTGCACTTCGTGCCGCCGGAGTTTAGGCGTATCGCCGAGGCCCGGGCGAAGAGCATGATTAGCTGCGACGCGCCGGACCATAATCGACTTCGACTGTTAGTGAGCAAGGCTTTCACGGCGCGAGCTGTCGAAGCCATGACTCACAAAATTCAGCACTTGGTGGATGGCTTTCTCGATGCGGTGCAGGCCCGCGGCCGGATGGATGTCATCGCCGATCTGGCCTATCCTCTGCCCGTTACAGTCATCGCCGAAATGCTTGGCGTGCCGGCGGAGGACCGAGGACTGTTCAAAAAATGGTCGGACGAACTGTCCATCCTTGCCGGCGGCGGCGGCAGCCCGGCCGCGCTGACCTTGGACGATTACCGGCGTAACGCCCAAAGCTACGAAGAGCTTACCGCTTATTTGAGCAATATTGCCGCTCAACGACGCACCCAGCCGCGCGATGACCTCATCACCGCTCTTGTCCAGGCCGAGGAGGCCGGCGATCGTTTAAGCGAAGAGGAGTTTTACGCCAACACGATGCTCTTACTCGTGGCCGGTAATGAGACGACGACCAATTTGATCGGCAACGGGACTTTGGCACTGCTGCAACATCCCGATCAACTTCGAAAGCTCCGCGAAAAACCGTCCCTCATCGCCTCTGCCGTGGAAGAACTGCTGCGCTATGACAGTCCGGTGCAAATGACCACGCGCGTGCTGACTCATGACCTGGAACTGGGGGGGAAGCAACTGCGACAAGGACAGATGGTAGTGGTGATGTTAGGGGCGGCCAACCGCGATCCGGAAGTGTTCTCCGCCCCGAATCGGCTTGATGTCGAGCGCGCGGACAACAAGCATCTTTCCTTTGGTCTGGGTTCGCATTTTTGTCTGGGAGCACAGCTGGCCCGTTTGGAAGGGCGTATCGTCTTTGAGACGCTGCTTCGCCGTATGCCCAAGCTGCGTCTCGAAGGGCCGGGGCCGCAGCGTCGGCGGCATTTCAACCTGCGCGGTCTGCAATCGCTGTCCGTGACTTTTTAAGTCACGGACAGCATCCGAGAATGCGGTCCCAGCGCGCCTTGTGATAGGCGATCTTCTGGGCCGTCGTCATTTTGGTGAAATCGACGGTGCCGTTCGTCTGCGGCGTGCTCGCTTTCCTGTTTTGGCAAGTGCAAGCGGTACGGCCTGGGCTTTTACAGGTGCAAGGGGCCGTCTGTTTTTTGTCCTTTTTCACTTCGCCGGCGCTGGGCGGCACACTGATAACGACGCCGTTGCCGCCGTAGCTCATGACGTTGGTTTGCAGCTGCATGTCTTCGTCCAGGGTGCGATACGGCTGGATACCCAGACGCTGCAAGACGCCGTGATACGCTCGCACCGCTTCTTCGGGACCGATCTCCCCATCGGC
This sequence comes from Planctomycetota bacterium, assembly GCA_021324515.1. GTDB lineage: Bacteria > Planctomycetota > Planctomycetia > Gemmatales > Gemmataceae > JAJPHU01. Next base: position 4,094 of record JAJPIY010000395.1, read on the forward strand.
AATGAGACGCAAAAAGTGGATAAAAGCGAGTTGATTTTCCGCATTATTGATTTTGCGGCCAAAGAGGGCGACGCGCGCGCCGTATTTCTTGGCCTCGCTCAAGAGCTTGAAGGCGTCGTAAGTGGTGCCGGCTGAGCCGCCGAGGATGCCGACGATTAGGTGCGGATCGTAGTGGACCAACTCCTCCATCGCTTTCGGGCCGTGATAAACCATCTTCAGAAACAGCGGCCGCCCCTTGCTGGTGACGCCGCCCAGGGTACGGACGATGACATCGTTGATGAAACCGGGCAGCTGGCTGGCCTCCACCGCCTCCGGCTGATTGGGGTCGAACACTTCCAGAAAATGACGGAACCCTTTGCGTTCGGCTTCCAGGCGAAATTGTTTGTATTCCTCCAGGGCGGCGCGGTCGAGCACGGCATCGTTGTTGAACGTGATGCTGTACAAGCCGAGGTTGGCGCCGAGATGGCGCTCCTCTGGTTTGCAATCAAGATGGCCGCACTGAATGTGATCGAGCGTGGCCGTGCGGAACGGCAGCGACGGCGATGATGGATATTTGCTACCGCGAATGATGTGAATGTCCGTCGTATCATTGGCGCGAACGGCGGGCGTAACAGGGCTGTTGTCAAACAGCCGTTTGTGAATGGTCAGCACTTCGCTGGTACTGGCGGACATGAGCATGATGTCCACCAGTTTGGCCTCGACAATTTGCGTGATGATGTCGCGGAACTCGGCGAGGCTGCGGTAGCGCACTTCGCCGCTATGCGCTTCCGGCGAACGTCCGGGCGCACCAATAGCCAACGCCATGTCGGCGTCCTTGGCGTCGGCGAGGATGAAATCCTTCGAACCGCGCGGATCAGCGTGAATGCGGGCGAGTTTTGCGTCGAGAGACTTTTGACTCATGGCGATCCTCAATTTAACCACCGATTACACAGATAACACAGATAGAATGTCTTTATTCTATCTGTGTTATCTGTGTAATCGGTGGTTGAATCTTTATTTTCTTTGCCATGCCGTTCGTGGGATCGTTCGCCCATTGCCGGTCGGAACGGCATTGCCCTTCGGTGCCGCCACCGTGTTTTGGCTTGCTCGTACTTTGCCCACACGCGCCTCGACTTGGTCGATGGTTTCGCGCAGCACACGGGCTGATTGCTGCATCGCCAATCGTTCCTTGGGTATCAGCGGCAACTCAATCTGCTGGCGCACGCCGCCGCAGCCGACTACTGTGGGCACCGATAAGCACACGTCGCGGATACCGTATAGCCCTTGTTGTAAGCTGCTGACCGGCAGGACGCGGCGGCTGTCGCGGGCCAGCGATTCAACGACTTCACGAATCGCTAATCCGACGGCGAAGCCAGAGCCGCCCTTGAGTTTGATAAGCTGCGCGCCCGCTGTTTTCGTGTCTTCAAAGACTTCGCGCTGCACAGCCGGCGTGAAGGTCGGCCATTGCTCCAACGGCAGCCCGGCCACCGTAGCGCTGGACCAGATGGGCACCATGCTATCGCCGTGCTCGCCAAGGATCATGGCCTGCACCTGCGACGCCGGAACTTCCAGGCGCTTGGCCAGATAGCCGCGGAACCGGGCCGTATCCAGCTGCGTGCCCAGGCCGATAACGCGCTGCCACGGCAAACCGGAACGCTGCACCGCCAGGTACGTCAGCACGTCTACTGGATTGCTGACGACGACGAGATAGGCATTGTCCTTCAATCCGGCGCTTTTGACCTGATCGAGCAGCGTCAGGAACAGATCAACGTTGCGGTTAATGAGGTCGAGGCGGCTTTCCTCTGGCTTGCGGCGCAGACCGGCCGTAATGACGATGATGTTGCTCGTCGCCACGTCTTCCATCGTACCGGCGCTGAGGCGCTGATCGCTGGCCAGCGCCGCGCCGTGCAGCAATTCCAGGGCGTGGCCCTGGGCTGCATCGGCATTGGCGTCGATGAGACACAGGTGATTGACAATGCCGCCGCATTGCAAGGCATAGGCGGCCATGCTGCCGACCAGCCCGCCGCCGCCGATGATACTGACTTTCATGATTGGCGCCTACTATCTAGGGGTGAAGAAGGTTCGCGTGTCTGGTCCTGTTGGTCGTTTTGCCGGCGTTGGAACGCCCGATCATGCTGCCATTTGTAAATTCTCAGTCGCACCAGCACCGTAATGATGCACGCCACCCACGCTGAGCCGAGAATCCACTTGACACTCAGCAGGTGCGCTCGCCAGTCACCCTGTACGAAACCCGCGATCAGGAGGACCAACGTGCTGATCGCCGTGCCGATCACGATAACCAGCAAGATGATGGTGACGAAAAAACCCGTCTTATCGCGGCGAAAACTAAACATGGTTCGTCTCGTCGCCTCGTCGTCGGGGCGAGGGTCTTTCAAACGCACGCGCCGTTGAGCGCAGCCATGACCTGGTCCGTGATGGTCCGCACCAACTCTTCCATGTCCACGCCGTTCGTCACCGAACCGTTGCGCGACGGCGGGGTTACACAGCCGTCACGGCGGAAGGCGTAGGGCTGGGGCACGAAATCCGTGTAGGATTCATCAAAGCTGCTGTCGCCGCAGATGGGGCTGCTGTCATCGCGGAAGCGAACGTCGTCGTAGCCCAGTCGTTTTTTCAGCTCCAACAGCTCGCGTGTTTTTTGTTCATCGAAGTAATTGATGCGCCCCAGTTGCTTAGCGAGGATGAGAATACGACAATAAGCATCGATGATCTCCGTATTCCAATATGCTTTTTCCAGGTCCGGCCCAAACGTGAGGGTGCCGTGATTGGCCAGAAGGATCGTATTGCAATCTTTGGCAAAGGGCACAACTGTATCCGCAAACTTCTGGCCGCCGGGCGTCTCGTAGACGGCGATGGGCACTTCGCCGAGGAACACCTCGACTTCGGGCAGAACACATTTGGGGATCGGCTCATGGGCGACGGCGAAAGCAGTGGCGTGCGGCGGATGACAATGCACACACGCCCTCACATCGGGACGCTGTTTGTAGATGGCCAGGTGCAGCAGCACCTCGCTGGAGCGCTTCCGCGTGCCGGCCAACTGTTTCCCTTCGATGTCCACTTTGCAGATGTCTTCGGGTTTGAGAAAGCCCTTAGACATCATCGTGGGTGTACAGAGAAATTCGCGCTCATTGAGACGTACGGTAATGTTGCCGTCGTTGGCCGCTGCAAAGCCTTTGGCATAAACACGGCGGCCAATTTCGCAGATCTGTTCCTTCAACTTATATTCGTTCACGGTTCACTCTCCGTCGTTGACTACCACTGTATCCAGCAGGCACACACAATAGGCGTCCACCGGTTTTTTCTCGGGATAAAAGGGCGCCGCTGCTTCACTGCCTTCGCTGAAGCCGATACGCGCTCCGACGCTGGCCCCGAGATTGTCATAAATCACCAGGTCTTCACCGTCTGGGGCGCCAGCCGCGCGCAATGCGGCCAAACTGTAAGGCACACCGATGACCCAGCGCGCGCCCACCATGCTCGGATGAACGCGCGCGAGCGTGACTTTGCCAATTACCTCAGCGATGCGCATGGCCGTCTAACTCCTGTAACAGGCACGCAATTCGCGGCGGACATTCCGCCCCTTCACAACACAGGCGCAAGATTTCCTTGCACTCGAAATAGGTACAGTTCGCTGACTCTACGACCAGCAAATTCGCCCCCAATTGTTCTAGCGCCCGCTCCGCTTGGGCCACAGTCCCGACGGCGGCGGCTCGAACTCCCGGCACCTTGTTGGCAATACAGCAGGCCAGGCAGGCGTCTCGACAAAACAACACCGCCGTGCGGCATCTCCCGCTCCGCAGACA
>JAJPIY010000065.1 GCA_021324515.1 Planctomycetota bacterium
GCGAACTCAAAACGGCTGAGTTTGTTGTGGCTGCGGTCTGAACAATGGCTTGCGGCCGTACCGACAATGCTCCTCGGTAGAGAAACCTGGCTCCCTTTCGTCTTCGGCTCCTTTCTCCCTATTGCCCCTTTTTTTCCTTTACTTCTCCTCAACCAAGGCGTTACGGCGAAACATCGAGAATGGGAAAAAACTCCAAGAGGATGGCCTGCTGACGCAACAGCAATTCCTGATGCTTCGACGCACTGCCGTAGAATGGTATCGGCAAAGATGGTTCGGCGTTTCTTCCCTGGCGGAATTAGGCAAAGAAACGGAAGAAGAGGCGAAGCCTCAAGAAGATAGCCCTGAGCAAAGGCAGCCCTCCGATTAAGGCGTTTGCAATCTAGACGGCGGCACGCGCTTCCTTGACGCTCCTCCCGACAGGCAGTAGCATCCCGAACAGAGAGATTCGGGCCGACACGCAGGAGCGCACCATGCCGCACGCCACGCAAATGTCTGCCGCCGATACCGGCTTACTGGTCATCGACGTGCAGGAAAAGCTCGTGCCCAAGATCTTCGATTCCGCCGCTCTGGTGCGCAACATTGCCTTCCTTCTCGATGCTGCCCGATTGCTGAACATGCCCATACAATGTACGGAGCAGTATCCGCGCGGATTGGGCATGACAGTGCCAGAACTGGCCGGTAAGCTCCCCGAACGGTTGGATAAAGTGGCCTTCAGCAGCTGTGCTGTGCCGAGCATCGTACCGACGTTCCATCGGGAGGCCCGGCCGAAAATCGTCCTGTGCGGCCTTGAAACGCATGTGTGTGTGTTGCACACGGCCCTGGATCTGCTGGCCCTGAATTTCCGTGTCTATATCGCTGTCGACGCTGTTGGTTCGCGTTCTCGTATCGATCATGACATCGCCTTACGCCGTCTGGAACAGGCGGGTGCGGTCTTGACGACCAGTGAAATGTGCGTCTTCGAGTGGCTCGGCAGCGCCGGTCATCCCCAGTTCAAGGCCGCCAGCCAGTTGGTCCAGCAACGCATGAAATCAATGATGATCTCCGCGAGATGATTGGCCTTTCACCCATCCCTCAGGAACCTTCGATGAGGAGAATTATGAACATTCCCGGTCCCTTAAATCCTCCGCAGCGTCTGTTGCTCGGCCCCGGTCCTTGCGACGCTCATCCGCGCGTCCTCCGCGCTATGGCTGCGCCGCTGTTGGGTCATCTCGATCCGCAATTTTTGGAGATCATGAACGAGGTGCAGGGGATGCTGCACGCCGTTTATCAAACGCAAAACCCGGTGACGTTCCCCGTCAGCGCCACCGGCATGGCCGGCATGGAAACGTGTTTCGTCAACCTCGTCGAACCGGGTGATCGTGTGGTCATTTGCGTTGCCGGCTTCTTCGGCCAGCGCATGGTCGAGATTGCGGAGCGGGCGGGGGCGCAAGTGACCGTGCTGGAACGACCCTGGGGCGAGGTGTTCGACTTGCAGCCCATCCGCGAGACGCTGCAAAAAGTGCGGCCCAAGCTGCTCGCTATCGTGCAGGCTGAGACTTCGACCGGGGCCTGGCAGCCGCTCGAAGGACTCGGCGCATTGTGCCATGAATGGGACACATTGTTGCTTGTCGATGCCGTCACGTCGCTCGGCTGTGTCCCTGTGGCCGTGGACGATTGGCAGATCGATGCCATTTACAGTTGCTCGCAGAAAGGCCTGGGCTGTCCGCCGGGTCTGTCGCCGGTGTCGTTCAGTCCGCGTGCCGTCGAGGTGTTCAGTAAACGCAAGACGAAAGTGCAGAGCTGGTATTTTGACGTTAATCTGGTCGAGCACTACTGGGACAGCGAGCGCTTTTATCACCATACAGGTCCGATTTCGATGATCTATGCCCTGCACGAAGGGCTGCGACTGGTGCTGGAGGAAGGGCTGCCGGCGCGCTGGGCGCGGCATCGCCGCAATCACGAAGCGCTCAAGGCGGGCCTGAAGGAATTGGGACTGACGTATCTTGCCAACGAGAAACACCAATTGCCGCAACTCAACGTCGTGCGCATTCCAGCTGGCGTAGACGATCTGGCCGTGCGGAAACGCTTACTCAGTGAGTTCGGCATCGAAATTGGTGGAGGGCTTGGCGAGTTCAAAGGCAAGGTCTGGCGTATCGGCCTGATGGGGCACAATAGCCGGCCCGACGTGGTATTATTATTTCTGGCAGCGCTAGAACAATGCTTGATCAGCCAGGGGACCAAGATACGGCCCGGCACCGGAATAGCAGCAGCGAACCACGTCTACCTATCAGGAGCATGAGTATGGCGCATTCTTCGGATTTCCCTGGGGCACGACTGGGCGGTTTTCCGACTATCCGGCTGCGCCGGCTGCGCCATCATCCGCGGGTTCGCCATCTCATCCGCGAGACGACGCTAACGGGAGAAAATCTGATCCTGCCGCTTTTCGTTCGGCCCGGACGAGGGATTAGGAAAGAAATCGCTTCGATGCCGGGTAATTATCAGCTCAGCATCGATTGCCTCGTAGAGGAAGTGGGCGCCGCACTCGATTTAGGTGTGCATTCCTTCCTTCTGTTCGGCATCCCAACGCACAAAGACGCCGCTGGCTCCAGCGCGCTTGATCCAGAGGGCATCGTGCAGCAAGCGCTCCGCGCTCTGCGCAAGCAATATGGCGACCGCGCCTTGCTCATCACGGATGAGTGTTTCTGCGAATACACCGATCATGGACATTGCGGAGTGCTAACCAAGGCGACTGGCCGGCTCGACCTCGATAATGACGCGACGCTGCCGCTGTTGGCCCAACAATGCGTTAGTCACGCTCAGGCCGGCGCGGACCTGATGGCACCCAGCGGCATGCTCGACGGCATGGTCGGCGCCATTCGGAGTGCCCTCGATACGGCCGGTTTTTCCCACATTCCCATCATGAGTTACTCGGCCAAATACGCCTCCGGTTTTTATGGTCCGTTCCGAGAGGCCGCCGAATCGCCGCCGCAGTTCGGCGACCGCAGCAGTTATCAGATGGACCCCGCCAACAGCGACGAAGCGCTCCGCGAGGTCGAACTGGACCTCGCCGAAGGAGCAGACATTATCATGGTCAAGCCGGCCCTGGCGTACTTGGACATTATTCGCCGCGTCAAGGACCGTTTCGGCGTGCCGGTCGCTGCCTACAATGTCAGCGGCGAATTTGCGATGGTCAAAGCAGCCGCGCAAAAGGGTTGGATCGACGAGCGCCGCATCGTCCTGGAAATCCTCACGAGCATCAAACGCGCGGGCGCTGATATGATTGTGACGTATTTCGCACGCGATGTAGTGCAGTGGTTACAATAAATTGAACGACGAAACTACAAGAAGGATTGAGGACCAAGGATCAGGAAAGAAATAGTCCTTTCCCTCGCTCCTGGACCCTTGTTCGCGCTCCTTCTTTATAATTCATGTTATCCGTATAATCTGTGATTAAATTGAGGTGCAGCCATGCTGGTTGGGCAACAATTTGGTCCCTTCACCATCGACAAAGAGCTAGGTTCCGGCGCCATGGGGACCGTGTATCGTGGGCGTTATACCAAGACGGGGCAAGTCATGGCCCTCAAGATCATGGCTCCCGGCATCGGTTCAACCAACGCCGCCGCTGTCGATCGCTTCGAGCGCGAGATCGCTATTTTGAAGCAGCTCAATCATCCCAACATCGTCCGCCTCTATGGCGCCGGCAAGCACCAGGGCATGCGCTATTTTGCGATGGAATACATCGACGGCGAATCGCTCGACAAAGTGATGGCTCGGCGTGGCCGTATGACATGGGAAGAAGTGGTCGAACTGGGCAAGCAGCTTTGTTCTGCTTTGCAGCACGCGCATGAGCAGGGCATTATTCACCGTGATTTGAAGCCGTCTAACATTATGGTGCTGTCTGACGGCACTCTTAAGTTGACGGACTTTGGCATTGCCAAGGACATGGACCTTGACGGGTTGACGGCAACCAATTGCACAGTAGGTACGGCCTCTTATATGTCACCCGAACAGTGCAAAGGCGAGCGCAACCTGACACACAAGTCCGATCTCTATTCGTTGGGTGTGATGTTCTATGAGTTGGTGACAGGCCGCAAACCGTTCCAGGCCGACAGTGCCATGGAAATGTTCATGGAGCACGTCAACGGTACATTTGAGCGGCCGTCGCGGCTGGTGCTGGACATTCCCATTTGGCTGGATACGCTGATTTGCCAGCTGCTGGAAAAAGACCCGGAGAAGAGGCCGCTCGACGCCAACATGGTGGCCGTCGCCTTGGGCAGCATTCGGGAAAAAGTCGAAGCGCAGCAGAGCGCCGGCGTTGAGGCCGTCCGCCGCCGTCTGATCGATCGTGCTCCCGGACAAAAACGAATCGAGGAAGAAGACAAAGACGCCGCCCGTGTTTTGCTGACCGGTAAAGGCAAATCCAAGCGCAAACGGGGGAAAAAACTTTTCTATGAAAAAGTGTGGTTCCAGGCGATCGGCCTTGTTCTGGCCCTTGGCTTTGTGGTCACATTGTTGTACCTGGCATTCCGTCCGCCTTCGGCGGACGAGTTGTATCAACAGGTGAAGGCCCTTATGCAGTCCGGTGATCTCGACAAGCAGGTGGAGGCCATCGGCCCCAATGGAGTCATCACCAAATATATCCTTAAGTATGGCAACCAGGATAATGAGCAAAGTCGAGACGTTCGCCGCTGGAGAGAACAAATTCAGGTGAGGGAAGGCGAGGACTTACTGGAAACCCATATGCAGAAAGTCCGCAGCAAAGCAGTCTTCATGCGAAAACCGGACGGCAAGGCGGAAGCAGATGCTTATGAAGCTGTCGAGGCCGAAGAAAACGGCGACCGCGAGAAAGCAAGCAAACTCTGGCAGAACATAAAGCAGCAAGCGAGCGATTCTACCTGGGCACGCATCGCCGATCGGCGCCTGGCCGAATGGAACGCCGTCGATCAGACCGATGAGAAGTTTGCCCGGATTTATAAGCAGATTTACAACAACAGCAGTGAAGGCCCCTTGTTGACAGACGAGCGCGAGCGGGAAGCCTTCCTCGCCTGGCGCATGGAACATTCCGCTGAGAACGGTACCGGAGTCGGCGACCTCAGATTGGCGCGAACGATGTTTCAATCGCTCTGTGAGAAACGGGACCAAGATTCTGGCCTGCGCAAACATGGGTATCTGTATGCGGCCTGGCATAAGCACGAGTTGACTCGAAAATTAGAGAAAGAGGAAGGCGTGGCTGCCGAAAAAGTTCCCCTCAAAGAACGGGTCCGCCAGCGCCTCGACGACGTGCGTAAGCAGCGAAAAAAGGAGCAGATGACAAAAAAGGACGCCAAATTCATCTGTCTGGACATCCTAGCGCTTTACGATCAAAACAAAGAGATGGCCGAGGTAGTGGAGGAGGCCAAGAAGCTCCTCGAGGAACTCTCGAAATAAGGTATGGAGCAAAGGAAAGATCATGCCGGCGTCGCGTGTCCGCAGTCGAGATGCTTTCGAACGGGCCTGCCGTCTCATTCCCGGCGGCGTCAACAGTCCGGCCCGCGCCTTTGGGGCCGTCGGCGGCCAGCCGCTATTCATCGCCCGCGGCGAAGGGGCGTACCTCTACGATCTCGACGGCAATCAATATCTCGATTACGTCGGCTCGTGGGGACCACTCATCTTGGGGCACGCTCATCCGCGTGTGGTCCAGGCCATTGAAGAGGCCGTTCGCCGCGGCGCCAGCTTCGGGGCGCCGACCGAGGCGGAATCGCAGCTGGCCGAGTTGATTATCGATGCTGTGCCGTCGATTGAAATGGTCCGCATGGTCAATTCCGGCACCGAAGCGTCGATGAGCGCCATCCGCCTGGCGCGGGGCTTCACGGGCCGCGATGTCATCGTCAAGTTTGCCGGTTGTTATCACGGCCATGTCGATAGCTTGCTGGTACAGGCTGGCTCCAGCGCCACCACGTTCGGCGTGCCCAATAGTCCGGGCGTGCCGGCTGGCTGCACCGCTGATACGTTGGTGCTGCGCTACAACGACGTGCAGGGATTGGTCGACGCTTTCGCTGCCCACGGCGAACGCATTGCCGGGGTCATCGTCGAACCGGTGGCTGGCAATATGGGTCTGGTGCGTCCCTCTGCCGAGTTCCTCAATGAACTGCGCCGCCTCACCGGCAAACATGGCGCACTGTTAATCTATGATGAAGTGATGACGGGCTTTCGTCTGTCTTATGGGGGGGCGCAGCAGTTGTTTCGTCAAATGCCCGACCTGACCGTGCTGGGCAAGATTGTCGGCGGCGGGCTGCCGGTCGGCGCCTACGGCGGACGCGCGGACGTGATGAAACATGTCATGCCAGCCGGCCCGGTGTTCCAGGCCGGCACCTTGTCGGGCAATCCCTTGGCGATGGCGGCGGGCATCGCTACCTTGCAGGAATTGCGCGATCATCCTCCCTACGGACGCCTGGAACAGCTCGGCGAACGGTTGGCCAACGGCTTGCACGAAGCCGCCCGTGCCGCCGGCCTGGAGCATTGCCTGACTCGCGCCGGCAGTATGTGGACCTTGTTTTTCACCAACGGTCCCGTTCTCGATTACGAGTCGGCCAAGCAAGCCGACACGGCGCGCTTCGCCCGCTTTTTCTGGGCCATGCTGGAGCGCGGCATTTATCTGCCGTGCAGTCAGTTCGAGTCGGCCTTTATCTCCGCCGCGCATACGGAGAAAGACATCGATCACACCCTCACCGCCGCCCGCGAAGCATTGGCAGAAGTCGCCCGTTGAGGAACTGAACGGAGAAGGTACTGCGCTTTCATGAGCAACGCTATCCTGCGCGTCCGCTGTGCCGATCGCACCGGCATTATCGCCGCCCTGTCGGATTTCGTGTTTCGCCACGGCGGCAATATTCTCGACCTCGATCAGCACAGCGAGCAAGAAAGCGGCCGGTTTTTCATGCGCCTGGTATGGGCGGTGGATGATTTCAACCTGGACGCCGACGGCATTCGTCTAGGGTTGGAAGTGCTGGCGCGCGGCTTTGGGCTGGATTGGGAGCTGAACTTCGATCACCTCCGCGACCGTGTGGCCGTCTTTTGCAGCAAGCAGCCGCACTGTCTTTACGATCTGCTGCTGCGGCAACGCCTGGGCGAACTGGCCGGCGACATCGTGCTGGTCATTTCCAATCACCCCGATGCGCGTCCGGCCGCCGAGTATTTCGGTTTGCCGTTCGTGGTCGTGCCGGTCACGCCGGAAACCAAGGCCGAAGCGGAGGCACGGCAGCAAGAATTGTTGAAGGAATACGGCATCAACCTGGTGGTGTTGGCGCGCTACATGCAAATTCTGTCGCCGGCATTCGTCGAGCAGTGGAGTGGCCGAGTCATCAACATTCACCATTCGTTTCTGCCGGCGTTCGCCGGGGCACGGCCTTATCACCAGGCGCAGGCGCGCGGCGTCAAGCTGATCGGCGCCACCGCCCATTACGCCACCGCCGACCTCGATGAAGGACCGATCATCGAGCAAGACGTGACGCGCGTGACACACCGCGACACGGTAGAGGACATGGTACGTAAGGGACGCGACCTGGAACGCCAGGTGCTAGCGCGCGCTGTCCGGCTGCACCTGGACCGCCGCGTCCTCATCGAAGGCAAACGCACGATCGTGTTTGGTTAACTCTTCAGCGCGATTTCGATTCGCTGCATGATTTGATCGATTTGTTGCTCGCTCTCGAAACCGATGACGAAACAGCTGAGGCAACCCAGACCGAGCACGTAACGCAGCGATTCGATCTGCTTTTCGGGAGTTTTGAGAGTGCCTTCGGCGAGGATCTTCATGCCGATGACGGCTTTGCCCTTGGCATGCATGGCCTTCAAACAGGCGGCAACTTCGTCAGGGGTGCCGTCCATGCGGCCGGCCCTGCCCCCCACCGGATTGATCCGCGCTAGATCGACATCGACCCAATCGCAGTCCACTGCTGCTTTGAGCGGGGCCATGCCGTGGCATGACACGCCGACCGCGCGGATGCGTCCCTTGGCTTTGGCTTCGGCCAGCGTGTCCATGACGGGACGACGATCGATGGGCCACGAACCCTTTTGCATACAGTGCATCAGCAGCGTATCCAGGTAATCGACGCCCAACTCCTCACGGAAACGTTCGATGTCGGCGCGGGCCATCTCCGGCGTAGTGGCGTGCGTTTTGGTCTGGATGAACAGCCGATCGCGTGGCAAGCCGCGCAACGCCTCACGCAAGTAAATGTGTGAACCATACTGATCTGCCGTATCGAAGTAGGTGATGCCTTTGTCATACGCGTAGCGGACCAGCTTCTTAAATTTGGCCTCGCCGAGCTTGACCTGGTTGGACGAATGTTTGACGCCTACCGATCCGGTGCCCATGCCCAGAAGCGAAGTAGTGATACCCGTTTTGCCCAACGGGACGCGGTCGGCGCCGCTGGTGAGCTTGCGGGCTTGGTCCGCCGCATTGAGGAGATTGTTGCCTGCGGCCAGGACGCCCACGGCCGCCGCGGAATAGGTCAGAAAATCACGACGAGATGGCTCGGACATGGTGAGTTCTCCGTGCGCGAGAGTAAAAGGGACGCTTCCTCGAAAGATTGTAACGCGCGGCGCGATAGAGGACCAGGGGGCAGGCAAGCAGGGAGCGGCTCAATAGGGTTTATCGGGGCAGACAAAGCGGCCGACCAACTCCAGACGGTGCTCCATGATCTCGAAACCCTGCTGGCGGAGCATTTCCATCAATTGCGGATTGAGTTTGTCGAGTAAGGTGGGGTCGTAAGGGAGCGGCAGGTCGAGGACTTCACCGCTGTGTTGGCAGCGGAGGTGGTAGTGCGGCTCACTGCGGCCGTCGTAGCGTGTGGGGCCGTGATCGCCGGCAATGCGGTTGGCCAGCCGGGCATCGACAAGCGCTTCCAGCGCCTTGTACACTGTGGCCAGGCTAATGTTGGGCAGACGCTGACGCACAGCGGCGAATACCTGCTCAGCCGTAGGATGGCCGCACGCTGTCCGCAGGTACGCCAGCACCGCCGCCCGTTGGCGTGTGTAGCGCCAACCCGCCTCCTCCAAGGCGCGACGATCGTCTGCGTCCTCTCCCCGAAGACGCGCAGGTTCACGGTGAAACATGCTCATGTTATTCATCTTAGACAGATGGAAAGAACGCGGCAAGAAATGCTTTATCCTGTTGGCGAACCACGCAGCGCTTCGAGCAACTGCGGATGCAGTAGACCATTGCTAGCCACGGCATCCGGTGTGTACGGATCGAACGGTGTGCCATCGACGTTTGTGATAACGCCGCCGGCCTCGCGGATCAGCACCACGCCGCCGGCCACGTCCCAGACGTGATTGTCGAACGCCCAGTAGCCATCGAAGCGCCCCGCGGCGAGGTAAGCCAAATTGAGCGCCGTTGAGCCGGTACGGCGCAGCGATCGTGCCCGCAAGGAGAAATAACGCCACCATTCCAACGTCCGCTCTTGCCCCCGCAAGTCCGGCGGAAAACCCGTCGCCAAGAGCGCTTCCTCCAGGCGCGTCGTCGTGCTGGTTTGCAACCGGCGCGAGCCGAGCCAGGCGCCTTGTCCCTTGGCGGCGACAAATAGCTCGTTTTGCCGTGGGTCGAACACAACACCGACGACCAACTCCCCGGCCACCTGCAAGCCGAGAGATACGCAGTACCACGGGCAGTCGTGGACGTAGTTGGTAGTGCCGTCGAGCGGATCGCAGATCCAGGTAGGCGGCGCATCAGGCCCCGGCCGAGCTTTTGAGGCGCCTTCTTCTTCGGCGAGAAAAGCGTGATCGGGAAAGCGCTCGTGCAGGTAGGAATAGATGGTCCGCTGCGAGGCGAGGTCGGCATCGGTGACGAGATCGGCGCGGCCTTTTTCCCGAACCTGGAAACAACTGCGCCAGTCCTCCAGCACAGATGCTCCCCGCCGCGCCGCTTCGCAGGCCGCTTCGCGATAAAGGGTCAACTCATCCGTGACCATCACCGACCTCCCCGGTGAGCGGGGCGTGTAAACGCCCTGGTGAGCGGGGCGTGTGAACGCCCCGGTGTTCGTCACCGGGGCGTTCACACGCCCCGCTCACCAGGGCGTTCACACGCCCCGCTCACCGATCTATTTAACCGCGCACCCACACTTTGCCGCAGCACAAAAAGCGAATCACGACATCGCGATGGCACTTGTAATCGAACACGATTCTGTGGCCCGTGAAGCGCACGTTGCGGATGCAGCCCGGCGGCAGCGTAAAGCATACCTTGACCGGGCAGCCCGTCTTGGGATGGATCAGTAGCACCTCGTACTTGCCCGGCAACGGCTTGAACGAAGCGACGAACTCGCTTACCGTCATCGGCCGAAGCGGCAAGGCGGCAGGCGGCGGCAGTTCGGGCACGGCCTGGGGCGCCGACAGCGTTCCGCCCGGCGGCGGCAGAGTTTCCGGAGCAAATTGTGCGGAAGCGAAAGATGCTGCGCTCGCCAGGACAAGCAACGCCATCCCATTAAGGCACTTCAAAGATCGCATGATGCGTCATCCCCTTCTGTTAGGAAACTTTCGCGCTGGGATGAGATCAAACGAAATCAACCCTCTCCCTTTCCTACCGCCTCATCGCGGCAGGACCAACAAAGTCCTCTCCATTCATTATGTCATACGAAACGGCGTCTTCCAAACAATCCTTATCCAAGTCGGAAGCGTAAGCGGCGGACCTTGTCTCTGTCACTTACGCCAGACAGAAGCAACAGCTGCGGCCGAGAACGCCGTTCCAAGGCACCGCCTGGAGGGCATTCATACAGAGGGTCTCCTTGCCGGTGTCGGCGGCGGCATGTTATGGTTCTGGAAAGCGGACAACGCCCAGGATTTCTCCAACCTCACATTGTCCACCAACGCCCGCGATCTCACCCTGCACCGACCGATGGTCGGCGGCTGGCTGTCGCACTTCTTCGATGGCGCCGTCCGAACGTATCGAATAGAGGCGTGAGATCAGGCAGGTTTGCTGGCGCTTTTGCTATGAAGCCGACGAGCGAGCTGCGCTTTCTTGCGTGCGGCGAAATTGGGATGAACAATTCGTTTGGCAGCCGCTTTGTCTAGCTTCTTGGCTGCCAGGTTGTATTCCTTCTGGAGTTGATCGAGCGGACCATCTAGTGCGGCCAGGAAACGCTTGATTTGCATCTTGATGTCTCTTTTGACGGCTCGATTATGCAGGCGTCGCTTCTGGCTTTTCCGCAAATTTTTCTTGGCGCTACGAGTATGCGGCATCGATCGTCTCCCTCATTTAGCGTCCCTCTTCCTCTCACTTTGGAGGTAAAGAAAACATTATAACTGCCGAGCGTACAACGGCAAGGGCGCAGTCGGCTGCTAGCACTTATGCAGTCTGTTCTGTACGCCTTCCCCCCGAGGGGGGACAAAAGTGGGTCACCATAACTCGTGCCGCGTATAAAGGGACATTAATGATCGATCTCACTGTCACACTGGGCCGTCTGCACTTGAAAAACCCGATCCTCGTTGCTTCGGGCACGTTTGGCTATGCGCACGAAATGGCCGGCATCGTCGATTTTTCTTGTCTGGGCGGCATCATACCCAAGACCGTGACGCGCCATCCACGCGCCGGCAACGCACCGCCGCGAACCGTCGAGACCGCTTGCGGCCTGCTCAACGCCATTGGCCTGGATAACGACGGCATCGAGCATTTCCGGCGCCATCATCTGCCCTATTTGCGCACTTTACCGACCGCCATTCTCGCCAACATAGCCGGTGAGAACGAAGAGGATTTTGTAGACCTGGCCGCCATGCTCGGTCGTGAAGAAGGATTAGCCGGTATCGAACTGAACCTCTCGTGTCCGAACGTGGCCGGCGGCATGGACTTTGCCATCGACGCCGAGGCGACGCGCCGTGTGGTGGCGCGCGTACGGGCCGTTTGTCCGTTGCCAATCGTGGCCAAGCTGACACCCAACGTGACGGACATTGTGCCGATCGCTCGCGCGGCCGCAGAGGCTGGAGCGGATGCGCTGGCGCTGGCAAACACGTTTATAGGAATGGCTGTCGATTGGCGGCGTCGCCGGCCGGCCCTCGGCAACATCACCGGTGGCCTAAGCGGTCCGGCCATCAAGCCGCTGGCCCTACGGTTGGTATGGCAGGTGGCGCGGCAAGTACCTGTGCCGATCATCGGGATCGGCGGCATCGCCACCATCGACGACGTGATGGAATTCCTCGTCGCCGGCGCTAGTGCCGTCCAGCTGGGGACAGTGCATTTCTACGACCCGACGGCTTCGATGCGCGTCGTGCAACAACTGCCGCAGGCCCTGGTGCAACTCGGGGCAGACAGCGTCCGCGCGATTGTCGGGACGTTAAGCAGCGCGTAACGGATAGCACAAGCAAATGCCGGGGCAGCAATCGTCCGGGGACTGCCTCAAGATGGACCTCCGACTGAGGGGCGTGCAGTTTGCCCAATTCTAATCCGAGCTGTTCGGCAGTGCGGCCCAGCGGACAGTCCTGGTCTTGTCGCGAGAGGCGTACTTCTTCCACATTGCCGAGTCATAAAGGGCGCGAAGAACAAGACCGCCGACGACCGGCCGGGCTGTGAATCCTTTTCGCTTGGCGCTGTCCGTCCAATACCAGTCCGTCATCGGCGAACGATCCGGCGTGGCGTTGAGAAAATCGTACACCGGAGAGACCAAGGCGTCGAAATCGCGGCGCTCGCCGGTCAAGCACGCCGTCCACAAGGTCCAGTCGAGTTTCGTATAGCTTTGGCGATTGTCCAGCGGCAGGCCGTATTTCTTCTGGGTTTTGAGGTAGAAGGCCATCTCCTTCTTGAGTACCTCGTCGGGGAACAAATCCAGACCGAGGATCTTGTCCCAGACAAGATTGTACTTCTGGCTCCAGGTGTTCTTGCGGTCGAAAGCCAGACGGAAGTGATCGCCGTCGTCCGCTTCCTTGACCCAACGTGCCGCCAGCGACTTGGCGAGCGTGTGGAACGCCTCGGCGGTTTTATCATCACCGCGGAGGTGGCACAATTGGGCGTAGGCGCCCAGGGCGACGATGGCCTTGGCCGACAGATTAACGTTATGGGCCAGGTGGCCGGCGAAATCGTCTGTACACAGCTGGTTTTCCGGATCGAACCCTTTGGCCTTGAGGAAGGCGGCCCATTTCTGCACGGTCGGCCAATATAGCGCAGCAAAGTCGGCGTGGCCTTCGATCTTGGCCAAGGCGGCAAGCAGGATTAACATGTTGCCGGTCTCCTCGACCGGCATCTGATTTTGGTCGCTGCGTTCGCCACCGCCATAAACCTGACCGTTGGCCTGCGGATAGGTGCCCAAATCGTGCGGGGCGAAGTCGAACTTCCAGCGCGGCGAGGAGGCGTAATCGAGGTTAGAAACGAGAATGGCCTTCGTTAAAGTCGGGCCAAACAAGAGAAACTGCGGCGCCATCGGATAGATCACATCCACCGTGCTGATGCAGCCGTTGGAGAAATTTTCCTTGGGGAAAATGAGCGGAGCACCGAGAGCGTCCGCGGCGATCTTGCAGCCGGCAAACGTTTGGCGATAAGACAGACCGATAATGCGCGCATATTTCGGGCCTCCCAGTCTGCTCATGTCGGCCATCAGCTCTTCGTCGAGCGCTTTGCAGCGGGCCGTCAAATCCGCGTATTCCTTGACCGATGCTTTGAGGAGGTCGAGCGCCTGCCAACCGTTTCGTCGCCAATAAGGGCGCAAGTTTCTTTTGAAGTATTGAATAGAATAAATATCGTCATAAGCGTATATCAACCACCGTGAGACCGGTCGTGGGCCGACTTGGCCGAGGTCGAAGTGGAAGGCCAGCACAGGCGCTTTGCCGGCAGCCATTGCTTCTCCTGCTTTTGCCACAATGGGAGATCGCGCAGGATCGGCAAAGACGGCGCGGGCGTCCGCTGCAGAGGCGATGACCGTTTGGGCAACTTGGTCCTCAGGGGCCGCAACGTAGAGATGACCCCAATCGATGCGAAGGTCGTCGCCGCGTTTTGCCAGGATAGGTTGGTCCCAACTGCCGGCCCGCAGCAATACCAAGCCGTCGATTTTCGCACGGGCGCAGATCACCCATTGATCGGGCGTATTGACGGCTGGGAGCGTTGAGGAATCGAAATAAATTGCGACTTCGTGAACGTCGTCGTCACCGGAGTGCGCTTCCCACGTCAAATAAGTGACAGGACGGGACAGGATTGCCACATCCTCGGGCAAGGCCGGCGTGGTGAAGGTGAGTGTGAGGTGGATACCGGCGCCCTCGAAGGTGTAGATGGTGCGCGTCGGCAGCACCTCCAGAGACGTTTGCGGCAGGGGCGGAACGTCCTTCGGTTCGGCACCCATGAGGCGATAGGTCTTGCCGTCGATGCGGACGAGACTAGTCAACGGCTGCGGCTTGCCGGTCCAATGGATGGTGGCCGCATCGGTGAGCTTATCAGCCGGCGACCAGATCGAAAAATACGGGTCGCAAGCGACCAACGGCACGGCCGGCGGACGCAGCGGCTGGATCGCTTCCTCGGCGGTGCCGAGCGGAGTACAAGCGAAGAAGGCGACGAGGAGCGTAAGTTTTCTCATAGTTGACCCTACATCACGTGGTTTGTTTCTTGGTGACAAGTTTGCAAGGACTCCGCGACCAATTTGGTAGGAACGATCATAACCGCATGACCTTCGGCTTGGAGTGAGGCTTTATGTTCCTCAACTTGTTCTTCTTCAGTCTGATTATCGTAATATTCGGCTAGTTGGCAAATCCGCCTGGGCCTAACCGATCAACCGCCCAGGTGCATCGGGCCAGGGAGCGCTGGTCTTCTTCCTTAACCATCGCTGGCAAAAGAGCGGGAAGGTCCTGCCAGCCCTAAGCGTATGCAATACCCTGTTATGGCGCCGCATTCCAGAAATAGATGTCGCCGCGGCCGTTTTGGCGTTCGCCGCCAGCAGCCAGGGTTTGGCCGTCTGGGGAAAAGGCCACGGCATGGATGAGTGGGGCGGCACACCGAATGGCCATCAACTCTCGGCCGGTTGCGATGTGCCATAACCGAACGGTGCCGTCCCAGCCGGCCGAGGCCAGGGTCCGCCCATCCGCGTGAAATGCCAGGGAGTTGACGCGGGCAATGTGACCTTGCAGCTGTCTGCCTTCCGCACCGCTGGCCAGATCCCACAGGCGGATGTCGGCGTCGTCGCCGCCGCTGGCGAGGAATCGACCGTCGGCGGAAAAAGCAAGGCTTCGTACCACGGCGGTATGGCCGAGAAGTTGCCGCCAGCGTACCAGATGTCCCTCCGGCGAACGCACGGTCCACAACGCGATCGCCGCGCCGTTGTTGCTCGCCAGCAGTTTGCTGTCAGGTGAAAAGGCCAGGCAAGACACCTCGGCCTGGGCGCCGGGCAGCGTGGCCCATTCTTTGCCGGTGGAGGCGTCCCAGAGTTGGACGTGTCCATCCTCCGTCGCCGCCGCCAGCAATCGACCATCCGAAGAAAACGTCAGCGCGTGCATTTGATCGCCGTGGAATTTCGGTTTCACAGGGCATCTCGCCGTCAGGATCGCTTCGATAAGCGGAACGTAGGTGCGGGAATGGCGGCTGGCCAGCAGTTGCACGCGGCGTTTGCCGGTTGCCAAGTCCCACAAAGAGACGCTGCCGTCGTCGGCCCCGGTGGCCAGAGTTCGGCCATCGGGCGAAACGGCCACGAACGGTTGACTGGCCAGCGTGAGCGTTTCCGACAAAACGTGCTTGGCCTGTCCGGTGGACACGCTCCAGAAACGGACCCTATCGCCAACCGTGTTTTGGGGCTGCCAATCATAAACGCCGAAAGGAAAAGGAGTGCGGATGGTCCCAGGAACACGGTTCCGGCTCCCTGTGATCAGCATTTGCCCGCTCGGATCAAATGCGAGCGTATGAACAGCGTAGGGACACTCTTGGTCGGTATCGCGAATCTGAGAACGGTTCAGTTCCCACCACTGCAACGGCCCTCCTCTTTGGCATAAGACCAACAGGGTCCCCTCCGGCGATAGCGCCAGGCGACGGCTTCCTGGGGTGCCCACCACTTCCAAATGAAAGGCTGCATTTCGATCCGGACGATCATACACGCGAATCGTCTGAAGCGAGGATACGGCTACCCGATGCGTCTTTGATGCGACCGCCAGAAAGCGGGCCGGTCCCAGAAGGCACTTCCCTGGGGCAAGCTCCTGGCCTCCCTTGTACTGCCAGGCGCTCACGCCGGTAATTTCGCCGTTGAGGAGCAAGGTCCGTCCGGCATCGGTGAATGCTACACCCAGCAACTCCTCATGGCGGGCGAGTCGGTGAAGCGGTTGAAAAGTCGGCACACTCCACAACCGGAGGCATTTATCGCGGCCAATTGATGCGAAGACTGCGCCCTTGGGATGGAAGGCCAACCCGGTGACGGGACCTTCGTGAGCGTCGAGCAAGGACTGCAATCGCCCTGCTGGCATTTCCCAGACAGCGATGCGGTTGTCTGCCCCACCGGCGATCAACCATTTGCCATCAGGAGAATAGGTCACGCAAGTCACCGTATCCTGGTGCTCGAGAAGTTGATGCAATCGTCGTCCGGTTTCGGTATCCCAAACGTAGACCCGATGATCGCTGCACGCGGCAGCCACGTGCTTGCCGTCAGGCGAAAAAGCCAAGTCTTGCCATTCGCCGTGCCAGCCGTAGAGCGTCCGCCGTATCTGCCGGGTGGCCGAATCGAACAGACGCACTGTCTGATCTCGGCCCGCGACCGCCAGCCATTGGCCCTCCGGAGAAAACGCCACCGGACCCGCCGGGTCTACCGCCGTCTGGAGAGCGCCGGTTTTCTCATCTGTGATCGTGGACCACAGCGAAATGATGCCATCTGCCGAGGCGGCGGCAAAGACGTGCCCCTCCGGATGGAAAGCCACGCTGCGGAAGGGCTGATTTCGCGTCCGAAGAATGGCCTGGAGATGCTGGCTGGCCGTATCCCACGAGCGAATGGTCCCATCCTCGCTGGCCGAGAGGAGAGTGCGATCGTCGGGGGAAAAGGCCAGGGAATTTACCATGCCGGCATGACCCACGGCTTCGCCCACCGGCTGGCGCGTTTCGACATCCCAGAAACTCACTATCCCGTCCCCTCCCCCAACCGCCAGAAGGGGGGATTGATGAGCAAACGCCAAAGCGTGGGCCGGGTGCTTGGTCAACAAGCGGCCGCGTTCGTTCCCGGTAGCCGCATCGTGGAACAAGACGGTCCCATTCTCGTAGCCGATGGCCAACATCTGTCCATCCGAGGCGAAGGCTAGACGTATGGGATCGTCGATGGAATGCCAGCGGTGGACACGCTGGGTTTGGAGATCCCATACCTGGATCTCGGAAAATGTGTTCCGTATTCTCAACAAAGCCAGCAGGTTGCCTCGCGGGGAGAACGCGATGCTTTGGAAGTAATCAAGCTCCTTGACCAAGACTTTTTGCCGCCGCTGCTCGGCAACGTCCCAGAATTGGACGCTTTCGCCGATGTTGCAGGCCAAAGTCCGGCCGTCGGGGGAGAAGGCGATCTCACGAACCAACTCGCCCTCCCCGGTTAAAGTCGCGCACAGCCTACCCGTTTCTACCTCCCAGAAACGGATGGTCCGGTCCTCGCTACAGGAAGCTAGCCATTTTCCATTCGGATGAAAGCGGACGCATTGCACCGCAGCCGTGTGCCCTTTCAGCGCGCGAGGTTGGTGATCACACCAGCGCCGGAGATAGTGCCACTCAAAGCCGCGCGGATCGTCTTTGCCCTCGATCCATTGGTGTATCGTCATGAAATCGTAGCATTGGCTGATCTCATGACGCTGCCAAAGCTGGGCGGCTTGCCGGATGTTATCGACATAGCGATTGAACCGCAGGTCGCGTTGCAACGCGCGTTCTCGCTTTTGTCGTTCATTCTGCAACTCCTCGGTACGCGCAGCGAGCGCCTGCCCAAGATAAGCGGTAAACTTAACCCAGGCGCCGATAGTGGAAACGACGACAAGAAGGAGGACGGCCAAGAGCACTGCGGCAGCCGGATGGTGGCGCACCCACTTGAGGCCGTGTTCCCAGGCGGAGACCGGCCGCGCCCGGATCGGCTCCTTTCTCAAGAAGCGCTCCAAATCTTCGGCCAACTCCAAGGCGCTGTGATAACGTGCCTCCGGCGCCTTGCGCAGACATTTGTGACAAATCGTCTCCAGGTCGCGCGGCACCTTGGGCGCCAGGCGGCGCAGCGAGATCGGCTCTGCGGACTGCACTTGTTGTAGCACCTCCAATATAGTCAGGCCGCGAAAGGGCGGCTGCCGTGCCAACAGCTCGTAGAGGATGACGCCGAGGGCGTGGATGTCTACTGCGGGGCCGATCGCTTTACTCCGGCCGGAGGCTTGCTCTGGCGCCATGTAGGCGGGCGTGCCGAAGATGGCGCCGCTCTGCGTCCGCAACGTCTCGGCGTCGAGGTGTTTGGCCAAGCTGAAGTCACTGATTTTGGGTGTGCCGTCCCCAGTCAGCAGGATGTTGGCCGGTTTCAAGTCGCGGTGAACGATGTGGCTTTCATGGGCGGCGTGGACGGCCCGCGCCAACGTCGCCGTCAGCTTCACCGCCTCGGTCACGGATAACGGCTGTCGCTTCAGGCGTTCGGCGAGGGTGCCGCCTTCGACGAATTCCAGGGCCAAGAACGGCTGACCTTGATGCTCGCCGACTTCGTAGATCTGCACGATGTTGGGATGATTCAAGCGGGCCAGCGCCTGGGCTTCGGCCTGGGACCGCCTTCGCTCTGCGGCGTCAGTCTGTTCGGCGTGCAGGATCATCTTGAGGGCGACGACGCGATTCAAGTGCAGGTGCCGGGCCTTGTACACGATCCCCATCGCCCCGCGTCCCAGCTCCTTCTCGATCTCGTATCCGGGAAGGCGCGGCAGTTCGCCGCCGGATGTCGGGGTTACATTGTCGGTGTGTGTCCACAGCGTCGCTAGCGAAGCCGGCCGCCCATCCGTGGATAAAGTACCCAGGCCGGCGTCGAATTCCTGCGCGAATTGAGGAAAGCGCTGCTGATATTCTGCATTCGATAATTGCGGTTCCCTGCGTGCGCGTAATTCGGTCTGGAGGAGAGCGAGCACGGCTTGCTCGTCGTCCGCCAACTCCGGATAGCGCGTCAGATATTCCTCGACGCGCGCTGCCTCGCCGGCCTTGAGACGCAATTCCAGTTCCAGATGGATTAGTTCTACCAACGTGATGCGGCGCGCCTCGGCGTCGCAGGGTAGATAAGCATCGAGGGCGGGTCGTTCGCCGCGTTGCCAGGCTTCCTCAAAGCGACACACAAGCGGTTCCAACCAAGACCCAACAGCAGTAGCGAGCCATCGACTCGAAACGCTGGGCGGAGACATGGCACGAACTCCCGGAGTAAAAGCAACGTTGCTTCCTCATCCGGCTGCATTCGTGGCGCGTTGCATCTGATGGCGTAGACGTGCGAGTACGCGATAGACGGTGCGTTCGGTGCAGCCGGCCTATTCGGCAATTTCATGCCGAGTATATCCTTGCAAGGCCAGCATTGCAATAGTCCGGTCGCGGGAATTCAGCGGCCGCAGCAATTCCTCGACGGTTTCGCTGAAGATCATCGCTTCCAAAGGCGTTGGTTCGCGGGCAAGGACGGTCCAACTGGCTACGTCTTTCTGGTAAACGTGCTCCTCCGACTCGCGTAGAATACTGCGACATTCCGCCAGATGATAGGCTATATGAAGGCCGAGTTTGTGCAGCGTCATGCGGGTTAGCAGCGCCCATAGATCATCCCAATCGCGCAAGCGAAAGCCTGTCTCCTGCTGGCGACGGAAGAAACTTCGGAAGACCGACTGTATCACGTCTTCGGGATCGATCCGACCGCGCAGCTGTGCGCTCAGCTGCTGCCGGGCCAAAGCGATCAGACGATCGGCGAAACGTTCAAACAACTGTCGCGCCGCCTCATTATCGCCCTGTCGCAAGCGCGACATCA
>JAJPIY010000319.1 GCA_021324515.1 Planctomycetota bacterium
CCCCTTGTGGGGGAGGGCTGGGGTGGGGGGGGAGAAGCAACCGCAGACTCCGGAATTCTACACCCCCCACCCTAACCCTCCCCCACAAGGGGGGAGGGAACAAATACCCCCGCTCGCCCGCAGGGCACTCACGCATTCACTTGGACGCCAGTGTTTGCGCTGCAACCGGCCAATCACGCCATTCGCTGAATAGGCGAATGCCTTCCTCGGTTTCCTGCGCGAACAGGAGGACGCGCGTACAATCGTCGTGGAAGCCGTAGGACTGCAATACCTGGCCCCGAGCGCCGTCGCGACGGCGGAGGAAGCCAAGATGATCGAGATCTTCTCCCCAGGCTTGCTGTAGCGCCTCACCGACCTCTTCAACTTTTGCGGGCTTGAGCTGGCGATAACGCGCGATCAGCCGCGACACCTTGTCCTTGTCATACCAGACCAAGAGCACGTCATAGGGGCTATTCGTCGGCATCATCAATACCTCCGCGCCATTGGAGGCAAGCAGCGGATTATGGACGCGCCAGCGCTGGCGCACCTCGGTCTGACTGTCGCCGAGAACGCACCCTTCGACGCCGCGACGGCAAAACCGTAGCGGAGCGAGGGAATGAGAAGAACGATCGTACAACACCACTTCGCTACCGCCGGAATCCCGTTGATAGGTCAGGCAAGTGACATCGTCTTGCCAGCGATACAACACTGGCTTTTTGCCGGCCGGCAGATCGGTCCACAGTCCGGTCCACGTCGGCGGCAGTGCTTGAGGGGCGCCATAGGGTTTGGCCTGGAGCGTTTCCAGCAATCGCGGCGTTTTGGCTCCTGGTGTTTGCGGCCTTTCTTGATAGCGCACGCGGATCTCCGTCACACGATTGTCGGCGCCAAAGCGGACAAACAGTTGGCGCGGCCAATAGGTTGCTGTGGCGGGCGGCTCATTGAGAACGAGAATGTTCAGGCCATCGGACAACGGAACAACGCGGAGGGAACGCACACCGGACAAGATGGCCAGCACCTGTTCACGTGTCTGGCCCAGCCGCAAGTCATCGATGCCCTGCGAGGGCAGTTGGACGAAGCGGCGCAGGCGGCGGTGCGGCTTGCCGGCGGCGATGCGTTCTTGACGTTCGCGGCGATCGAATGCGACGGCAGCCTCGGCGCGGGCCTTCAGGGCCGTTGGGCCGCGACTGTCCTCAACCACCAATTCCGGCGCTTTGTCCGCAAACGGGAGACTCAGCTTCAGCTGCGTCGTCTCGTTCCGCCAGGTCAGTACAAACCGTCCGCCGCCGGCTTCTTCGACGCTTTCCAAACGAGTCGGTCCGTAAGCAGTATACATCGGCAGGGCCAGCTGGCTGAGGGCATTGCGGTTTTGATCGGCCGGCCAGCGCAGCGTCAGCTTGGCCAGCAGGTCTTCGTTGGCTTCACGCTGGAGGACAGCAGCGGCCAGCGCGTGCTTCGGCGCCGGCTGCGTGATCGTGGCTAGCTTGGTGGCGTCGGTGATCTCCAATGATGTGCCCGTGCGATCGGGAGCCAGGTTGAGCCGATTTTGTTCAAAAGAGCGATCGAGGTGAACAGCGCCGAAATCGCGCAGATCGCGTATCTGGCGAGCGGGGTGTGTCAACACCCCGGTGGTTTTTTCTTCCACCCCGGTGGTTTTTTCTTCCACCCCGGTGGTTTTTTCTTCCACCGGGGTGTTGACACACCCCGCTCGCCGGACCCGCACCACCGCACCGCCAATACTGCCGCGCCTCAGCAGCGTGATTTCGTAAGACCAACCGTCGCCGACCCAACTCTGTCGCGTCAGGCCGGGGCCGGTTTCCGGGTCTCCTTCGCTTTTGTAGCCACGCTCGATAAGCGGCAAAGCAAACTGTCGCGGCCCCGAAAACAGCTCGTTCAGTTTCGGACGATAGACGATAAGCACTTCAGTCAGGTTTTGCTTATCGTCGAGCAATATGGCGACGCCGTCTGCCCCCTCGCTCGGCAGCGGCAGCGCGAGCAGATCGAGCGCGCGCTGCACGGCCGAGGGCGTGTTAAAAAAGCAACGGAGGCGCTGGTCCGGTTGTAAGTACGTCAGGATTGCTTTTTCGAGCACCGTATCGGGCGTGTCGCCCCAGTCCGCGAGGGCCGCGTCAATATCGGCAGCCAGGGCCGTCTTGTTCCAGCGTGGTTCGCGCCAGGCGGCGGCTGCCGCCATCAGCGCCTGCCGCCCGTGCGACAGCAACGCCGCCTGAAGTGTCGGTGGGGCCGGCGTTTTGCCCGCCGCCGTAAGCAGAGACCGCAGCTGGCGGTGCAATTGCACCAACTCCACTGCACCATCCAGCTCGCCGTTGGCTAATTTCAGCTCGGCGTTTTGCAATACCAGCGATACCAACCGCGTCCATTCGATTGGAAATATGCGTTCGCCGCTGCAAGCGGTGATCTTGGCCAACAATTCCTTATCGGCAGGATCGGCGAGTTGCCGCGCTGCTTCGCCATCGCCCAGACATGCCAGGTGCAGAGCGACGGCGGCATCCTTTTGGCCTTCTTTCAGGTAGGGAGGCAGCGAGAAGCCGGCCGTGGGCGAAAACTTGGCCGCAGCGAACCCAACCGCCCGACTCGGCGGACGCAGCTGAGGCAGCAACCGCACCGCTTCGACATTGCTCCGCGCCCACTCCCGCTGCTTGCTAACGGTCTGAGTCCATTCTTCGACCAATTGGGCCAGTTCCGCGCGTGGCAGCCGGAGCCAATCGGCCAGCGAAATAGCGATCGGGTCGTTCAGGTGAGTCGTCGTATCTTCAGGCGCCGCCTCTTCTGTCACCGCCACCTGGGAGCGACAACCCCCGAGGGTGAGCAGCAGCACGAATAAACCCTTTTCCAACCAGCGCGTCCTCATCGTATGAACCTCTCTTCAGCGACCAACCAGCCGGCACCGGCGCCTATTCTCCCCTTATGAACTCTAGGTCATAAATTCGTTTTTTGGGGGCGTCGGCCTTCTGAACCATCTACTCCCCAAACTGCTTGACGATCTCTCTTCCGGTTGCAAAAAGATACTGTTGTCGGTTCGCAACAACATTGTTTGTCAAGCGGAGCGGACCGGCAGCGTATTTTCTGCCGAGAGGGCCTCTGCTATGTTTGCGCCGCAAGGGATACGCTTTGTCCTGGCTGGCTTCGGTCTGCTCTACGCCGCTGCTTCGATGCCGGCCGCGGGGCCGGAGAAGTGGAACGTCGTCTCGATTGTCACCGACGATCAAGGCGCCTGGGCCTTGGGCTGCTATGGCAACAAAGAGTGCCGCACGCCGAACATGGACCGGCTGGCGCGGGAGGGGGCGCGCTTCCTGAACGCTTTCACGCCCACCCCCGTCTGTTCGCCCAGCCGCGCCAGCATGTTGTGCAGCCTCTACGGGACGCAAGTCGGCATCACCGACTGGATCGCTCCCCAGGAAGCAGACGCCGGCATGGGGCTTGCCCCGGACGTGCTGACGTGGCCGAAGATCCTGCACCAGCAGGGCTATCGCACCGCCTTGATCGGCAAATGGCACCTGGGCACCCAGCCACGTTTCCATCCCACCAAGAACGGCTTCGACCACTTTTTCGGCTTCCTCGGCGGCGGCAATCAGCCGATGGACCCGGTGCTGGAAAAAAACGGTAAAACCCGCAAGATCAAAGGTTCGCTGCCTGACCTCCTCACCGACGACGCCCTGCAATTTATTGAGGAGAATAAATCGCAGCCATTCGCGCTGCTCTTGCACTTCCGCGCTCCGCACTTGCCTTACGGTCCTGTCCTGCCTGTCGATTCCACACCGTTCCGCGATCTCGATCCGGCCATTCCGTCTGTTCGCGGTATCGACCCCAAGCAGGTCAAAGACTGGACGCGCGACTATTACGCCAGCATTCATTCCGTTGATCGCAACCTCGGTCGGTTGCTCGCCAAGCTCGACGATCTGGACTTGACAAAGAAGACCATCGTGTTGTTCACCAGCGATCACGGCTACAACATCGGTCATCATCTCATCCATACCAAGGGCAACGGCTGGTGGATCGCCGGCGGCATCGCCGGGCCGAAACGCCCGAACATGTGGGACACGTCTATCCGTGTGCCCCTGATGGTCCGCTGGCCGGGCGTAGTCAAGCCTGGCATGGAGATCGCCGAAATGGTGACAAACCTTGACACTCCCCCCTCGGTCCTCGGCATGCTTGGTCTGGCTTCGCCGCCGGAGGCGAAATGGCAAGGGTGGGACTTCACGCCGCTCTTGCGCGGCCTCCACCCGGCCTGGCGCGATACCCTTTACGGGCAATACGACCTGCACAACAGCGGCCTGGCCTACATGCGCATGATACGCACCAGCAAATGGAAGCTGGTACGCCATCACCACGCTAACTTCCTCGATGAGTTGTACAACCTCGAAAAGGATCCCGGCGAGACGCGCAACCTCTACGGCAACGCTAGCTACGCCGCCGTCCGCGAACAGCTGCAACAGCGCCTAACCGCCTGGCAAAAGTCGATTAATGATCCGCTGCTGCGTGAGCTTCGAGCTAGTGGAGAATGAACCGCTTCAAGCTGCGCCGGCAAAAAACAGTCCTTGCGGGCGCGGCAGGCTGGTTTCTCCGACTCATTTCTTCGCCAGAACAAGCTCTACTTGGAGCGATGCAGCAAGGCGAAGGATCTCGCACAGCAGTTCCTCGCGCCCCTGAGCTTCGCCCTCCAAATCGCTGGACTCGAAGTAGCACCACACCTCCCATTCGATGCCGCTCTCGGCGATGCGCTGCACGTGGACATGAACGCGGCTGGAATCAACGCGCGGATGGGCGGAGAGATAGCTGTGTACAGCCTCGCGCAGCGCATCCAGGCGATGGAGCGGTGTATTGAGGGCCACCCAGAAGAGCAGGCGGATGCGGCGGAAGATGCGCAAGCCCATGTTATCGATCACACTGGTGGCCAAGAGAGCGTTGGGCAGGACCAGGAGCGAATCGTCCAGCGTACGCAGCTTGGTTGAGCGGAAGCCGACCTGCTCGACGATCCCCTCCTTGTCGCCGATAACCAAGCGGTCGCCGATGCGGAAGGCGCGGTCGCCGACAAGTACGAGAGTGCCGAAGAAATTCTTGAGGGAATCCTGAGCGGCCAGCGAGACGGCCACGCCGACGATGCCCAGGCCGGTGAAGAAGCGCGTCATGGAATCGCCTGGGCCGAACTGGTACACCAGATAGGTGGCAGTCGAGAGGACTACGACCAGCTTTATCATGGTCGTGATGAAGGGGACGAGCAAGTCGCCCAATCCGCGGTGCGACTTCAGGCGCGAAGTACGTTGGTAGAACAACCTGCCCAGGTCAGTCCACTGGAAGCCAAGCCAAGCGAGTACAGCGGTCAACAACAGCTTTTCCAGAAGATAGAGCCGCCCGGCCGCAGAACTGGGTAGATCAACCCACTCGATTAGCCAGTACACAACAACAACGAACGTTAGGGCGCGGAGAGAACGGAGTTTGTAGCGCAGCAAATCCAGGTCGGCGGCAGCGTCACCCAAATGGAAAAACCAGCAGATCAGACGCAAAGCCAGCCAGCGTAGCAGAAATGAAATGGCCCAGGCCAAGAAGATCGCCAAGACCAGTGCCAGCCATTGGTAGTCTTCCAGGCCCAGGTGCATATGGCGGAGCCAGGCAGGTGTATGAGCACGTACCCAGACGCCGGGTTCCAGGGCCAACTCCGGTTCCAGGCGAGTGTATTTAGACTCAGCCAAGCTGGCATCGCTGGGTTGGCCGAGGACGCGGTTGAACATGGGTTCGATCTGGGCGACCGTGGCCGGTGTGAAGGTCCAGACCTTGCCGCTGGCTTGGTCGCGCGGGCCGAGGACAATCCGCCCGAGGGGACCGCGGTAGAGGACGAAATGAGGCCCATCGGCGTCATTAGGGACTTCCTGGAGATAGATGCGCCCCAGACGGTCGATGATGTACTTGAGTTTGAAGGCCAAGACGGGGCCGAGGTTGTCGCGCACCGAGGAGGGCAGCTCCGAGAGGTCGAGGCAGCGGGCGGCACTGGCGTTGTCGCGCTGGTTGACGGCGGTGAGGAACAAGGCAAGGGTCTCGCGCGGCGTGCCCAGACCGTGGAGCCTGTAGCCTTCGATACGATCTTTGCCGCCTAACGATTCGTACATGGCCGGCAAATTAGCCACGGTCTCACCGCTGAAGCGCCAACGGCCGTCGGCCTGGCGGACAATCTCGATGCGAAGATCGCCAGGACCGCGGAGCACCTGCGGCGGGGCGCTCCAGTTATCGGAAAGGCTAATCAGATCGGGATTGATTTTGCGAAGCACGGCCTCCAACATGAGCACACGCTTAGGTCCGACGAGGGGATGGTCTTCGACAGGAAACTGTCCGAGGTCGAGGAAAACATAGGCCTGTCTGTAAGCATCGTCATCGTATTCGGCGGCATCGACGGCGCGGAAAAAGGCGCGGACCATGCGGCGAGGCGAGGCAAAAGCATCAGGTACGGAATGGGGCGCATGCACCTTGGCAGGAAGGGCCGGCGGCGGTTGATCGGGGGGCGGCGGAACGAGTTTGCCCAGAAGGGCGTAGCGGACATCGGGCGGTTGAGCTTTCACCTCGCGCCACATGGCTTCGATAGCCGCCACGGTGGCGCGCGAGAACAGCCAGGCGTCTTTGCCGCCGGGCGGGTGGACACGCTCGACCCGGATGCGCCCGGCGGCGTCGGCGCTCCAGGTATAAGGCAGGCCGTCCGGATCGATAGGCACATCGGGACTATAAAGGTAGCCGCGCCGCTGCATGACACAGGCGAGCTTCCAAGCAAGATAAGGCCCCAGGCGCGGGCGCTGTTCCAGGGGAATGTCTGTCAAGTCGAGGCGGAGGGCAGCGGAAGCGTAGTCGCCCGCGGCGGCGTAGTTCAAAAAACTGACCAGCGTTGCTGTGGGATTTTCCAGCCCGCTCTGGAGCTGGCTGCTCTCGATGGTGCGGCGCTGCTTGGCCCGCGCCTCCATGACCCGGTGCATCGCTGGAATGCCTTCCACGGTCTCCCGGTCGAAACGCCAGAGTTTATCCGATCCGCGAGCCAGAGCGATACGGACCTCCTTGTCCTGATAAAAGACGACCGAAGTACGCTTCGGATCCTCGAGGAGCGTCTGGAACGGGTAGGACAATTCGTCAAGGACTTCATGGAGCTGGATAGCGAGCAATTGGAGTGTGCCCGGACCACTGGCGTCTTTGGCATCGACCGCGAGACAGGCAACCGCGTCTTCAATCATAGCGGGGATGCGGTCGTAGGCGTCAATAGCGAAACAGAGGGTCTCGATAGTATGGCGCGGGCTGTCAAGCTTCTTGGCCAGGGGAAGCTGGCGGAACGCTTCGACGCGCAGATTTGCCGACTGCTCAGCGGCGGAGCTGAAGGCCGCTATTAAAAGCAGGCTGCCCAAAAGGACCAGGACGGAAACCGTGCGGGATCGGTACGACACTTCCAGGCTCCCGTAAGGACCAGAGGCAAACGGGAAGTCCGGGCCGGACGAAAATCCGAAGCTGTATTCGTCTGTATCGTCCGATTCTAACGGTGCGGCATTCGGCCGACAAGTCTTAAAATCTCAAGAGGTCATCGCCGCCTGAACGCGCGTCTCCAATTGAGCGATCGCAGTGGGAATGCGCCGTAGGGCCCGTTGCAGGCGCTCGAAATCCGAGCCGCCGGTGGCGGGCCATTGGGCCAGCCATTCGGCCAGTGGAACAGAGAGGTGTTGTTTCATTAGCGTTTGCTGACGTTCGCGCGTTTGCTCGCGCTGGGCATCGACCACGGTTTTGCCCAGCAACTCGACGAGTTGGTGCGTTAGCGAGGCGACTAGCGGCACGAGGATAAAATCGTGCCAGTTGATACCGCCGGCCGCGAGGGTGCCGCCGATGGCGGCGGCGTCCAGGGCGAATTTGCTGCCGCGGAGGGTGTTCAATACGGCAGGGGTCTTTTCCAGTTGTTCGTAGATGGCCCGTGCGGTGCGGTCGACCTCGATAGCCAGGTCGGTTTGGAAGTTGCGATAGTTTTGTTGAAAACGCTCGCGGATGCGCTCGGCGAGGCCGCCGTCATGGAAACCTGCTTCGACATGCGCCCATAAGCCATGCTCACTGGCGTGCTGGGCTGCTTCTTTGCGAAGGAGGTCGATCCAGCTGTCCAGGGCGTCGTTGAGGATTCGTTGCTCAGGCCGACTTGGCGTTTCGGGCCGACCGGTTTTGGCAACCACGTCTTTAAGCAATCGATAGGGAGTACGCAAAATGTAGAGCGCGCCACTGAGAAACTTGCCCAGACCCGGTAGCTCCAGCAGTTCCATCAGACGGTGCAAGGCTTCATCGAACCCGCGGAATTTCTCACTGGTCAGATATTCGCGGAGATAGCGTTGCTCGAAGTCTGCCTGGCCGACGGCGACGACGGCTTGCCAACTCTGTAGCACCCGTAGATCGTGCTGGGCGACCGACAGCAGTTGCTCCCCATGTCGGACGAGGAAGTGCAAAGCGCCGAGGACGGTGCGCCGTCGCGCGGCGACGGCCGGCGTACCCAGGACGGCGATTTGATTGAGCAAGGGAATACGATAGCGCGGGGCCTGTCGCGCCGGGTCGGCGAGTTGGGCCGCCGTCAGAAACGGAACGGCCAACGTGGCAACGACGCCGCCGCCTGGCGGGTGCGACAAAGGGGCCAATACCTCTTGCTGAAAATGGGCAATCAGGGCGGGGGCGTCCGATTCCCTCATCTTCATGAGGACGGCGACGACCGGCTTGCCCGTTTGCAGCAACAGCTGTAGGAATTGCGTCGGCGCTTGGTCGTTGTAGCGTTCGTCGGAAGCGACGTAGACAAGGATGTCGGCCAAGGCGGCCACTTCCAGCAGGCGCGGCAGGTAGCCGCTCGCCGCCCATGTTGTCATGTCGGGGCAGTCCCAGATGATGAAATCCTTCAGCAGAGCGAAACTGCTCGAATCGGCAGCGATACGGCGAACTTGATACACGTCCTCATCGAGGCTGGATGGACACAGCTGGGTCAACAGCTGCAAGGGGCCGAGAAAGCCGGCGCGGCCGGTCCAAGGGAGCGGACCATTGGTGGTGGTGTAGGCAATGGGATGGCGCGTGAAGCCCGCTTGCGGATTGGCCTCGGCAGCAACGGCACCGCTGAGGAGGTTGGCCACCGTGCTTTTGCCCGCGCCGGCCCCGCCGACGACAGCGACATGAAGCGGCGTCGGCGGCTGTTCGTCGAGCATCGGCCCGATGCAATTGCGCACCAGGGCGGCGGCCAGACGCAGCTTGCCTGCCGCTTGCCCCGGATCGCACTGCCTACGGCAGTGCTGCTCCAGCCAGCCGAGATCATCGGCCAACTGGGCCGTCAACGCTCGCGCCGTCAGCGTTTCCATGCAGGTCCTCCAGCAGTCTGCCATCCAAACGGCAACCGTAAAAGAGCCGTCGCTTCCATCGCACCCTTATGGTGTACCAGACCAAATGCTTTCCTCTCTTGCAGGAGAGGGTTGGGGGGAAGTTCCTCTGGGGACCAAGACTTCTCTCCCTGCCTTAGAGTTAGCGGTCTGAACTAACAGAGATTTTACTGCAAGCGTCTCAGGATCGGAATGCGGAGCGCTCGTAGCGGAATTAAGGATGGTAATAGTCCGCGTTCGCACTGGGAGGATAAGAGCGTGTATGACTCAGCTAGTTAAGTCGTGGTATCCTCTCTTCCGTTCGTTTACAATAGCGCCACGCACATACTGTAAGCTTGATGGGCGGTCGGTTGGCGAGAGGAAGCGTTCGTGGGGCAGCCATTTTGGAGGCGGCTGATTATTTCATGGCCGGCGGGCGACGTATGACTACGTGTTCCTGCGCGGTCTTGAGGGTCAACCGACCCGCGCCGCCTTGGCGGAACCCATCCCGAAGGCTGGGGTTAGATGAAGAAGAACTAACTTCAAAGTCACAGAAGCCCCAGGGAAGGCCCCAAGAGACAAAGGACGCATAGGACCGTGTTTTTCCCGGCTTCTTTTTTGCTTGTCTCCGTGTTTTCTTCGCTGGGGCCTCTGTGACTCTGGGGTTAATTGTTTGGGGGCTGTCGTGAGTG
This sequence comes from Planctomycetota bacterium, assembly GCA_021324515.1. Classification (GTDB taxonomy): domain Bacteria; phylum Planctomycetota; class Planctomycetia; order Gemmatales; family Gemmataceae; genus JAJPHU01. The sequence continues at coordinate 10,022 of JAJPIY010000319.1, forward strand.
CGACCGGCGAAAGCAGCACGCAACTGGCCCTCCGCGATCCGGAAATCCGTCTCATGCTGCGCGTGCGCGAAGACGATGCCGGCGCCTTCGAGGAATTGGTTGAGTTGTACCAGCAGCGTCTCGTCGCCCTCATGCATCATCTGGTCGGCAACGCGGAGGAGGCGGAGGATCTGGCGCAGGAGGTCTTTCTGCGCGTCTATCGCTCCCGCAAGAAATATCGGCCGCGCTCGAAGTTCTCTACTTGGTTGTTCACCATCGCCAATAACTTGGCCCTGAACGCGCTGCGTTCGCGGCAGCGCAAGCCCACCTTGTCGTTGCCGGCCCAAGATTCGGGGCCGCTGGGACCGCGACCGGCGGAGCAACTCGTCCCCGATCGCGGCAGCGGTCCCATGCGGCGTTTGGAGCGACAGGAGTTGACCGAACGCATTCGCCAGGCGCTGGAAGGATTGAATGAACGGCAGCGCATGGCCGTGGTGCTCAACAAGTTCGAAGACCTGAACTATGCCGAGATCGCCGAGGTCATGGGGCTGACAACCAAGGCGGTCAAATCTCTGCTAAGCCGCGCGCGGGAGAACCTCCGCGCGGCCCTGAGCAGCTATATTTACATGGACGGCGAACATGCCCGGGAAGGTTCGGAGAGATAATTGTGGACAGCGAGGAGTTGGCAATGAGTGAACCTGCTCCCCTCAGTGATCAAGAACGGGCCGACTTGGTGGCTTATCTCGATGGCGAACTAACGGGTGAGGCCGCTCGCGCTATGGAGGCAAAGCTGAGCCTCGATCCAGCGACCCGCGCCGAGGCCGACGCTCTGCGACGCACCTGGGAATTGCTCGATTTCCTGCCGCAGCCGCAGCCGTCGCTTCGCTTCACGCACCGTACGCTGGAGCGCCTCGGGCCGCTGCGGGCCGACGAACAGCAGCGTCGGCAACGCTGGCGCATGCGCTGCTTTGGTCTGGGGTGGGTTGCGGCGCTATTGGTCTCCGCGTGGGTTGGTTACGCCGGCTACAACTGGCTCGTGCCCCGCGAACCTGGCGAGCGGGAATTGCTTCAGGATCTGCGCATCCTCGAAAACAAACGCCTGTACGAGCGCATCGAAACCCTCGATTTTTGGCGAGCGCTGGATGCGCCGGATCTGTTCGGCGACGAAACATCGACTTCATGAAGGAGGCGTGCGTGGTCATCTCGCGTTCTTGTGTCCTGGGCTTGCCCATGCTGGTCTTTCTCCTGGCGGCGACGCCTGGCGAGGAGGGGGCCTCTGCCGGGCCGGACGCTGCCCATCTGGAACACAATCGCCAACTGTTGCAAAAGTGGAAGGCCGACCCGGAACATTATGCTCGGCTACAGCGTGATCTGCGCGACTTCTGGGCGCTGCCAGGCCCCAAGCGCCAGCAGCTTCGCCAGCTGGATCACGCTTTTCATCAGCTGGATGCCAAGACGCAAAAAAGATTGTGGCGGGCGGCGGAACGCTATATCGCCTGGTTGGAGCGTCTGCCGCAAGCTGAGCGGCACCAAATTGAAGAAGCCAAAGGCCCTCAAGAACGCCTGCAAATAGTCCGAATGATCCGCGAACGGCAATGGATCGAGCGTTTGCCGCGGAAGGTGCGCGAAGACCTGGAAAAACTGCCGCCCGAAGAGCGTGCGGCCCAGATCATCCAATTGCGCAAACAGGAACGCCAACAGCGCTTGTTGTGGAGCCGGCCCCCCGCTGGGAAACCGCGGGGTAAGTAAGGAACGTTTGCTCAACAATCCCGGAGCGCTCGCGACAGGCCGGCCTGTCGCGAGCGCTCCGGGATTGTTGAGAATGCGCTTTTACCCTCTGGCGTTCGTTTTCACGGACGGATCGTCGGCCACGTTGACCCAGACGTGGACGTGCGGTTCGCCGCGGAAATACCAGACGAACGCTGGGCCTTCGATGCGCCAATTGTCCCACTCGCCGTCGTTGCCGATGTCGCCGTCCTTGTAGAAGGCCAGGCTGCATTTGTCCAATCCGCCTTGCTTGCGCAGGCACTCCAGGGCTTCTTCTTGGTCTTCCTTGCGATACGGTTCGAGCATCAGCATCAGCACTTTTTGCAGTTCGTTCTTTTGGTCCTTGGATAGCTCCGCTATCGGAATGCCGGGGAACCCGCCTTGGGCGCCGCGAAAAGCCACGGCCGATTCCCGAGGCCGTTTGTCAACCAGGGCGGCTTTTTGTTGTTTGCCGTCGAGCATTTGATAGACCAGGTTGGCGCGACGGCCTTGCTCCCAGAAGACGTTGCCCGGATGGCCGGGCTTCTCATTGAAATCGCTGGCAGCATGGCCGTAAAAGATCGGCCCACCGAAAGCGACATGCGCCTCCGAGTTGCCATCGGCGCGGAGGGTCATGTGCCGGCCGGTCATGACGAACTCGAACTTGTCGCTGCCGGGTTGACCGAAGATGGCCAGACTCTGCTCGGCGCCCCACGGCTTGCCACCCGTATCATCGCGCAGCTGCTTGAGGAAGCGGGCGTACCACTCCGGGTTGATGATGCCCCGGAAAATGTCGTGGATGATGATCTGCTGTTGCTTGGTGTAAAAATTGCTACGGATGTGCGGCTTGGTGATCTGCCAGTTGTTCGACACGCGCGTCCGCAGCAACCCCCGTTCAGGATCGACATAATCCCAATCGAAACAGACGACTTTTTTCTGTTCGTCGGTCAAGGTGTCATACAGCGCCTTGACAGCGGTTTCCGCAGGACTGCTCTTGCTGGGTGCGATGGCCTCTCGTGCTGTAGCAAACAGCGGCAGGCCGACCGTAGAGGCGGCCGCTGTCACCCCTACAGTGCGCAGAAATTCACGCCGATTCAGATCCACCTCGTTTGCTTCACAGTCCGGACATACCCTTTTCTTGTCCATGATGGTTCTCCCTTGGATACAAAGGCACGGTAAGCAGGCGCCTTCTCTGCCCCTCAAGGTAACACAGCACACAGCACATTGCCAGCATGTTGTGGAAAATCCAACGTGCTGCAACGCACGGCGGCGCACGTCTACGCTTCCTCTCAGGTCGCAGCTAACTCTCCGGCGGCAAGGGCGTAGCGCCGGGCGGCGGCGTGCCTTTGCCTTCTCGAATATAGACGGCCCGCAGGCGCTCATATTCAGCGGGAGTGAGGTGCTCTAACTCCGTGACGCCGCCTTGGGCGGCCTGCTGAAAGAGTTGTTTGAGGAAGGGGACACACCAGCCGCAGCCGGTGCCAGCACCGCCGCACTCCGCTAATTGGCTGGCGACCCGCGGTTTTTCCAGGCGGAGAAAATGAAGCAGCTTCCGCTTGGTGACGTGAAAACAGTAACAAACCTTGGCATCGAGATCCATGTCGGCCTCCCCGTAGGGCGCGCCACTCGCTTCCGCGGCGAGCGGGGTCGCGGGGAGCGAGCGGGGTCGCGGGGGGCGAGCGGGGGGTGTGAACCCCCCGGTAGAACAACCGGGGGGTTCACACCCCCCGCTCGCCGCGAGTTCTACCGGGGGGTTCACACCCCCCGCTCGCCGCGGATGTCCTATTGTATCACTGGCTATGCTTCCCTCGCCAGCTTCGCTAAGTTTCCTCGTCGCTCGCGTTGGTCTTCGGAGGACAAATTGCTCTGGCATCGGTGAGGCGGAATGCGTATAGAAGGACCGGCTCGAACTGTTTTCGTTGCTTATTCGGGACCGGGTGCTGTCATGCCGATCGCACAGTCCGCTCGCATTCATCCCACGGCCGTTATCTCTGCGGAGGCCGAGCTGGGTGAAGAGGTTCAGGTCGGACCTTACGTGGTCATTGAAGGCGAGGTCCATGTCGGCGCCGGCTGTGTCCTGCGGCCAGGCGCCCACCTGATCGGCCCGCTGAGCATGGGATGTCACAACACCGTCTTTGGCGGCGCCGTGCTGGGCGAGCAGCCGCAGCACCTCCGCTATGCGGGCGAACCCACACGCCTGGTCATCGGCGATCACAATATCATCCGCGAGCACGTCACCATCCACCGCGGCACTACCCACTCGTGGGAGACGCGCATCGGCAATCACAATTTCCTGATGGCTCATAGCCACATCGCCCACGATTGCAAGATCGGCAATCACTGCATTATTGCCAACGGCGCCCTCTTGGCCGGCCACTGTGTTCTTGAAGACAACGTCTATCTGTCCGGCAACTGCGCCCTGCACCAATTTGTCCGCGTCGGTCGTTTGGCCTTACTCAGCGGCATCTCGGCCACCACCAAGGACATTCCGCCCTTCATCATCCAACAACGCATCAACTGCGTGGTCGGCGTCAACGTCGTCGGCATGCGCCGCGCCGGTATTCCCACGGCGAACATCGATGCTGTCCGCCAGGCGTTTCATCTGCTTTATCGCAGCCAACTGCTGCTGCCGGTAGCGCTGGAACAGATCGAGCGCCAGTTGGGTCACGTCGCCGAAGTCGCCGAAATGCTCGCTTTCATCCGCGCCTCGACACGCGGCATCATTCTGCACATCGATCGCGACGCCGCCGCCTAGCCAACGACCGTACTAAACCGCACGGCGGATACAATAAGAAAGGCCGTCCCGCGGCCGACACGGGCGCAGGGCGGCCGGATGAAGTTGAAAGCCCCTTGCGTCCGATCAAACCTCCCGGTTTTGCTCCGCGATAGACACCCCGGAGGACAGCATGTTCGATGAACTGGAACGATTGCGCGACGTGAAGGAATTATTCGCTCTGTTACAACATTATCAGCAAGCGGGCGAGGCCGATCGACAAGCCTGGCAGGATCGCTTGATCGCAATGGAAGGCGTGGAAGCTCGCCAGCTCGTGAAACTGCACGGCGAGTTGCTGGCCTATGGCTGGCTGGAACAAAACACCGGCGCCACCCCGGCGTTGCGGGCCGGAACGGCGGCGCATTGTTATCGCATCACCCCCGCCGGCATTCGAGCGCTCAAACAGGTCCGTACCCAGCAAATGCAAGTCGCTTAGGGCTAACGGACAAAACTCCCTCCCCCCTTGTGGGGGAGGGCTGGGGTGGGGGGTAAGTACAATGCAGACAAGGAGTTCTACCCCCCCCCACCCTAACCCTCCCCCACAGGGGGGGAGGGAAAAGTCCGCCAGCCTTTAAGAATTGGTCCTGTACGGAAGCGGGGGTAAAATAAGAATAGGCGCCCCAATCCCGACGGGATAGGCTCAGTCCTGGTCGTGCCGAGGAGGCCCCCCATCATGAAACCCGCCGCTACTCTCATTGAATATGGGGTTCCGATTGATCCCCAGCTTATGGTGACGCCGCCGGATGCGACGGAGTTAGAGCTGGAGCCGGGGCATCCTGGCCTGGGCGACGCCGCCTACATCCAGCGGCGTA